>DZAU01000023.1:0-21393 GCA_022729635.1 Flavobacterium psychrophilum
AGAGGATTGTTAGCGAAAAGCTAATTTTGTTTTTTGTACGGTTATATTTTGTATATTTGTACGTACAAAACTAAATTCTTGTGTTATGGACACTAAACTCACTTTAAAGCTTGATAAAAACGTAATCGAAAAAGCAAAAATTTATGCTGCTGAGCAAGAACGCAGTTTGTCTAAAATAATAGAATCGTATCTTCAAATTATTACTTCAAGTAAAGAAGGTAAATCTATAGAAAAAACCGAAATCACGCCCTTTGTAAAGAGTATCTCAAAAGGAAAAGGAGAAATCTCAGCCGATTTAGATTATAAAAAGGAATACTACGAACATTTACTTGAAAAGTATAAATAAATGAAGGTGTTTCTAGACACAAATGTAATGCTTGATTTTTTAGGCGAAAGAGAACTCTTTTTTGAGTCTGCAGAAATAATTGTTAATCTTGCCGATATTGGAGAATTAACAATTTGTGTTTCTGCCTTATCATTTGCCACTTGTAACTATTTTTTAGGAAAAGAATTCGGATTGCCAATTGCAAAAGAAAAAATCACAAAATTTAAAATACTGTCAGAAATTGTAGCCCTTGATGAAATAATTATCGAAAAAAGTTTAACTTCAAATTTTACTGATTTTGAAGATGGGTTACAATATTTTAGTGCTTTAAAAGCGAATTGCAAACACATAGTTACAAGAGATTTGAAAGATTTCAAAAACTCCGAAATTCCTATAATGACTCCAACAGAATTTTTAGTTTCACTCAAAAAAAGTTAGGCTCTTGACTTTAACCATAAAAAATATTGGTCAAATCCTCCACGCCAAATGGTTTGGTAATAATCCTGATGTCACAATCGACAACATTTCCATCGACAGTCGTTCCTTGCAAAATGGTCACCAAACATTATTTTTTACATTAGTCGGTCCAAATAATGATGCTCATAATTACATTTCGGCATTGATTGAAAAAGGGGTTCAAAACTTTGTAGTTACCTATATTCCAAAAGAAAGCGAGGGGAAAGCAAATTTTTTGGTCGTTAAAAATACGCTAGAAGCTTTACAACAATTTGCCTCGCATCATCGAAATCTTTTTAACTTTCCTATCATCGGATTGACGGGAAGCAACGGAAAAACAATCGTAAAAGAATGGTTAAATTTTTTGTTAAGCCCAGAATATAACATCGTTAGAAGCCCAAAAAGTTATAATTCACAAGTAGGCGTTCCATTATCTGTACTCGCTATCAACGAAAAACACAATCTCGGAATTTTTGAAGCCGGAATCTCAAAAGTAAACGAGATGGAAAAACTGGAATTTATTATCAAGCCATCCATTGGAATTTTAACCAATATTGGTTCGGCACACGATGAAGGTTTTCCAAATATTGGAGAAAAAATTACCGAAAAACTGAAGCTTTTTAAGCATTCTGAAGTCATAATTTATCAAAAAAATGAAATTGTTGACACTGTCTTATCCAAAACAAGAAAGTGTTCGGGTAAGACATTTAATTGGAGTTTTACAGATAAAAATGCCGATGTCTTTATCGAAAAAAACAATGATTTACTTCAAATCGCTGTGAAAAACAAGGAAATCTTTGAACTAAAAATCCCTTTTCAAGACGACGCTTCTGTAGAAAACGCTATTTCTTGTTTGATGGTTTTGCTTTATTTTGGCTACGATCAAGAAACTATTGCAAACCGAATCGAACAATTATTCCCGGTAGAAATGCGGTTAAAAGTCAAAAACGGAATCAACAACTCGACAATTATAGACGACAGTTATAGCTCTGATTTTCAATCGTTGAAAATGGCACTTGACTTCTTGGAAAATCAAAAGCAACACGAGAAAAAAACGATAATTCTGTCGGATATTTTTGAAAGCGGATTGACCAATGAGGAATTGTATTCGAAAGTTTCGCAGTTGATTATTTCAAATAAAATTTCGAGAGTTGTTGCCATTGGCAAAACTATTTCTGCTTTCAAAAATAATTTCCCCAACTGTCTGACTTTCGAAAATACGGAAGATTTTATCGAAAATTTGACTATTTTGAAATTCGAAAATGAAACCATTTTAATAAAAGGGGCAAGACATTTTCAATTCGAAAAAATTGTAGCCGCATTAGAAGAGAAAACCCACGAAACCGTTTTGGAAATCAACCTCAACGCCATAAGTCACAACCTGAATTTTTTTAAATCAAAGCTGAAACCTGGAACCAAAATAATGGTTATGGTCAAGGCTTTTGGTTATGGAAGCGGCGGATTTGAAATCGCCAAATTACTCGAACATCATAAAGTAGATTATTTGGGAGTTGCTTTTGCCGATGAGGGAATTTCGTTGAAAAACTCTGGAATTCAATTGCCAATAATGGTATTAAATCCAGAAACCACCAGCTTTTCGGCTATAATTCAGCATCAATTGGAACCTGAAATTTATAGTTTAAAAGGATTAAATGCTTTTCTTAAAATTGCCGAACAAAAGAATTTGAAAGGTTTTCCAATTCACATCAAACTCGACACCGGAATGCACCGCTTGGGTTTTGAAGAAGACAATTTGGATGAATTAATTTCGACTTTAAAAGAAAATAAATTCGTAACTGTAAAAAGTATTTTGTCTCACATGGCAACGAGTGACACCTTAGAACATCAAAAATTTGCACAATCTCAAATTAATTTATTCGAAAAATTGTCCTCAAAATTGATGAATGAATTGCAAATAAATCCTATTCGTCATATTTTGAATACTTCTGGAATTAGTAATTTCTCACAAGGACAATTCGACATGGTTCGTTTAGGCATCGGACTTTATGGGGTTTCTAATGATGCCGAAGAACAAAAATATTTAGAAAACGTTGGCGCTTTAAAGTCTGTTATTTCTCAAATCCGAACAATTCAAGTTGGCGAAAGTGTGGGTTACGGAAGACGATTTATTGCCGAAAGGCCTTCAAAAATCGCCACAATTCCCATAGGTTATGCCGACGGAATTTCAAGACAATGGGGAAACGGTCTTGGTTTTGTGACTATAAATAATCAAAAAGCGACAATTATTGGTAGTATTTGCATGGATATGTTGATGGTTGACGTGACTGAAATCCGCTGTAAAGAAGGCGATGCTGTGATGATTTTTGGCGAAAGCCCGACTGTGACTTTTATGGCGAAGCAATTACACACCATTCCTTATGAAATTCTCACTAGCATTTCGCAAAGAGTAAAACGTGTTTTTTATCGAGAATAAGGAAATTTTATTATATTCGTATTCAGTATTAACCAAAAAACAAATAAATTATGCTAAAAGAGTTCAAGAATTTCATTATGACCGGAAACGTTGTTGAGTTTGCGGTCGCTGTAATTATGGCTGGTGCTGTTGGTGCTGTTGTAACAGGATTTGTAAATGACATCGTTATGCCATTAGTAGGACAATTATCAGGCGGAATGGATTTTGTCGATATGAAGTATGTGCTTTCTCCTGAAGTAGTTGCTGCCGAAGGTGTTGCTGCAAAGGCAGAAGTTGCCGTGAGATATGGCGCTTGGATTAACACAATTGTCAATTTAGTAATTGTTGGATTTGTAATGTTTATGGTTGTTAAAGCCTATAATAAAACCAAAAAACCCGTAGAAGCCGCTCCTGCTGCTCCGGCTGGACCAACTCAAGAAGAATTGTTAACTCAAATTAGAGATTTGTTGAAAAAATAATTTCCGCTACATTATATATTCTAACCAAACCATTCGACTCGGCGAATGGTTTTTTTATTTGTTATGTTTATAACATTTTGTTGTTTTTTGTAAAATTAATGGTTATAAAAAAGATATTAATTACTTTTGCATTTGAAAATAATAAAAAACAATTTAAAATAATAATATGAAACTTGCAGTAGTAGGCGCAACCGGAATGGTTGGAGAAATAATGTTAAAAGTATTAGAGGAAAGGGATTTTCCTTACACAGAATTAATTCTTGTGGCTTCAGAAAAATCAGTTGGGAAAATTATTGAATTTAAAGGCGAAAAGCATACTGTTGTAGGCTTGCAAACCGCCGTGGATATGAAACCGGAAATTGCTGTTTTTTCGGCCGGAGGACAAACTTCATTAGACTGGGCGCCAAAATTTGCTGAAGTAGGAACAACCGTTATAGACAACTCTTCAGCCTGGAGAATGGATCCAACCAAAAAATTAATCGTTCCTGAAATCAATGCAAACGAATTGACTAAAGAAGATAAAATTATTGCTAATCCAAACTGTTCTACGATTCAAATGGTTTTGGCTTTAGCTCCATTGCACAAAAAATACAATATCAAACGTGTAGTCGTTTCCACCTATCAATCCATTACCGGAACTGGTGTGAAAGCAGTTCAACAATTCGAAAATGAATGTGCAGGAATTGAAGGCGATATGGTTTATAAATACAAAATCAACAGAAACTGTATTCCACAATGTGATTCATTTGAAGAAAATGGTTATACGAAAGAAGAAATGAAATTGGTTAAAGAAACCAAAAAAATATTAAGTGATGATTCGATAAAAGTAACAGCAACTGCGGTTCGTGTACCAGTTGTTGGCGGTCATAGCGAAGCAGTGAATGTAGAGTTTACCAATGATTTTGATGTGAATGAAGTGCGAAATATTCTTCATCATACCGATGGTGTTGTAGTTCAAGACAATTTGGACACTTTTACTTATCCAATGCCAAGATATTCCGAAGGAAAAAATGAAGTTTTCGTAGGTAGAATTCGTCGTGACGAAAGCCAGCCAAACACCTTGAATATGTGGATTGTTGCTGACAATTTAAGAAAAGGAGCGGCGACAAATACCATTCAAATTGCCGAATATATTATCGCTAATAATTTGGTGTAAAACCATTTTATCTAGAACTAAATCCAGTTGACTTTAAATAATCTTAAAGTGAGCTGGTTTTTTTATTGGGTATAACTACCTTTGTTAAGTATGAAAAAGAAATTTGTCATAGTAAATTATATATTGATCGTTGCAGTATTGTTCTCAATGCTGTTCCAGTTTGTGCATAGTTATGAACATCTGGCAAAACAACTTTCTGAAAAGGAGTGTACTCATAAATACAATTCCAAACAAGAAATCACACATCAACATCACAATTTTGATAATTGCTTCGTATGTGATTTTACAATAAGTAATTTTATTTCTACTGATGTTGCACATTTTGAATTAAGAAAAATAAATGTTCCTACTGAAAATTATTTTTTCAAATTCAATGAAATCCCCCAATTCTTCAAAGGAAGCCTTTTTGCACTTCGGGCTCCACCGATTTTTATTGTTTAAACTGAAATTAATTCGCTTTTGTCAGACCTCAAAGGTTTTTAAAACCTTTGAGGTTTCAGCTTCAATTTAACAATAAAATCATTTCAAATGAAAAAATTCATCATCATCCTATTAATAGGATTTTCGGCCATGCTTCAGGCTCAAGAAATCAAAAAAATAAAACAAGATACAATTCATAAAAACAAACCATTTGTATTAGACGAAGTAATTGTTTCGACAGCTTTCAATAAAATTCAATCGCAAAACGTGATGAAAGTCGAACATACAACCATCAAAGAAATGCAGCAAAAAGGAACTGCAACCCTAATCGAAGGATTAGCGACAATTCCCGGAGTTTCACAAATTTCGACAGGAACTTCCATTGGCAAACCTGTTATTCGAGGTTTGAGCGGCAACCGAGTTTTGGTATATTCACAAGGCGTTCGATTAGAAAATCAACAGTTTGGCGACGAACATGGTTTGGGATTGAATGATGCCGGAATCGAAAGTGTTGAAGTAATAAAAGGTCCAGCTTCTTTGCTTTATGGCTCGGATGCTTTGGGTGGAGTATTGTATTTTAATCCAGAGAAGTTTGCCGAAGCAGGAACTTTTAAAGCTAATTTCAACCAAAAATTATTCTCGAACACTTTGGGAAGCAATTCTTCATTAGGATTAAAAACATCAACAGAAAATTGGAAATTTTTAGTTCGTGGAACCTACAACACCCATTCCGATTATAAAATTGCAGAAAGCGATCGAGTAACCAATACTCGCTACAATGAAACCGATTTCAAAACCGGAATTGGCTACAGTAATTCGAAATTTTCGAGTATTTTCCGTTATAATTATAATGATTTAGATTTAGGAATTCCAGAAAATGGCATAGCAGAACAAACCACAAGCAAAAAAACAGAATTCCCTAAACAGGGCGTTTTCAATCATTTATTGAGTTTAAACAACATTTTCTTTTTCGAAAAATCAAAACTAGATGTCGATTTGGGATATATTTCGAATGACCGAAGCGAATTTGAAGACAGCAATGTTGCGGTTTTGCACATGAAATTGGAAACTTTCAATTATGATGCAAAATATCATTTACCAAAAATAGGGAAATTTGAATCCATCGTTGGAATTCAAGGAATGCATCAAACCAATGCTAATTCAGGAGAAGAATATTTAATTCCAGATGCCACAACCAATGATTTTGGTGTTTTCGGAACTGGAATTTACGAATGGAAATCGAATGCAATTCAGGCAGGGTTGCGTTTTGACAACAGAAATATCTCGACAATGGCACACGGAATTTCGGGTGAAGAGGGTTCATTCGATGCTCTCGACAAATCGTTCGACAGTTTTAATGCGTCTTTGGGATACAAAACAAATTTATCCAAAGATTTTATTTTACGAGCGAACTTGGCTTCCGGATTTAGAGCACCCAATTTAGCAGAATTAACCTCGAATGGGGTTCACGAAGGAACAAATCGTTATGAAAGCGGGAATCCAAATTTAAAAACCGAACAAAACATTCAAACAGATTTGAATTTAGAATATAAAAGCAGCCATTTCGAGTTTTTTGCTAACGGATTTTACAACCACGTCAACAATTATATTTACACCTCGCCAACTGGTGAAATAATCGATTATAATGACGTTTTCGAATATATTCAAAATGACGCCAAATTATATGGTGGCGAAATCGGATTGCATTTTCATCCACATCCACTAGATTGGTTGCATTATGAAACCAGTTTTGAAACCGTTACCGGGAAAAAACAAGACGGCGATTACTTGCCTTTAATTCCTGCAAATAATTGGAACAATACTATTAGAACCGATTTTAAAATAAATAACTGGTTAGAAGATGGTTTTGCAACTCTGAATGTTTCCACTACTTTCAATCAAGACAATGTAAGCGGTTTCGAAACAAAAACGAATGGATATACTCTGCTAAATCTTGGTTTTGGCGGAAAAGTGAAATTAGGAAAAACGGCATTTGACATCAACCTGAATGCCAATAATTTATTGGACAAAGAATATACGGCACATCTTTCGAGATTAAAAACAGATGGAATTCCAAATATGGGAAGAAACATTGTTCTAGGATTGAATTTTAATATTTAGAAGAAAAAAAATTTACCGCAAATTCATGACCCGAGACCAAAGGTCGAACAGGCGAAGCAATTTGCGGTATTTTTTAATACTCAATCTTGCCAATATGACGCATAATGCGAACAATTTTATCTTTCCTACGATTGATATATGATGAAGAGCTGGTAGCAGAATATTTTCGTGGATTAGGTAAAATGGCAGCAATTCCGGCAGCTTGCATTTTCGTAAGGCTTTTGGCATCTTTTCTGTACCAATGTTGGGTTGCGGCTTGGGCTCCATAAACCCCATTCCCCATTTCGATACTGTTAAGATAGACTTCCATAATGCGTTCCTTGCCCCAGATTAATTCAATCAAAACCGTGAAATAAGCTTCTAATCCTTTGCGGAGATAACTTCTTCCTTGCCAAAGAAATACATTTTTGGCGGTTTGTTGCGAAATAGTACTTCCTCCTTTTATTCTCCTACCTCTTTCGTTGTTTTTATACGCTTTTTGCATCGCTCTAAAATCAAAACCATTGTGTTTAAGAAACATTCCGTCCTCACTGGCAATCACCGCTTTTTGTAAATTGACCGAGATATTTTCGATAGGTTCCCAATCGTGGCTAAAATAAATTTCTTTCCCTGCCAAGTTGTTTTCTATCACTCTAATAATCATTAACGGAGTGAATGGTACTGGCACAAACTTAAAAAGCACTACAAAAAAAAGAGAGCTTCCAAAAAACCATAAAATCGCCTTAAATAAAAAACGCCTTACTTTATCCATAAAATTTTCGGAGTTCTTTTTTGTGGATTGCTTCTGTTTTTTTGCTCCTGCTTTTGTTGCCATTATATTGAATCTGGAATTTGTATAAAAGTAAAAAAAAATGCTCCTGTTTTATAAAATTAGCTTAAAAAAACTTCAAGTTTTTAGGAATAGAATTTGTATTTTTAAACTCTGAAAAAAACTTTTTTACAATGAAAAAAATAGCATCTATACTGCTGATAATAATCAACTTAAATGCGATGGCGCAAAACACAATGTCACCAGAATTACTTTTAAAACTGGGAAGAATAACTGCATTAGGACTCTCGAAAGACGAAAAAAATATAGTTTATAAGGTTGATGTGCCTTCTGCCGAAGAAAACAAATCGAATTCTAAATTTTATACCTTACCATTAAGTGGAGGAAATCCAACAGAAGTTAGCGAAACCAAAGAATTATTAAACAACAAAAACATTTCTCCTGACGGGAAATATATTGTTTACGATGAAGCGGTAAAAATCGACAACGTTCACGGAAAAGATTTTTATCCTGAACTGGAAAAATCAAATGTTCAAATCTATAACGGATTAGATTATCGCCATTGGGACAAATGGAACGAAGGAAAATTCAATCATGTTTTTTATAAAGAAAACAAAGAAGGTTCTGTAGGAATTGACATTTTGAAGGGTGAAAATTTCGATAGTCCACAAAAACCTTTTGGCGGTGACGAAGATTATATTTGGTCACCTGACAGCAAAAGCATTTTGTATGTTTGCAAGAAAAAATCAGGTACTGCTTATGCCCTTAGCACTAATACAGACATCTACGAGTATCATTTAGAAACAGGAAAAACGATTAATAGAACCGAAGGCAATTTAGGTTATGACACACATCCCGTTTTTTCTCCAACCGGAAATTTAACTTGGTTGCAAATGAAACGAGATGGCTATGAGGCCGATAAAAACGATATTATAGTTAGTTTTAAAGGGATGAATATTAATTTAACCCAGAATTGGGATGGCACAGTTGATAGTTTTCTTTGGAGTGCTGATGGAAAAAAAATATATTTTAAAGCGGCAATTGACGGAACACTTCAGCTCTTTGAAGTTGATTTTCCAGGTTTGACTAAAAAATTACCAAGAGTAATTCAATTGACTAATGGCGATTTTGATGTGGCAAGTTTAGTAGCTGTTTCTGGAGAAAATATCATCGTAACCAGAACTGACATGAATCATGCTGCCGAAATTTATTCGTACAATTTAATGAAAAAAGATTGGCATCAATTAACAAACGTAAACACAACCACATACGATTCATTGTCGTTAAGCAAAACCGAAAGAAGATATGTTACCACAACCGATGGCAAAAAAATGTTGGTTTGGGTCATTCTTCCACCCCATTTTGACGCTTCAAAAAAATATCCCACCTTGCTTTATTGCCAAGGCGGGCCACAATCTCCTTTGACGCAGTTTTATTCTTTCCGTTGGAGTTTTCAATTAATGGCTGCTCAAGGCTATATTGTTGTGGCTCCAAATCGCCGTGGTATGCCTGGACATGGTGTTGAGTGGAATGAACAAATCAGCAAAGATTGGGGCGGACAAGTAATGGACGATTATCTTTCGGCAATTGATGATGTTTCTAAGGAAAACTATATAGACAAAACTCGTTTGGGATGTATAGGAGCAAGTTATGGTGGTTATTCCGTATTTTATTTAGCTGGAATCCACAACAATCGTTTCAAAACTTTTATAGCTCACGATGGGGTTTTCAATACGCAAAGTATGTTCGGCACAACTGAAGAAGTTTTCTTTAACTATTGGGATTTTGGTGGAGCTTATTGGGAAAAAGACAATGCCATAGCACAAAAAGGGTACACTACCTTTAATCCTGCCAGCCGAGTAGAAAAATGGAATACGCCCATTTTAATCATTCAAGGCGGAAATGATTTCAGAGTTCCAATTGGTCAAGCTCAAGAAGCCTTTCAAGCAAGCCAATTACTAGGAATAAAAAGCAGATTACTCTATTTTCCAGAAGAAAATCACTGGGTTTTAAAACCCCAAAACGCATTAGTTTGGCATAGAGAATTTTACAAATGGTTGAAAGAAACTTTGTAATAGTTCGGATATGGCATAAAACCGAAAACCCCGCCAAAATTATTTGACGGGGTTTTTATATAATACAAATTTAGATTTTACTCCGGATCATTCATTTTAAAAGTATCCATAAAAGCGGTGGTATAATTTCCTGCAATATATCTCGGATCATCCATTAATTGTCTGTGAAACGGAATTGTAGTTTTTATTCCCTCGATTACAAATTCATCTAAAGCTCTTCTCATTTTACTGATTGCTTCCTCACGAGTTTGAGCTGTCGTGATGAGTTTTGCAATCATCGAGTCATAATTTGGCGGAATGGTATAGCCAGAATACACATGGGTATCTAAACGAACACCGTGACCTCCTGGCATGTGAAGCGTAGTGATTTTTCCAGGTGATGGTCTAAAATCATTATAAGGATCTTCGGCATTAATACGACATTCAATAGCGTGTAATTGTGGTAAATAATTTTTACCTGATATACAAACACCTGCAGCAACCAAAATTTGCTCGCGAATTAAATCATAATCTATTACTTGTTCCGTAATTGGATGTTCTACCTGAATACGGGTATTCATCTCCATAAAATAGAAATTACGATGTTTATCTACCAAAAACTCTACTGTTCCTGCGCCTTCGTACTTGATAAATTCTGTAGCTTTTACAGCTGCTGCACCCATTTTTTCTCTTAGTTCAGGAGTCATAAATGGCGAAGGGGTTTCCTCAGTTAGTTTTTGATGACGTCTTTGTACAGAACAATCTCTTTCTGACAAGTGGCAGGCTTTACCATAAGCATCTCCTACAACCTGAATTTCGATGTGACGTGGTTCTTCAATAAGTTTTTCAAGATACATTCCGTCATTTCCAAATGCTGCGGCTGATTCTTGACGAGCACTTTCCCATGCCTTTAATAGATTTTCCTCTTTCCAAACGGCACGCATTCCTTTTCCTCCACCTCCGGCAGTTGCTTTTAGCATTACCGGATAACCCATTTCTTTCGATAGTTTTTTGGCTTGTTCATAAGACTCTAAAAGTCCGTCAGATCCTGGAACACAAGGAACACCTGCAGCTTTCATAGTAGCTTTAGCAGAAGCTTTGTCCCCCATTCTGTCAATCATTTCAGGTGTGGCGCCTATAAATTTAACGCCATGTTCTTGGCATATTTTTGAAAATTTTGAATTTTCCGAAAGAAATCCATATCCCGGATGTATTGCATCTGCATTTGTAATTTCGGCGGCAGCAATAATATTCGACATTTTTAAATAGGATAGATTGCTTGGTGGTGGACCAATGCAAACGGCTTCATCAGCAAACTTTACATGTAAACTTTCGGCATCTGCGGTAGAGTAAACGGCAACCGTTTTAACCCCCATTTCTTTGCAAGTTCTAATTATGCGAAGCGCAATTTCTCCTCTATTTGCTATTAATATTTTTTTAAACATAATTTTTTAATTAGATAATTAGACAAGAGTCCATTAGATATTAAATTATGAAGTTAAGTATACAACTTCTGACTTCTAACTTCTAACTTCTAACTTTTTATGACGGATCTACTAAGAATAAAGGTTGGTCATATTCAACAGGCGACATATCATCGACTAAAATTTTAACTATTTTACCAGAAACTTCCGATTCTATTTCATTAAATAATTTCATCGCTTCGATAACACAAAGCACATCTCCTTTAGAAACGGTACTTCCTACTTCAATAAATACTGGTTTGTCTGGCGATGGTTTTCTGTAGAAAGTTCCAATAATTGGAGATTTTATAGTAATATAATTAGGGTTTTCTGCTGCTGGAACTGTTGGAGTTGTGGCCACTGGAGCAATTTGTTGGGGAGTCACTGCCTGAGTAAGGACTGGCTGAGAGGGCATTTGTTGAACATAAGTGGTTTCGGTCACATTGCCTTCTAAGGTTGTTCTAATGGTGATTTTGACATCGTCCATTTCTAATTTAACTTCTGCAACCCCTGAATTTGCAACAAATTTGATTAGGTTTTGAATTTCTTTTAAATCCATAATTATTTGTTTTTAGTTTAAATTTATTTTTTATCGTATGCCCATTTTAGATAAATAGATCCCCAAGAGAATCCTCCTCCAAAAGCAGCAAATATAATTGTATCTCCTTTTTTAAATAAATGTTCAAAATCACTTAGAACTAAAGGTAAAGTTGCGGAAGTGGTGTTTCCGTATCTTTCTATATTCATCAATACTTTTGAATCTTCTAAATTCATTCTACTTGCGGTTGCATCAATAATTCGTTTATTTGCCTGATGAGGAACTAACCAAGCAATCTCATCGTGAGTCAAATTATTTCTGTTCATAATTATCTCACAAGCATCTGCCATATAAGTAACAGCGTATTTAAAAACAGTCTTTCCGTCTTGTATTATATTGTGTTGATTGTCGATAATTGTTTGTTCTGAAGCCGGCAAAAGTGAGCCTCCAGCGGTCATTTTTAAAAAATCTCTTCCGTCACCATCCGTTCTTAAATATTCATCTTGCAAGCCTAAACCTTCGTAATTGGGTTCGAATAATACTGCTCCGGCACCGTCTCCAAAAATGATACAAGTAGCTCTATCAGTATAATCTACAATTGAGGACATTTTATCGGCTCCAATCAACAATACTTTTTTATATCTACCTGATTCTATATATGAAGCAGCTGTTGACATTCCAAACAGGAAACTGGAACATGCTGATTGTAAGTCATAAGCAAAGGCGTTTGTTGCGCCAATTTCTGTTGCAACATAAGCTCCTGTAGATGCTACTGGCATATCGGCAGTAGCGGTAGCCATAAGCAACAAATCTATTTCCAATGGATCAATATTTGCTTTTTTTATCAAATCTTTGGCAGCATTTATCGCCAAAAAAGAGGTTCCTTTAGTGTCATCTTTAAGAATTCTTCTCTCTTTTATTCCCGTACGAGTGGTTATCCACTCATCATTTGTATCAACCAATGTTTCGAGAATCTTGTTCGTAAGCACATAGTCTGGAACATAAGCTCCAACAGCTGTAATTGCGGCTGTGATTTTATTCATTCTATTCTATTATTTCTAGCAAATGCTAACATTTGAAAATTTTCTAAAGGACTCGAAAATTACAAAAATTTTTCTAATCCTTATTCTTTTACAGTTCTTATTTAATGAAAATTATAAACAACAAAAAAACTCTCACGATGTGAGAGTTTGAATATCATTTACAAAAATGTATTATGCAACAGCAACAGACTTATCTATAACAACTTGTCCTCTGTAATACATTTTCCCTTCATGCCAGTAAGCTCTGTGGTATAAATGAGCTTCGCCAGTAATAGGGCAGGTAGCTATTTGTGCTACGGTAGCTTTATAATGTGTTCTTCTCTTATCTCTTCTTGTTTTCGAGACTTTTCTTTTAGGATGTGCCATTTTACTATATTATTTATCCGTTAATAGTTGCTTTAATTTGTCCCAACGCGGGTCAATATCTTTATTTTTTTGTTCTTTTTTATGCTCTTTTTTTTGTTCTTTTATTGTCAATTCTTTCAATTTTTGAAGCACTTCTGTATTTAAACTTCCGTCTTTAATTCCTGGATGAATTCGTTTTAGAGGAACTGATAACACAATCATTTCATATAAGTATTGTGCAATATCTATTTGAAACTCTCCGTGTGGCAAAATGAGCAACTCTTCGTTGTCATTATTATAGATGTCTCCAAAACGCACAATCAATTTCATCTTGCCTTTAATTGGCAAATCAAACTCTTCGTTTGTCATATCACAAGGCACATTTACTGTTCCTTTGTGTTTGAAAGCCAACTCCAACAGGTTACTTTTTTTCTCTAAAACTACATTTACTTTGATATTTGAATTATTAAATTCGTGATAATCAAAGATTTCAAAGAACGCATTATTAATTTGATATTCAAAATGATGTTTCCCTAGCTTTAATCCTATGAAAGGAATTAAATATTCTTTTGTCTTGTTCATTTCAACAACAATTTGCCCTAAACTTCGGGAGTGCAAAGATATAAAATTATTGGAAACCTAATAATGTTATTTATCTTTTTTTGTTTATATCTATTTTTCTTTTGTTTTTAAGGGTTTTTGACTGATTTCTGCATATTGATTTCTTGAATTATAAATATCAATTGCAAGATAAACAGCTTCTTTAAACGAATTGTAATCGGCTATTCCTTTTCCGGCAATGTCATAAGCGGTTCCGTGATCTGGCGAGGTTCTAATTTTATCCAACCCTGCCGTGTAATTCACTCCTTTGCCAAATGACAGTGTTTTGAAAGGAATTAACCCTTGGTCGTGATAAGTGGCAATAATGGCATCGTACTTTTCGAATTGATTGCTTCCAAAAAATCCGTCGGCAGCAAAAGGACCAAACACTAATGTTCCTTTTTCAAACATTTTTTTTAATGCCGGTTTTACAATTAAATCGTCCTCTTTTCCAATAACTCCGCCGTCTCCACAATGCGGATTCAGTCCCAAAATTGCTATTTTTGGCTTATTGATGCTAAAATCTTGTATTAAAGATTGTTTTACGGTTTCAATTTTTTTTATAATCAATTCTTCGTTAAGGTGTGATGCCACTTCGTTTATTGGAATATGATCCGTAAATAATCCCACTCTCAAATTCTCCTGAACCATCATCATTAAAGCATTACCTTCTAGCTCTTTGTCTAAATAATCAGTATGTCCAGGAAATTTGAATGATTCTGATTGGATGTTGTATTTATTAATTGGAGCGGTTACCAATACATCAATAAGTCCTCCTTTTAGAGCTTTTGTAGCTGCAACAAACGATTTTATGGCATATTTTCCAACTTTTTCGTCGTTTGTTCCAAAATTAATCTCAACCCCTTCTTGCCAAACATTCAACACATTTATTTTTCCTATAACTATTTGGTTCAAATTGTCAATTCCATGAAGTATTGATGTAGATTCTAAACTCTTTTTTACATAAGAAAGTATTTTTACATTGGCAAAAATTACGGGCGTACATAATTCTAACATTCGAGAGTCTTCAAATGTTTTTAGAATAACTTCGCTTCCAATACCGTTTAAATCTCCTATTGAAATTCCGACGATTATATTTTCTACTTTTTTTATCATGACATCACGTTATTTATTGCTACTTTTGAAGTGCAAATTTAGTAAAATAAAAATAAGAAATGTTTACCGGAATTATAGAATCACTTGGAGGAATCCAAGAAATAAAAAAGGACCAAGATAATGTTCATATCACAGTAACTTCGGTTATTACAAATGAACTAAAAATAGACCAAAGTGTTGCTCATAACGGAATTTGTATGACAGTGGTCTCTATAAAAGACTCTAATTATACGGTAACTGCCATTGGGGAAACAATAAAGAAAACGAACATTGCCTATTGGAAAATTGGCGACAATGTTAATCTTGAACGCGCCATGAAACTGGGGGATCGACTCGATGGTCATATTGTGCAAGGTCATGTGGATCAAATTGGTACTTGCAAAGTGGCAAAAGAAACAAATGGGAGTTGGTTTTATACTTTTGAATATGATGAAAGCATTGGAAATATTACTATCGAAAAAGGCTCAATTACTGTAAACGGAGTGAGTTTAACTGTGGTCAATTCAAGAAAAAACGAATTTAGTGTCGCTATTATTCCTTACACTTTTGAAAATACTAATTTCAAAGATTTTGTAGTTGGCACGAAAGTAAATCTTGAATTTGATTTGATAGGCAAGTATATCTCAAAGTTGTATTCCAAATAAGTAAAAACAATATTTCTAAAAGCAAAAACTCCAATCTAACTTGGAGTTTTTGTCTTTAATTGATGGTTGTAAATACTATAAATTCCAAACAATAACGCTAAAATAAAAACTAAACAAACCCCATCGTCAATAGGCAATCCTGGTGGTGGTGGTGGTTTTTTAGCTCCTGGATTTGGCGGATGCGGTGCCGCATAAGTATTCAACACACTTAGCAGTAATATAATTACAATAAAAAACTTATTTAGAATAGTTTTCATATTTATTTAAAGAAATAAATCAATCTTTTTTAAAGAAACAATAAGTTTCGTTGCTCTATAACTCAAAATTCTAATAAATAGTGCTCACAAAGTTATTTTTTTTTAAACAACAAAACACAATATTATCGCTTAAAACATATATTTATCCGACAAAACACGCTTTTTTGCAATATATATAAAAAAAGCCCCACAAAATCAAAAGGTTTGCAGGGCTATGTGGTCCCACTTGGAATCGAACCAAGCACCTACTGATTATGAGTCAGTTGCTCTAACCGAATGAGCTATAGGACCATTATTGCGGTTGCGAAATTACTACTATTTTTAATCTGATGCAATTATTTTTGAACTAGATTTACAAACCGTTGCAATTTAACAATTTATTACATTAAAAACGTCTGATTACTAGAATCCTTAACAAAAAGATATTATATAAAATAATTAGGACTGTTTGTCATTCGTACCAATGTATTTAATTTTGTTTATGGAAAGTAGCTTGGTATTAGTAACGGATAATCATATAAAATAAAATTATCGTATCTCCTGACACAATTCAATTAGGACGCCGTTAGTCCCTTTTGGATGCAAAAAAGCAACTAATTTATTATCCGCTCCTTTTTTGGGAATTTCATTCAAAATAACAAATCCTTCCTTTTTTAAACGAAAAATTTCCTGAATAATATCATCAACTTCAAACGCAATATGATGAATTCCCTCTCCTTTTTTTGCTATAAATTTAGCAATTGGACTTTCGGGATTTGTGGCCTCAAGAAGTTCGATTTTGTTTGGACCACTCTTAAAAAAAGCGGTTTTCACTCCTTCGCTAACCACTTCCTCAAGTTTATAAGCCGGCACTCCAAAAAGTTTTTCATAAATTATTGTGGCTTGTTCTAAAGTATTGACTGCTATGCCGATGTGTTCAATTTTTTTCATTGTTTTAACCGTTTTGCCACGAGGGCATAAAGACAAGAATTTTATGTAAATATAAATAAAAATAAGGGTTCAAAAGCTATATTTTCAAAGCTTTAAATCTAAACTTTGTGGCTTTGCATCATTGCCAGCGTAAAAAAATTGTATTTTTGCACAATGGAAACAAATAGACAGAAAAAAATAGGAGGTGTTATCCAAAAAGATTTGGTTGACATTCTGCAAGGCGAAGTGAGAAAAAACGGAGTTGCAAATTTGGTGATTTCGGTATCCAAAGTTATCGTAACTACAGATTTATCGGTAGCAACAGTACATTTGAGCATTTTCCCTCAAGATAAAGCAAAGGAAACATTAGAGGCAATAAAAACAAATACAAAACTAATCAAACACGATTTATCTCAAAGAGTTCGCTTGCAATTGCGCAAAGTACCTAATTTAGTATTCTTCATCGACGACTCCTTAGATTATATTGAAAAAATTGACAATGCTTTGTCTTCCAAAGAAAATCCTATAGAAAACCGTGATCTTTTAGAAAAACGCAGACTTTTGTAACTTGAATTTCCCTCTTTACATAGCCAAACGTTATATTTTTAGTAGCAGTAAAAACAATGCTATCAATATAATAAATCGCATTGCCAGTATGGGAATAATTGTTGGCGCAATGGCTTTGTTTGTGGTTTTATCTGTTTTTAGCGGATTGAAAGATTTCAGCCTTTCCTTTTCCAATAATATTGATCCCGATTTAAAAATCAACACCACTCTAGGGAAATCCTTTTTTATTTCTCCTTCACAAGAAAATCAAATTAACAAAATCGAAGGTGTTGCTTCTTATAGCAAAATAATTGAAGAACGGGTTTTATTCATTTATAACGGAAAGCAAGTTGTTACGTATTTAAAAGGTGTCGATTCTCATTTTAATAATGTGAATCCCATTAAAAAAACGCTTTACAACGGAGATTGGCTAAAACCAAATACTTATGAAGTTGTCGTAGGATACGGAATTGCCAATAATTTTTCGATGGGTTTGCTTGATTTCAACAATTCTCTCGAGATTTTAGTGCCAAAACCAGGAAAAGGTGCCATCGAAAATCCCGAAGAAGCGTTTAATAAAGTAGGCGTCTTGCCGGTAGGAATTTATGCCATAAGCGAAGATTATGATTCTAAATATGTTTTTGCCGATTTGAGTTTGGCTCAGGAATTATTGGAATACAAACCCAACCAAATTTCCGGAATTGAAATCAAAAAAGTAAGTGGAGCTGACGAAAATGGTATCATCAGTAAACTTCAAACTATTTTCAACAATAAAATCACAGTAAAAAACAGGGCACAACTCAATGAATCCTTGTATAAAATGCTGAATACCGAAAATCTTGCTGTGTATCTGATTTTCACATTGGTAATTATTATCGCTCTTTTCAACCTGATTGGCGCATTGATTATGATGATTCTCGACAAAAAAGGAAATTTGAAAACACTTTTAAATCTTGGAACCGAAATCAAGGATTTACGCAAAATATTCCTGTTGCAAGGAACTTTATTGAGCGTTTTTGGAGGAATTATCGGATTGACTTTAGGAATTGCAATTGTGTTACTCCAACAACATTTCGAACTCGTGATGATTACACCAACGCTGGCTTATCCCGTGGTTTTTACAATCGAAAACGTGCTGATTGTTTTGGCAACCATTATCACGCTTGGCTTCATCGCTTCGCTGATTGCGAGCAGTCGTGTGAGTAAGAAGTTGTTGGATTAATATACTATTTTAGGCAACTTGTTTTGAATATCCTCTTTAGTATGCCAAAAAGCCAAAATAGAAATTTCGCTATTTTTCCAGATATAATATAATCCATAAGGGAATTTATCTAGCCAGAATATTCTGATTTCAAGATAACGACTCTGGAAACTTTCAGGGTTTTTAGCAATCACCTTAAAGCCAAATCGTATTTCATTTTCTATTCTTTTAGCTAAAATCTTATTTGTCAAAGCATAATATGCAATTGCATTTTCAATTTCGATAGCAGCATTTGTCTAACAATGAGTTTGTTATAACTCATATTTAGATTTTAAGGAGTCTAAAAACTCAAGTGCATCAACTCCAGATTTAGGATTTTCTTGATGTTCCAACAACCTTTTATCAAGTTCTTTTTTTTGATTTTCTGATAAAGAAATGGGGTCAATTTCGTGCAATACAAAATTCTTCACTTTCTAAATGATTGAAACATCATTGATATTCTGAAGTAAATCAATTAAAAAAGATTTTTCGGTTTGAACGCTCATAATCAAAATTATTTACAACAAATATAATAAAATTTAGAAATAAAATCAAACCACCTGATATCCTAAATAAGCCTCTTCAATTTCATTCAAAACTGCAAATAATTCTTCGGGAGTGCTAAGAGTAACTAGCTTTTGTCTGTATTCTTTAAAAGAGTGAATTCCTTTGAAATAATTAGAATAATGAGGCCGCGTTTCTACAATGCCAAGACGTTCTCCTTTCCATTCCATTGCCCAAGTGAGGTGATTTCGCACGGCTTCAACTCTATCTGCAACCGAAGGTTTTGCCAAAAATTCTCCTGTTTTAAAGTAATGTTTTATTTCATTAAAAATCCAAGGATAACCAATGGCAGCACGACCAATCATAATTCCGTCGATACCATATTCGTTTTTATAATGCAATGCTTTTTCCGGAGAATCAATGTCTCCATTTCCAAAAATTGGCATCGTGATTCTGGGATTGTTTTTCACTCGGGCAATATGCGACCAATCGGAATTGCCTTTGTACATTTGAGCTCGAGTTCTGGCGTGAATACTCAAGGCAGCTACGCCAATGTCCTGTAAACGTTCGGCAACCTCATCAATATTAATAGAATTATCGTCCCAACCCAAACGCGTTTTTACCGTAACCGGCAAATGCGTACTGTCTATAACGGCTTTGGTCAAGCGAATCATCAAATCGACATCCTTCAAAACTCCGGCTCCGGCTCCTTTGCAAACCACTTTCTTTACGGGACAACCAAAATTGATGTCAATCAAATCTGGATTTACAGTCGAAACAATCTTCGATGAAAGCGCCATTGCTTCTTCATCTCCACCAAAAATCTGAATTCCTACGGGACGTTCATAATCGAAAATATCCAATTTCATTCGGCTTTTTATGGCATCGCGAATCAAACCTTCTGAAGAAATAAACTCCGAATACATCAAATCAGCGCCGTGCATTTTGCACAATCTACGAAATGGTGGATCGCTCACGTCTTCCATTGGCGCAAGAAGCAAAGGAAATTCGGGTAATATGATGTTGCCTATTTTTATCAAGAGAAATTTTTTGCAAAGATAGATTTTTTAAGAGAATAGAAAAAAGAACAAAGAGCAAAGACTTCTTTTGGTTCTTTGAAACTGACTAATTTAGATTATCTTTGCGGATTAAATGCGAAAGCATTCTCCAAAAAAGACACAAACAAAGAATGAAAAACATACGGAATTTTTGCATTATTGCACACATCGATCACGGAAAAAGCACTCTCGCCGACAGACTTCTCGGAGCAACACAAACAGTTACGGCTCGTGAAGAAAAAGCGCAATTGCTAGACAATATGGACTTGGAGCGTGAACGTGGGATTACCATAAAAAGTCACGCCATCCAGATGGATTATACCTATAAAGGCGAAAAATACATCCTGAATTTAATCGACACTCCCGGTCACGTCGATTTTTCGTATGAAGTTTCGCGTTCGATTGCGGCTTGCGAAGGCGCACTTTTAATCGTTGATGCAGCGCAAAGTATTCAGGCACAAACAATTTCAAATTTATATTTGGCTCTAGAAAATGATTTAGAAATTATTCCTATTTTGAATAAAGTGGATTTGCCAAGTGCCAATCCTGAGGAAGTAAGTGACGATATTGTGGATTTATTGGGTTGTAAACTCGACGAAATCATTCACGCTTCGGGAAAAACAGGTTTTGGTGTAGATAAAATTTTGGAAGCCATTATCGAACGTATTCCTCCTCCTAAAGGCACTATTGACGAACCCTTACAAGCTTTGATTTTTGACTCTCATTACAATCCGTTTCGTGGAATTGAAGTTATTTTTCGTGTGAAAAACGGTGAAATTAGAAAGGGCCAAAAAATAAAATTTATGGCTACCGGAAACGAATATTTTGCCGATGAAGTAGGTACTTTGAAACTAAATCAAGTGCCAAAAGACGTGATTTCGGCAGGCGATGTGGGGTATTTAATTTCGGGAATTAAAGAAGCGAAAGAAGTAAAAGT
>DZAU01000023.1:21493-27725 GCA_022729635.1 Flavobacterium psychrophilum
TCCGATTTGCCAGAACCATCGCGTTTGGATCGAGTTGAAGAGCCGTTTATTAAAGCGACCATCATTACAAAATCTGATTTTGTGGGGAATGTAATGTCGTTGTGTATCGAAAAACGTGGCTTGATTACGAACCAAACGTATCTTACAACCGAAAGAGTTGAATTGCATTTTGACATGCCGTTGGCCGAAATTGTTTTCGATTTTTATGACCGATTGAAAACAGTTTCTAAAGGATATGCTTCGTTCGATTATTCGCCAATTGGGATGCGAACTTCAAAATTGGTTAAATTAGATGTTTTGCTAAATTCCCAATCAGTTGATGCGCTTTCGGCTTTAATTCACGAAAGCAATGCTTATGATATTGGTAAAAAAATGTGTGAAAAATTGCGACAATTAATTCCGAGACAACAATTTGACATTCCGATTCAGGCGGCAATTGGCGCAAAAATCATTGCCCGAGAAACGATTAAAGCCTTGCGAAAAGATGTTACTGCCAAATGTTATGGCGGCGATATTTCGCGTAAGCGTAAACTATTGGAAAAACAGAAAAAAGGTAAAAAGAGAATGCGTTTAGTAGGAAATGTTGAGATTCCTCAAGAAGCATTTATGGCTGTTTTAAAGTTGAATGATTAAAAAAATTTAGAGTAAATAAAAAAGAGCATAGAATAAAGAGAAAAACCTGATGATGAAAATTATCAGGTTTTTTGGTTTAATACTATTTCACAAAAGCAGTTTAAAACTATTCGGTTTTAGTGCATTTCGATTTAGCTTCAAATATCTTTTACCACAAATTAATTTATTTCGTCTGTTCACACTCTAACTTAAAAATTAATTCCGAAAGTTTTCGAGATTTGAGATCTAAATTAATTTTTTTTAACCGTGAAGGCCGTTTATCTGCCTACAAAATTATGGACTTCAAATCCATAAAAACGGTTTATTTGGATGATTTTACTACGAAATTTCAGAAACTCTCAAAGTATTTACCATTCCCTTATCTTTTAAAGGCATTGCGGCCAGATTGATTAGAAAATCTCCTTTGGTTACATATCCCTTGGCTTTTGCTATTCCATTTACATCAGCAATTGTTTCATCAGTACTTCCCATTTTATCATAAAAATAGGATTTTACACCCCACAATAAATTGAGTTGGGTAAGAATTCTTCTGTTTGAAGTAAACACAAGAATATGGGCAGATGGTCTCCAAGCAGAGATTTGGAAAGCGGTATAACCACTGTTCGTCAACGTACAAATGGCTTTTGCTTCGATAACATTTGCCATAAGAGCTGCATGATGACAAATAGTTTTTGTAATAAAACGATTTGTTCTTACTTGAGGAGTATTTTGAGGTACTTTAATAAGAGGAGAATCTTCAACCGCTTCAAGTATTTGGGTCATTTTTTCGATAACCTGTACAGGATAAAGACCAGTAGCCGTTTCTCCTGAAAGCATAACGGCATCAGCGCCATCCATAACGGAGTTTGCGACATCATTTACTTCGGCACGTGTTGGTGTCAAACTGGAAATCATGGTTTCCATCATTTGAGTGGCAACAATAACCGGAATTCGGGCTGTTTTAGCTCTAAGAATTAATTCTTTTTGCACAAGTGGAACCTCTTGTGCTGGAAGTTCTACTCCTAAATCACCACGAGCAACCATCAAACCATCACAATAAGCAACAATTTTATCGATATTCTCTAGTGCTTCTGGCATTTCTATTTTGGCAATAATAGGAATTTTATGTTCAGAGTGTTCTGCAATTAAGTCATGTAAGTCTTTAAGGTCTCTTGGTGTTTTTACAAATGAAAGCGCTATCCAGTCAACATTTTGTTTAATGGCAAAAATAGCATCGGCAATATCTTTTTCGGTCAGAGCGGGTAAAGATATTTTAGTGTTAGGAAGATTTACTCCTTTTTTAGATTTTAATTCCCCTCCTTGAATTACTCGGGCAATCACTTCGGTTTTTTTATCGGTTTCAACAATTTCAAAAATAAGTTTTCCGTCATCTAGCAAAATACGTTCTCCGGGATTTACATCGTTAGGAAAATTTTGGTATTTCATAAACACTTTTTGGGCATTTCCTGTGATGTTTTCGGCTGTTGTAAATGTAATTAAATCGCCGTCATTAACTATTACGCCATCTTCCATAACGCCAACACGAAGTTTTGGTCCTTGTAAATCTCCTAGAATTGCAGTGGTATAACCAAACTCTTCGTTGAGTCCTCTAATAATTTCTATTTTTGTTTTTACATCATCATAATCAGCATGCGAAAAATTGATTCTAAACACGTTTACTCCTGCTTCTATCATGTCTTTTATGATTTCTCTCGTACTACATGCAGGTCCAAGTGTGGCTACAATTTTTGTTTTTTTGTTTGTTGACATTGATTTTAAAAAATTAAATTATTTTTTGATTTTATTTTATGGGTTTCAACTGTATATGCCGTCGATACGCTTTCAATTGTGTTTATTATAAGTTGAATTTCTGTCACATTCGTTCTGTCTTCTAAGTTTTCTATTTTTAAAAAATAATCCACTTTTTTAAATTCAGGAAGCAGATAAACTTTTGTTGAAACTTCAATACTTATATTTGAAAACAGACTCTGGTTGTTGTCATTTTTTTGTTGAATGACTTCGTTTTTATTTTGAATTAAATTCCATGAAACGGCTTTTTCTTTATCATAATAATAAAATCTTGAGAATTTTGTTTCTCCTTCTTTTATATTAATTTGAATTTCATCCTTGTTTTTGCTTAAATTTATTGGAAGTTTTTGGTTGATAAAATAGGCTAATCTAAAGTCTTCTAATGAAGTATGGATTGCTACAAGATGATAATCTATTTCGCCAAAGTCTTCAAAATCTAATTTATGAACAGCCATTTTATAAAAAAATAAGGTGTAAATATAGTATTTCTATTGAAGCATTGTCCTTAGGCTAGTGATGTTTTTTCTATTTTAAAAACGAAAACGATATAGTTTAGAGAAATTTCGGCTATTTATTATCGATTTTTTTTTGAAAGGCAAAATAAGCTCGTTGGGAGGCTTTTTCCTCGGCTTTCTTTTTAGAGGTTGCTCGGGCTTTTGCAATTATTTTATCGTCAATACTTAATTTCACTCCAAAGAATCTTTGCCCGTCAATGCCGTTATCCTCAAAAATATCAAAGTAAAATTGTTTCTTTTCTTTTTGGCACCATTCTATCAGGAGGCTTTTGTAACTAATTACTTTTCCTTCGAGTCTGGCAATATCAACATAAGGGATAATGACTCTTTTTTGAATAAATTTCTCGCAATAATCATAGCCTCGGTCAAGATAAATTGCCCCAACCAAAGATTCAAAAATATTGCCGTGAATGTTTTCGCCAAAATGCTGTACAGGAACTTTGCTTTCTATGAATCGCACCAGATTTAAATCCTTTCCCAGTTCGTTTAAATGTTCTCTACTTACAATTTTTGAACGCATTTTTGTCAAATAACCTTCGTCTCCGGAGGGAACTTTACTAAATAAATGTGCTGCAATCACTGAACTTAACATTGCATCTCCAAGGAATTCCAATCGTTCATAATTAATTGGGTTTCCATTTTCGTCCTGTTTATTTGAAGACCGATGCGTGAACGCTTTTTTAAAATAATCCAGATTAATAGGAACAAATCCTAGAATTTCGCTAATAGCATCAAAAAAAATCCCGTCTTCAAGAGAACGGGATTTTGAAAATATTTTTCTGATTAGATTCATTTTTTATATTATAAATCCAATTTTTTTACCAATACGCAAGCATTGTGACCACCAAAACCGAAAGTGTTGCTCATTAGCACTTTCACATCTCTTTTTTGAGCAACATTAAAAGTGAAATTTAATTTAGAATCAATGTTTTCATCATCGGTAAAATGATTGATTGTAGGGGGAATAATTCCGTGTTTTATCGAAAGTATTGATGAAATGGTTTCTACTGCGCCAGCTGCTCCGAGTAAATGGCCTGTCATCGATTTTGTAGAATTCAAATTCATGTTATAGGCATGTTCACCAAAAACATGTAAAATAGCTTTAGATTCGGCAATATCACCAAGCGGAGTTGCAGTTCCGTGCATATTCACGCCGTCAACATCTGTAGGGTTTAATCCTGCGTCTCTCAAACAGTTTAACATTACATTTTTTGCTCCCAATCCTTCTGGATGAGGTGCTGTAATATGATGAGCATCTGCCGACATTCCGCCACCGCCAATTTCGCAGTAAATTCGTGCACCACGCGCTTTGGCATGTTCATATTCTTCAAGAATCAAAGCACCTGCGCCTTCGCCTAATACAAAACCGTCGCGATCTTTGTCCATTGGCCTGGAAGCTGTTTTTGGATCGTCATTTCTTGTTGAAAGTGCATGCATGGCATTAAATCCGCCCATTCCGGCTATGGTTACTGCAGCTTCTGAACCACCAGTTACCATCGCATCGGCATGACCCAATCGAATATAATTGAAAGCATCAATAATAGCATTTGTTGAGGAAGCACATGCTGAAACTGTTGTAAAATTTGGCCCTCTAAAACCATATTTTATAGAGATATGACCGCCAGCAATATCGGCAATCATTTTAGGTATAAAGAAAGGATTAAATCGAGGTGTTCCGTCTCCTTTGGCAAAATCAAGCATTTCATTTTGAAAAGTTTCTAAGCCTCCAATTCCCGAACCCCAGATAACTCCAACTCTATCTTTATCTAATTTTTCTAAATCGAAACCAGCATCATTTACAGCTTCTTCTGATGTAACTATTGCATATTGTGCATATCGATCCATTTTTCGAGCTTCTTTTCTGTCTATGAAGTCTTCAACATTGAAGTTTTTCACTTCGCAAGCAAACTGTGTTTTATGCTTTGAAGCATCATAATGAGTTATGGTTGCCGCTCCACTAACGCCATTAATAAGACCACTCCAATACTCTTGAATATTATTTCCTATAGGAGTAAGCGCACCTAAGCCTGTTACAACAACTCGTCTTAATACCATAATTTAGTATATATTTTATTGTTTTTAAACAAATAAAACCCACGCTTTCTATCTGTAATAATACTACAAAAGAGCCATGGGTATTAGATTTTAAATATTTTTTTGATTGAATTTCAATCTGAGATTTAGTTTAAAAAAATAATAACACCCGTTTTTTAATAAATTCCAATTTTCAAAAAACAAATTCCAATTTTTTAGAATTTGGAATTTCCAAATTTGAGATTTTAAAGAGCGGGTGTTTCAGTGTATTATTTTTTGGCTTCTTCGATATAAGAAATCGCTTGACCTACAGTAGCAATGTTTTCTGCTTGATCGTCTGGAATTTGGATATCAAATTCTTTTTCGAATTCCATAATAAGCTCTACAGTGTCTAACGAATCAGCTCCTAAATCATTAGTGAAGCTTGCTTCTGTTACAACTTCGTTTTCGTCAACACCTAATTTGTCTACGATAATCGCTTTTACTCTTGATGCAATGTCTGACATAATCTTTAATTTTAAAATTTAATTTGTTGGCAAAAATAAAAAACTTTATTTTAAAACAACTATTTAGTTAATAAATGTGACGACTAAATTATAAAATTTATTTCATAAAGACCTTATAAAGTTATTTTTTCTCCCTTTTTATTCCTTTTTTTGTACACTATAAAAGTGATTTATAAATGAAAAAAATAATAATTTTTGCTTCTGGATCGGGCACAAATGCCGAAAACATTATTAAATATTTTAATAACGAGAATAAAGTAGCGGTTGTTTCTGTTTTTACAAACAACCCAAAGGCTTATGTAATCGAAAGAGCTAAAAATTTTCAAATTCCAACAGAAATTTTTTCAAAAGAAGATTTATCAGAAAGTAAAGTACTACAAAAAATAAACACGATAGAGCCAGATTTGATAGTTCTCGCCGGATTTTTATTAAAACTTCCTGAAAAATTCATAAAATCATACCCAAATAAAATTATAAATATCCATCCAGCCTTGTTGCCAAAATATGGTGGAAAAGGAATGTATGGCATGAATGTGCACCAAGCCGTTGTCGAAAACCACGAAAAAGAAACCGGAATTACCATTCATTATGTCAATGAAAATTATGACGAGGGCAATATTATTTTTCAAAAAAGCATCTCTTTAACCAGAACGGAAACTCCAGAAATGGTAGCCGAAAAAATTCACGAACTGGAACAAATATATTTTCCAACAGTAATAGAAGAACTCTTAACTTCTAACTTCTAACTTCTAACTT
>DZAU01000157.1 GCA_022729635.1 Flavobacterium psychrophilum
TTGAACTATCTAAACCGTGTCGATGTATAATGTGTATAACTTCTAAACCACTGTTTTTAATTTCTCTAATTCTCTTAAATTTCAAATCAAGTACTTCATCTTCTTCATCGTTTGAAATAGAACACTTTAAATGCTGAAAAATTCTATTCCCTTGACCTTTACCAATATAAAATGTCTCTCCATTTCTTGGATCAATTAATCTATAAACATAGAAGTTTAATTCATCAATTACTTCAGACGGAAATTCTTCAATTTTAAAATTATTCATAAGTTTTCTGATTTTATTAGGTTATTGATTTCATTGGTTTCGCGCGGGTGATTGTCTTATACTGAAATAGGTTGACCATTTTTCATGGTTTTAAAAAGGTAAATTTAGAGGTTTCTTATCGGAACATTGATAAGTTTTTCAAAAAAAATCCCGAAGGGGTTTTGAAAAAACTTATCAACATTCCTGCATTCTCGAAGTCTTGACTTTTTCCTTGCTATACGATTTATACTGATGCAGTTGTGTAATGTGAGCTTCTGCCGGTTTGCTTAAATTCAGGCTAAAATGTGGTCTTTGGTTGTTGTATATTTCCACCGCTTGTTTTACCATTTTCTGAGCAACTTCAAGGCTAGGTAAAGTGTTACCCAGGCCAAATTCGTATTTCAGGATTCCGTTTATGCGCTCTGCTACAGCATTTTCATATGGATCGTATTGTTGAGTGGTGCTAAGAACCATTCCGTTTTTCTCGGCAAAGTCGGCATAGTCCGGACAGCAGTACTGAATACCCCTGTCGCTGTGATGGATGATGTTGGGGTGGTTAAAACTCCGGTTCTTAATAGCCATTAGTAATGCGTTTTTAACTAGTTCCACCTTCATATTGTTCAACAGGCAGTATCCCATTATTTTTTTGGAATAGGCATCTGTAATCAGGGCCAGATAGGCATGCCCTGATGCAATTCTGATATAAGTGATATCGCATACCCAGACTTGTTCAGAATGGCTAATTATCAATCCTTTAATACGATTGGGTGACTTGAAGAAGAAGTGTTTGGAATTGGTGGTGATAAAGGCTCGTTTGGTGCGCGGTATTAATAACTGGTGTGCTCTCAGGAACGCATAGAACTTGTCTCTTCCCATTTTTATTCCGTGCACTTTCAACTCTTCCTTCATCAGATCATAGAGCTTTATACCGCCTACTTTGGACATTTTTCGCCTGTACCTTCGGATCATTTCTTTGATTTGGATTTCTTCCTGATCCAACCTGTTCGACTTTGTAATTCGTTTATAATAAGCCTGTTTGCTTATCCCGAAACATTGATAGAGACTCTTTATTTTGAAAGGTTTCGTCGCTTTTTCTCTATCTCTTTTGCTAATGTTTCGGGCAAATATTTTTTTGAGAGGATCTCCCCCGTAACGTTTTCAAAGTCTGCAATCACATCCTGCTGGAAGTCTTTAATAAACTCCAGTTCTTCGATACGCTCTTTGAGTTTTTTAATTTCTTCGTTCTTACTCATGGTTTTCGAATTTTGCTCAAAAGAACGCAATTTTTTGTTCCAATACGTGATTGTACTTCGCGAAAGGCCATAAACTTTAGAGGCGTGGTTAATTGAAATCTGTCCGTTATTGATTTGGTCAATGACAGATAATTTGAGGTCGAAGCTTACTTTTTCGTACGCTTTTTTTCGACAGTCGGGGTTTGTTTTCTTTGTCATATTTTTCGCTGATTTGATTGATTTTTAGTCAACCTATTTCAGGAAATGACACTGATTAAGAATGGCGTAACGCAAATTAAAGGATTTTTTTGTATAAATTCTTTTTTCGTAAAGAACCCTTCAAGGGTTTAAAACCCTT
>DZAU01000158.1 GCA_022729635.1 Flavobacterium psychrophilum
GGTATTGTTTAGATATGTTTTCGGCTTTGAGGATGATGTCTTTCAAGGTACGAGGTTGGAGGTTTGAGGTACGAGGTTTGAGGTTTGAAATTGCTATTGCTATTCGCCAAATTTAGTGAAGCGATTTCAATTATTCAATTTTTTTGTGTTTTGATTTCATTAACATTACAATGCATCAATTTGTTATTGCTATTGCTATTGACATTGTTGTGTATCACTTGTTTAATAACCAATCTATTGCATTTATTTGTTTCACTCCGTTATGACTTCCTTGTTCATAGTCCATTGTAATGAGCCATCTTTCGTTATAATCGGGAATTTTTGCAAAGGGAGCCAATTCTCTCTCTAGTGTTTTTTGTTCTTTTACTGTCAAGGCAACCTGAATGTATTTCGTATAACCCTCCTTGCCTCTTGCCACAAAATCTACTTCAAGATTATCTGCTTTGCCAACCCAGACTTGTTCATCACGACGTTGCAATTCCAGAAAAATCACATTTTCGAGCAAATGTCCTGCGTCTGACGAAAGTTCCTTGCCTAACAATGCGTAACGCAATCCTAAATCAACAAGATAATATTTTTCTAATGTTGCCAAATGTTGTTTTCCTCTAATATCAAAACGATTTACTTTATAAAAAAGATAGGATTCAACAAGTGTGTCAATATATTTTGAAACCGTTTTATTATCAATTTTTTTTCCATTTGCAGTAAGAACTTTGGCAATATTTCCAGCTGAAACTAGCGAGCCGATACTGTCTATTAAAAAATGCACCACTTCTTTATAGGAGGTTTCATAATAGATAGTGTGTCGTTTCCGTATGTCGTTTTGATATATATTTTGAAAAACCGTATTCAAATAGTCATAAGCAAAATTTTCACTTTCTTTTGCCAGTCCGACAGCTTCAGGAAATCCGCCTGTTCTTATATAATCAGCAAATGCACGGTCAGGATTGACTGATGTCGCTGTATATTCTAAATATTCGATAAATGAAAAGGGCAAAACATTGATTTCAAAGGCTCTGCCTGTGAGCAAAGTGGCTAATTCGCTAGACAAAAGATAGGCGTTGGAACCCGTCACATACAAATCGACATCAGGATGGACAAACAATCCTTCGAGCAGTTTCTCAAATTCTGGAATATTTTGTATTTCATCAATAAAAACATAGTTTTTTACCCCTTTTTGAAGTAAATCTTGAATATAATCGTATATTGCTGTCCAGTCTTTCTCAGCAAGAAAACGAAATTCGGGAAAATCCAAGTTTATGGAAACGATTGATACAACGGGATTTTCTACTCGTAATACTTCTTGAAATTGCAACAATAGTGTTGATTTTCCGCAACGTCTTACGCCTGTGATTACTTTTATTAAATCTCTATTTTTTAATGCTGAAAGTTTAGAAAGTTCTTTCTTCCTTCCTTAGAATTTTTTGCATACTAATACTAGCATAAGTTCCGTACCAAAGATAACTAAAATTCCTAAAACTCAATAATTTTGTGCTTTTTTAGGAATTTTAATTGCCGAGATGCTCCAACTGTCCTTACTTTTATTGTTTTATGGATGGTGTCTTTCAAGGTACGAGGTTTGAAGTTTGAGGTACGAGGCACGAGGTTTGAAATTGCCATTGAAATTCCGGTAAATGAAGGTAAAATTCATTCACTACATTATCTCCGAGATAATCATCATCGCCCAAAATCATCAACCACTCCTCATCTGCTGAAAGAGCAATACAGCGATCCCATTACTGAGTAAGTGAGATTCCTCCTAAGTTACTATCAAATCGATGATAGACAAAATCAAATTTTCCTTGATATTTTTCTAATAATTCTG
>DZAU01000159.1 GCA_022729635.1 Flavobacterium psychrophilum
TAATTGATCCCGTTTTAGCTGTAAATCATTGCGTGTATTACTTTTACGTAAACTTCCATCCCCATTTGTTTGTATTTTCTTGCGCCCAAGTTGCCTTTCTATTTTATCTATTTCTTTTTTAAGTTTTTTTAGCTGGTTTTGTAATTTATAATATTGTGGGTTGGTGATTTGTTGGTTTTCACTAAGTTTTTCTATTTCGATTAAAGGGTTATAATGCATATTGGTCCTATCCCCCAAGTGTTTAAACCCATTTTCGCTTTTGCCCCAACGGTTTAACATGGCATAAGACAACGAAACCGCATCTTCATAACTATCATTGCTCACGGCCACATTCCTGGTATTGCTTTGATGGTTCCATAACACAATCCGGCGTAGATTTACACTTTTGCCTTGTATATTTTTATATGTTTTTTCGGTTTCATAAACCTGATATACAATATCATTAACCTTAAAAGGGGACGAGAAAATACTATCCGGCAAGTCCTTTGTTTCTTGGGTGTCTATATTTTTTTCCCAAGTTATAAACCGGCATCCTGACAACAACAAAAATTTTTCAACCCCCCATATCTCTTTGTCCGCCACGAACAATGGTGGGATATTGCCTAAATACGGCGCATATTCCTTGCTCTTTTCAATAATCATGTTCAACATATCCCCTTTACCTTCCTGGATATCAAAATAAACAATCCTGCCTTCAATGTCATGGACGAACAGTTCGTTTTGTCCTGGCTCCATCTCCCCTGTTTGTGTATGGAAGTTCTTGTGTACTTTTTCTTTGCCTGTGTATGGTATAAAATGCCCATCAATAAATAAGTACCATAGGCTCACTAAACCTTTATGTATTTGATGTTTAAAGTAATCTATTGATATTGTTGAAGAAATTTTCATGGATACTATTTCGTGAAGGAAAGATCTTATTTGTGGTAGGCTGGGCAATTGTTTTAGCCCTATAATCCGCCCAAATTCATTTTTGAATATGGTCTTGAGCTGTTCTATCGAGACTATTTTATTGACATGCATCATTAAAAATAAATAAAATACAGTTGAATATTTTTTATACCTTGTAAATATTAAACTCATTATATCGTTGTCGGCTTGTAAAAGCCCCCAGTATATAAAACTTCCGGCATAGCGGCTGCATTCTTCAAATTCATCATTAAAGTGCACGGTATCCTTGTCCTTGAAAGTTTTTTCCTGACCAAAATCAATTGTCAACAGTTTTTTTTCCAGTTGCTGGTATTTTTCTGTTTCTGCCGTTTCACGGTCTTCTCTAAGTTTTTCAGCCTTTTCATATTTGTTTCCTTCTGGCCTGGCTATTTCTTTGGGCCCGTCTATTACTTTCTTTCTGCCTACATTTTTCTTGGTGCTATTGATCAATGCTTTCTGCCCTCCGTCTTTGAACAAGTCTATCCATACATCTACACTTGTCCGTGAAATCCCTAATACCCCTGCAAGCTTACTCTTTGTAACCCCATGTCTTTCTATCAAATCAATTACAAATAAGCGTTTATCAAACTGATCATAGATGTTTACTTCTTTTTGGAATGTCCCTGCATGATAGACAGCAACATTGCCTTTTGTTAAAAACACCAGCGAATAATTATTGCCTATTGGATTATGTTTTGTTACTTTGCTTTCATTGAACAAGGTGGGCATAGTTTATAAATTATTGAGGATATAAATATACAAAATAATTTTAAATAAACATGTTTATTCGTAAATAAATTGATATTAATATTTTAATTAGTTCAAATGTTCAGTTATATTTTATTCTTGGGCTGTGACTAAATGTTCATTAATATTGTAAATCCTTGATATTTTGAT
>DZAU01000024.1 GCA_022729635.1 Flavobacterium psychrophilum
AGGAAGGTAAAATAATTTACGATTTACGATTTACGATTTACGATTTACGATTTACATAAATAATCAAACAAACGAATAATCAAATACATATTTATAAAAATGAATTTAGAAAAAATATTATCCATTTCAGGAAAACCAGGTTTATACGCATTAAAAGTGCAAACACGTTCAGGCTTTTTGGCTGAATCTTTACTCGATGGGAAAAAAATAAATGTTGCCTCTAGAGTTAATGTGAGTTTATTGTCAGAAATTTCGATTTACACCATTAATGAAGAAAAACCTTTGACCGAAGTAATGCGAAATATTGCCATCAAAGAAAACAATGGTCAGGCGATATCTCATAAAGAGGACAATGCTAAACTAATTGCCTACTTTGCCGAAATTCTTCCGGAATATGATTCAGAAAGAGTGTATCCTTCTGATATTAAGAAAGTTCTCAATTGGTATAATTTGCTTCAATCGAAAGGATTGGTTTCTAAAGAAGAACCTAAAATCGCAAACTCCGAAGAAATAAAGGAAAGCGTTGTCGAAGAAGTAGTTGCTGAGAAAGCTAAAAAAGCTCCAGCTAAAAAAGCAAAAGCGAAGAAAGAGTAATTAGCTCATAGTAATTTAGTGAAGAGTGATTAACTTTTTTTAAAACTGTAAAATCATGATTTCAAACCAATCACTAATTACTAAAAACTAATCACTAAATATATTTTAATCCTGTTTTAATTTTTTGAGACAGGATTTCTTATTTTTACACAAAACCAAAATATAATGAACTCTAGACAAACTCAACTCCAAGCTTTCGAACGATTATTGAATATTATGGACGATTTGCGTGAAAAATGTCCTTGGGATAAAAAGCAAACGCTCCAAACTTTGAGACATTTAACTATCGAAGAGACCTATGAGTTGGGCGATGCAATTTTGGATAATAATTTGAATGAAGTCAAGAAGGAATTGGGTGATTTGCTATTGCACATTGTTTTTTATGCCAAAATAGGAAGCGAAACCAATGATTTTGACATAGAAGATGTTTGTAATGAAATTTGCGATAAATTGATTCATCGTCATCCACATATTTATGGAGATGTTGTGGTAAAAGATGAGGAGGAAGTCAAGCAAAATTGGGAAAAACTCAAGCTAAAGGAGGGAAAAAAATCGGTTTTGGAAGGTGTTCCAAAAAGTTTGCCGGCATTGGTAAAAGCTAGTAGAATTCAGGATAAGGCAAAAGGAGTGGGTTTTGATTGGGAAGAACCGCATCAGGTTTGGGATAAAGTCCAGGAAGAATTACAAGAATTGCAAGTTGAGGTCGAAACAGGAAATCAAGACAGAATAGAATCTGAATTTGGTGATGTGTTATTTTCGATGATAAATTATGCACGGTTTTTAGGTATAAATCCCGAAGATGCTTTAGAGAGAACCAATAAAAAATTCATCAAAAGATTTCAATATTTAGAAAGCAAGGCAAATGAATTGGGAAAATCATTGATGAATATGACTTTGGCTGAAATGGATATTTTTTGGGAGGAAGCGAAAAAATTGTAATTGAAAATCTTTGATTTTCAAATATTTCAATTTTTTGGGAGGAAGCGAAAAAATTGTAATTGAAAATCTTTGATTTTCAAATATTTCAATTTTTTGGGAGGAAGCGAAAAAATTGTAATTGAAAATCTTTGATTTTCAAATATTTCAATTTTTTGGGAGGAAGCGAAAAAATTGTAAGCTACTGTCATTGCGAGGTACGACTTGTCCGCCGTAGCGGAAGCAATCTCATTTGTTGCTCGTTATGAGATTTATCCAGTTGGTCGAAATGACAAACAAAGAATTTTCATTCTAGTAAAAAGAGGTAATGTGGTCAAAAATAGTTAGTGGATTTTTAATCTGCTATTCTTCTAAGTTTATTCATGTCTTTGATGATTATTTTCTTGCCAATCAATTTAATCAATCCTATTTTATTGAAATCTGACAACAATCGAATACAACTTTCGGTGGCAGTTCCTATCATTCCTGCTAATTCCTCTCTTGATAATTGAATGCGTAAAGAACCATCTTCATTTTTACCAAAAGTTTCGTCAAGATAAATTAGCGTTTCGGCCAGTCTTTCTTTAACCGTTTTTTGAGAAATGGAAATCATGTGATCGCTGGTTTCTTTCAGATCGCCACAAATGGTTTTCATTAAATTCATCGAAAACTTGTTGTTATTGTCAAACATATTGAGCACTTCGCTTTTTGGAATAAAACAAACCTCCATATCCTCGAGAGCCACGGCACTTAAATTAGCGGGTTCATCGCTAATCATAGAACGCTGACCGAGTAACTCTCCAGACTTGACTAATCTTACAATTTGATCTTTACCGTTAGGACTTAATTTCGATAATTTGCAAACACCCACATTAACACAATAAATACCATTTACGGTTTCCCCTTCTTCAAAAATAGGCTCTCCTTTTTTGATTGTATAGGAAGTTTTGCATTCGGCAAGTTTTATCAGTTCGTCTTTATTGAGTGCTTTCAAGGAGCTTAATTCCCTAACGATACATTGTTCACATTTACTCATAAAAGAAAAATATTATTTTAGAGTAGCAAATCTACAAAATTATATGATAATTATCATATTTTTAATTTTATCACCTAGTATATTTGTGTCTTGTAAAAATTTCAAAGTTTATGGATGTGCAAAAATGTTTCCACTGTGGATTGGATATTATAAAGGAAGAAGAAATTGTTTTTGACGGAAAAGTTTTTTGTTGCAATGGTTGCAAAACCGTGTACGAAATTTTTAGTTTAAATGATATGACTTGTTATTATGATTTCGAAAAGTCACCCGGAGCAACTCCCATTGAAATTGCAGGCAAATATGATTTCTTGGATAATGATAGTATTGTTTCAAAACTTCTGGAATTTCAGGAAGATAAAACGGCTATTATTTCACTCAGCATTCCCCATATTCATTGCAGTTCGTGCATTTGGATTCTCGAAAATCTTCAAAAACTGAAAAAAGGCATTAGTGTTTCTCAGGTAAATTTTCCGGAAAAGAAAGTCCGAATCACCTACAATCCAGAGGTTGTCTCGCTAAAAACGATTGTTCATTTATTGAGCTCCATTGGTTATGAACCCTACATCAGTTTAGAAAATTATGAAACTGGCAAAGAAAAAGTTGATCGAAGTTTGACCTATAAACTGGGGTTGGCGTTCTTTTGTTTTGGGAATATTATGTTGCTTTCATTTCCAGAATATTTTGAAGTAAAGGAATATTGGCTGGATAATTACAAACCATTTTTTCGCTGGTTAATTTTTGCTCTATCATTGCCATCATTCCTGTATTCTGCAAGCGGATATTATGTTTCTGCCTATAAAAGTATTAGATCAGGAATGTTGAATCTTGATATTCCAATAGCTTTAGGGATTATTATTTTCTTTATTCGAAGTACTTTTGATATCGTAATGGATTATGGATCCGGATTTTTTGACAGCTTGACCGGATTGATTTTCTTTATGCTTTTGGGTAAAATGTTTCAAGTTAAAACGTATAATTTTTTGAGTTTCGAAAGAGATTTTAAATCCTATTTTCCAATAGCAATCACCAGAATTAACCCTGATTTTTCAGAAGAAAGTGTCCCAATTTATGACATAGAAAAGGGAAATAGGTTAGTCATCAGAAACCAAGAATTGATTCCAGTAGATGGAATTTTAATTTCCGAAAACGCCGAAATTGATTATAGTTTTGTTACCGGAGAAGCGATTCCAATTACTAAAAAATCGGGAGATAAAGTATTTGCTGGCGGAAAACAAATAGGCAAAGTAATCGAAATGGAGGTCTTGCATTCTGTCTCGCAAAGCTATCTGACGCAATTGTGGAGTAATGATGTTTTCCAAAAAAATGTGGAGCAAAAACATAAAACTATCACAGATAAAATTAGTCGGTATTTTACACCAATACTTTTGATAATTGCCTTTGCAGGATTTGGTTATTGGATTTTTATCGATGCTAATATTGCTTTCAATGTTTTTACAGCCGTTTTAATTGTGGCCTGTCCTTGTGCATTGGCTTTGACAGTGCCGTTTACGATGGGAAATGTGTTGCGAATTTTGGGAAAAAAGAAATTTTATCTCAAAAATGCTTTGGTAATAGAACAATTAGCAAAAGTTGATACAATAGTTTTCGACAAAACAGGAACAATAACCACTAACAAAAAATCGAATATTTCGTATGAAGGGCAGGTGCTTTCAGATGAGAATTTAGGGATTTTAAAAAGCGTTCTTCGAGCATCGAACCATCCGCTAAGCAGGATGCTATATGATTTTTTACCTGAAACTAAAAGGTTCAAAATTATCGATTTTCAGGAAATTACAGGAAAAGGAATTCAGGCAAATATCCTCACCCCAACACTGTCATTGCGAGTCACGAAGCAATCTCAAGGAGAGGGAGTCGTGAAAATACAAATAGGTTCTTTTGAATTTGTTTCTCAAAATTCCAATATTCAAGTTACTTCTCCCTCTCCTTTGGAGAGGGTTGGGGAGATGACTTCGGTTCATATAAAAATTAATGGAGTTTATTATGGAAAATATATTTTCAATAATCAATATAGAGAAGGATTGGAGGAACTTTTCAGGAATTTAAAACATAATTATCAAATTAAGGTTTTATCTGGTGATAACGAAGGGGAACGTGAAACTTTGTCAACCATTTTGCCAAAAGAAACCGAATTAATTTTCAATCAAAAGCCGGAACAAAAACTGGAATTCATCAAAAATCTCCAACAAGAAGGTAAAAACGTGATGATGGTGGGTGACGGTCTCAATGATGCCGGTGCTTTGGCACAAAGTAATATTGGAATTTCAATTTCAGAAAACGTGAATGTGTTTTCGCCTGCTTGCGATGCCATTTTAGATGCAAATGAATTCAGAAAACTAAATTACTTTTTAAAATTGTCTAAAAAATCTATTAATGTAATAAAAATGAGTTTTACTCTGTCATTGATTTATAATGTTATAGGATTGACTTATGCCATAACTGGAAATTTATTGCCACTTGTTGCGGCAATTATTATGCCTCTGAGCACAATTACAATAGTTAGTTTTGTTACAATAATGAGTAATTTTTATGCTAGGAGACTAAAATAAATTTTAAATTATAATTTGATTTTTTTTTATACTTTTAACAAAAAATTAAAATATGACAATTATCATATTTATAAAAAAACGAAAAAAGTATTTTTGTAAATTAAAATAATAATATGAGTGTAATATATTTACTTATTTCTATCAGTATTTTAGTTGCAATTGTTTTTTTTATTGCTTTTGTTTTGGCTGTAAAGAAAGGACAATATGACGATGATTATACTCCTTCTGTTCGTATGCTTTTTGATGATGAGCTTGTAAATAAAGCAAAAAAAGAGTCTGCGCAAATTACAGAAAACAACCTTAAACCTTAAACTTTTAAACCAATTAACAATTATTATTTATGGAAATGCAACAGTTTTATTATGACAACAAAATTGTAAAGAAGTTCATTTACGCAACCATTATTTTTGGTGTTGTGGCAATGTCTGTTGGGCTTTTGGAGGCCTTCTTTTATCTTTTCCCAAATCTAACTGACGGTATTTCGTGGTTAAGTTATGGCAGATTAAGACCTTTACATACCAATGCAGCAATTTTTGCCTTTGTAGGGAATGCAATGTTTGCAGGGATTTATTATTCGCTTCAGCGATTATTAAAAGCTAGAATGTTTAGTGATTTTTTAAGTAACCTAAATTTTTGGGGATGGCAGTTAATTATTGTTGCCGCTGCGATTACCTTACCTTTAGGCTACAGTACTTCCAAAGAATATGCCGAATTAGAATGGCCGATTGATATTGCAATTGCTTTAATTTGGGTGGCTTTTGGTATCAATATGATTGGTACTATCATAAAGAGAAGGGAGCGTCATATATATGTAGCCATTTGGTTTTATATTGCCACTTTTGTTACGGTTGCTGTATTGCATATTTTTAATAGTTTAGAATTGCCGGTTGTATTAACAGGAATGAAAAGTTATTCTGTTTACGCTGGAGTTCAGGATGCCTTGGTTCAATGGTGGTATGGTCATAATGCAGTTGCCTTTTTCTTGACCACTCCATATTTAGGCCTTATGTATTATTATGTTCCAAAAGTGGCTAATCGTCCGGTATATTCATACAGATTATCCATTGTTCACTTCTGGTCTTTGATATTTTTATATATCTGGGCCGGACCTCACCATTTATTATATTCAGCTTTGCCAACTTGGGCACAAAATTTAGGAGTTGTATTTTCGATAATGTTGATTGCTCCATCTTGGGGAGGTATGATTAACGGTCTTTTGACTTTAAGAGGAGTTTGGGATAAAGTACGTGAAGAGCCAGTATTAAAATTCTTTGTTGTTGCTATTACAGGTTATGGTATGGCAACTTTTGAGGGGCCAATGTTGTCTCTGAAAAATGTAAATGCGATAGCGCATTTTACTGACTGGATCGTAGCTCACGTACACGTAGGAGCTTTAGCTTGGAACGGATTTATGGCTTTTGGTATTATTTATTGGTTAATACCACGAATGACTAAAACCACTCTATACTCTACTAAATTAGCCAATTTCCATTTTTGGATAGGAACTTTAGGAATTATTCTTTATACCATGCCAATGTATGTGGCTGGATTTACTCAAGCTTCTATGTGGAAACAATTTAACCCAGATGGAACATTAACCTATGGTAATTTCCTTGAAACAGTAACTCAAATTATGCCAATGTATTGGATGAGAGCTATTGGTGGGACATTTTATCTTACAGGAATGTTAACTTTGGTTTATAATATTATTCAAACCGTGAGAGCTGGTGAAAACGTAGAAGACGAACTAGCAGAAGCGCCAGCATTACAAAAAATTACCGCAGGAAGAATTAAAGGAGAAAAATACCATGCTTGGTTAGAGAGAAAACCAATCCAGTTCACAATTTTTTCTTTAATAACCATTTTAATTGGTGGAATTGTACAAATTGTGCCAACTATTCTAGTAAAATCGAATATTCCAACAATTGCAAGTGTAAAACCATATACACCACTTGAACTTGAAGGAAGAGATTTATATATTCGTGAAGGTTGTGTGGGCTGTCACACTCAATCGATTCGTCCTTTCCGAAGTGAAGTAGAACGCTATGGTCCACAAAGTAAAGCAGGAGAATTTGTTTACGATCATCCATTCCTTTGGGGATCTAAAAGAACTGGTCCTGATTTGTTGAGAGTAGGTGGAAAGTACAATGATAATTGGCACTTCAATCACATGTGGAATCCTCAAAGCACATCGGCAGGTTCGATAATGCCAGGCTATAAATGGTTGTTCGATAATAAAGCAATGGATATTTCAACGATTGAAAAGAAAATGCAAGTAATGAAAACACTTGGTGTTCCATATACTGACGAACAAATTGCAAATGGTTCAAAAGATTTGAGAACGCAAGCTATGAAAATAGAAGAAAGCTTAAAATCAGATCCAGATTTTGTGAGCAGCTATGATGAAAGCAAGAAAAAAGCTGAAACAAGAGGAGAAAAATTTGTTCCAATGAATGAAAGAGAAATAGTTGCGTTAATAGCATACATTCAAAGACTTGGAACAGATATCAAAGTAAAAGACAATAGTAATAAATAATAGTAATTATGTTTGAGCAAATTAAACACAATATGGAAACCATTGCAGGTGTTGCAATTTATCCGATATTATCTTTATTAATTTTCTTTGTCTTTTTTGTAGGACTTGCTTTTTGGGTATTTACATATAAGAAAGATAAAATTGATGAAATGAGTCAAATTCCTTTGAACGATTAATAAACATTAAAAATATAATTATCAAAATAGATATAAAAATGAAAAAAATAATCCCATCATATATAAGAGTACTTGTAATCTTCTTTGCGGTTTTTGGCGCAATGGAATATTTCATCGACTCTGGTGATCAACCAGCTTTTATAAAATTCCCAATGATTTCCCTCTTTTTATTAGTATTTCTTTTCTTGTTGATAGCAATAGAAGTTACTATAAATGCAGTAGATACAATCACATATCATTTGTTGACCGAAGAACAAAAAACCAAATTAAACGAAACAAATGATTTAGGTTTAATGGATAGTGCCTTATTCAAAAGCTTATCAAAGTTTCTTATCAAACCAAAACAAGTTGATGACGAAGGACAATTGTTATTAGACCACGATTATGACGGCATCAAAGAATTAGACAATAATTTACCACCTTGGTGGGTTTACTTATTCTATGCTTGTATCATATTCGCAGTTATTTATTTAGTCCGATTTGATATTTTGGGAGCAGACAATCAAGAAATGGAGTTGAAAAAAGAAATGGAGCAAGCCCAAATTGATATCGCTGAATATAAGAAAACGGCTCCTGATTTAATGGATGAAAAAACAGTTACCTTACTTACTGATGCGGCTGATTTAGCCGCTGGGAAAGCAATTTATACCACAAATTGTGTGGCTTGTCACAGAGCCGATGGTGGTGGACAAATAGGACCTAATTTAACAGATGACCAATGGATTTTGGGTGGTGGAATTAAAAACGTTTTCCATACCATTACAAATGGTGGTCGTGACGGAAAAGGGATGATTGCTTGGTCTAAAAGTGGTATGAAACCAAAAGACATTCAACTTGTGTCAAGTTATGTTTTGTCTTTGAAAGGAACCAATCCGCCAAATCCAAAAGCTCCAGAAGGTGAAGTTTGGGTAGATGAAAACGCACCTAAAACGGATGCAGTTGCACCAGTAGCAGATAGCACAGCAGTAAAATAATAATAAACGAAAAGTATAAAGCTAGCAGATCCTGAATTATTTCAGAATTTGCTTTTTTTATATTTATTTAGAAAAATAATTTAACTTTATACCAATTATTTTTTATATTATCTAAAGAGTCCTAGTATAATGTCGTTGCATATTTCATTAAGTCCTCCCGATAGCTATCGGGATTATTGGGCTAATTTGAAATAACTAACGGTATTAAATAGCTATTTTACAAAAAGAAATGATTGTGTATAATAATCAGAATCAATTTTTATAAAAATGTAATTTATTCTTTTTAAAGTAATGTAACAAAAGTTTCAAAACTAATGAATTCAAAACTTTAATTTTACACTTTTAAATTTTAAAATTTTAACAATGTCAAAACTGCCAAACGAAGATTTTAGAGACACTATTGCAACAATAGATGATGAAGGGAAAAGGAATTTTATTTTTCCAAAGAAACCATCAGGAAAATTGTACGAATATAGAAAGTGGGTAAGTTATTTTTTGTTGCTTTTTTTTATAGCAAGTCCTTTTCTAAAAATTAATGGTAACCAGTTTTTAATGTTCAACGTTCTCGAACGAAGATTTAATATTTTTGGATTTCCATTTTGGCCACAAGATTTCTATCTCTTTGTAGTTTCGATGATTGTTGGTGTAGTTTTCGTCATTCTTTTTACTGTTATTTTTGGACGTATATTTTGCGGATGGATTTGTCCCCAAACCATATTCCTAGAAATGGTATTTCGTAGAATTGAATTTTGGATAGAAGGCGATCGAGGTGCTCAAATTCGTCTCAAAAAGCAAGAATGGAATGCTGAAAAAATTAGAAAGAAGGCCTTAAAATGGACAATTTTTTTAATCATTTCTTTTGCAATTGCCAATGTTTTTCTAGCCTATCTTATTGGAAGTGACGAATTAATAAAAATGATTGAGGAAGGACCAGAAAATAACATAAGTACCTTAATTTCATTATTCATTTTTACTGGAGTTTTTTACTTTATTTTTGCTTGGTTCAGAGAACAAGTTTGTATCATTGCGTGTCCTTACGGAAGGTTACAAGGTGTTTTATTAGATAACAAGTCAATCAATGTAGCTTATGATTTTGTTCGTGGTGAAAAGGAATTAGGTAGAGCTAAATTCAATAAACAGGAAGACAGAGCAGCCACAGGGAAAGGCGATTGTATCGATTGTAAACAATGTATTCACGTTTGTCCCACAGGAATTGATATTCGTAACGGAACTCAACTCGAATGTATAAATTGCACAGCCTGTATTGATGAATGCGACACCATAATGGAAACTGTGGGCTTGCCAAAAGGACTTATCCGATACGCATCAGAAGATGAAATAGAAAAAAATGATAAGTTTGTATTTACAGCAAGGATGAAAGGGTATAGTGCTGTATTGTTTATTTTAATTGGCATTTTAATTGGATTATTGTTTTTGCGTACCGATGTCGAAGCAGTTATTTTAAGGCTCCCAGGGCAATTATACCAACATAAAGGTGATAACATCAGTAACATTTATACCTATAGAATTATAAATAAAACCAATGATGAGTTCAAAGACATTCACTTTAAATTGGTTGGAATTAAAGGAACTCTAAAAGTAGTGGGCGAACAAAACCTAAAAGTGCCAAAGCAAGGAATGAAAGGAGGAACTTTATTTATTGAAATCAATAAATATCTATTAGAAAGTGACAAGACAAAATTAGAAATAGAAGTTTATGATGGGAATAAAAAGATTGAAACTAGTAAAACCAGTTTTTTAAGTCCTAGAGGCTTTGATTAACCTTATAAACTGCAAGAAAAATAATCTTTATGAAAATTAATTGGGGAACAGGAATTGTAATTGCATTTGCCATTTTTATTTCTTTTATAATGTATTTTATTATTAAAGTACAATCTAATTCTAAATATGATAACGAATTGGTTGTGGAAGAATATTACAAACACGACGCAAAATTTGGAGATGAAATGGTTCGTATTCAAAACGCAAAAGATTTGATTCAAAAGCCAACAATAACAAATACTGCCGAAGGTGTAATGATTGTTTTTCCAAAAGTTTTTGTTTCGAAAGAAATCAAAGGTAATCTGTCTTTTTACAGACCTTCTAATAAAAAATTTGATTTTGAAATTCCTATTTCTCTTTCAGATTCCACATTATTTGTTCCTAAAAATAAATTGCTTGGTGGGCGATGGGACATCAATATGGAATGGCAATATGAAGGAAAACAGTATTTGAGCAAGGAAGTAATTTATATTGAACCTTAGTTTTCAGTCACAGTATTCTGTTTTACATAGTTGAAAACCTGTCTGCTGACCAGCAGGCTAAACGCTGAATACTAAACACTAAAAAATGTTATACACAGCCTTTTTCTTAGGATTAATCAGTAGTTTTCACTGCATTGGAATGTGTGGTCCTATAGCTATGATGTTACCTGTGGAGCGAAGTAACCAAGCAAAGAAAACGTTTCAAATCATTACCTATCATATAGGAAGGTTATCTGCTTATGCAGCTATTGGTTTAGTTTTTGGATTGGTGGGAAAAGGATTGTTCCTTGCAGGAATTCAGCAAAAATTGTCTATATTTATAGGTATTGCAATGATTATTGTCATTTTAGTCCCAGAGAAAGTCTTTGCAAAATATAATTTTTCGAAACCTGTTTTCAAATTGATTTCTAAAATCAAGGCAACTTTAGGAAGTCAGTTTAAAAATAAGAGTTATAAATCACTACTTACAATTGGAATACTCAATGGTTTTTTGCCTTGCGGAATGGTTTATGTAGCCTTGTTTGGCGCCATTGCAACACAAAGCTCAACTCTTGGAGTATTGTATATGGTTTTGTTCGGGTTAGGAACGGTTCCAATGATGAGCAGCGTGGTTTATCTTAACTCATTCTTGACAATTCCTACTCGAAATAAAATTCAAAAAATCATACCTTATATTACGGTTATTATTGGAATATTGTTTATCTTTAGGGGGTTGGGACTGGGGATTCCTTATGTGTCTCCGGCAAACACGAGTTTATTTGTACAGCCAACACCTAATTGTCATTAATTGTTAATTTAATTTTTATAAATATGGAATTCCACGATCTACTACACGTATTTCCTGAACATCAGGAAAAAATTGTACAATTAAAATCTGAAAACAATCATTTTAGCGAGTTATTTGATGAATATCACAAAATTAAAGGGGAAGTATTCTCAATCAAAACTGAAGAAGTGATTACTACAGATGAGTATTTAAAGGAGTTAAAAGTTAAACTTCTGCATTTAAAAGATGAAATATATTCTATTTTAAATGGGTAAAACTAAAAAGAGGCTGTTTCGCAAGATGAGAAACAGCCTCTTTTTTTATTAAAATTTTCCTCTAAATTGTCATCGAAAATAATTTTGTTTCCGGAGCTTTTCTTTTCAAACGAAGGTCAAAAGCCATACAAATATTACGTACGAAAGGTTTTCCGGCATTTGTAACTTGAATGCTGTCTTTTTGAATGACAACTAACCCATCATTTTCCATTTCTTTCAATTGAATTAGAATTTCAGGAACTTCATCAAAATATAATGTTTTGTCTTTCCAAGAGGTTTCAAAATGGCACATCAAATTCAAAATATGCCTTCTTATAATAAGGTCTTCTTTGGTTAATAAATGACCTCTAAAAATGGGTAATTTATCTTTTTTTAATAGTTTATAATATTCTTCTATTTCTTTTACATTTTGAGCAAAACTATACCAGCTATCGCTTATAGAAGAAACGCCTAATCCTATCATCAATTGGGTTTTAGATGAGCTATACCCCATAAAATTACGGTGTAATTTTCCTTTTTCAAAAGAATCATAGAGGCTGTCACTTTTTAACGCAAAATGATCCATTCCTATTTCGTAATATTCATTTTCGAAAAGTAAATCTTTGCCCACTTCATACAGTTTGCGTTTCGTCTCATCTTTAGGGATATCTTCGTCATTGAATCCGCGTTGTCCGTTTCCTTTTATCCAAGGAACGTGAGCATAACTATAAAATGCTAACCGATCTGGTTGTAAAGAATTTGTTTTTTCGATAGTATCAATTATATCGTCAATTTCTTGAAAAGGTAACCCAAAAATAATATCATGGCCAATAGATGTATAACCAATTTCCTTTGCCCAAAAAGTGACTTTTGCAACATTATGAAAGGGTTGTACTCGATTTATAGCTTTTTGGACTTTTTCCGAATAATCTTGAACACCAAAACTAACTCTTCTGAAACCTAACTCATACAATTTTTGTAAATGTGCACGAGTGGTATTGTTAGGATGGCCTTCGAAACTAAATTCGTGATCTTTAGCTTTTACCGCATAACAGAAAATACCATTTATTAAATCTTCAAGGTTTTTTGTAGAGAAAAAGGTAGGTGTTCCTCCGCCCAAATGGATTTCTTTTATGATTGGTTTTTCGTCGAGAATGTTACAATAGATAGCCCATTCTTTTAAAACTGCCTCTATATAAGGGTTTTCAACATCGTGATTTTTTGTGATTCGCTTATTGCAACCACAAAAAGTACACATACTTTCGCAAAACGGTAAATGGATGTATAAACTTAGTCCTTCTTCCGAATTACTTTCGGCAAAAGATTTTTTTAAGGTCTCAATCCAGATTTGATAGGTAAAATCAGACTCATCCCAATATGGGACAGTTGGATAGCTTGTGTATCTTGGCCCAGGGACATTGTATTTTTGTAGGATTGAATTTTTCATAGAAAATATTATTTTTCGATAATCAAAAGTAGTATGGTATTGTTAAAATTAAAATGATAATTATCATATTCTATTTTTATGCAAAAAAAAACCTCATTCCTTAGTTTTGAATGAGGTTTATTGTTTAATTATCAAAAGTTTAAGTCTGGCTTATGTTTCTGACTTGTTTCAGTTTGTTTTTCAGAATCTCTAATTCTTCTTTGTGTTTTTCAATGTTTTTTCGAACTTCCAGAACTATGGAATTTTCTTTTTTTGCGTTTCGGGTATTCGTAAAAAACTGAATATTATTTTCTAACTGGAAAATTTCGTTCTTGATTTCATCAATTTTGCGTATTAGGAAAATTTTCTCTCCTTCAAGTTTTCGGGTATCATTGTTCTCTGATAAATGATCTATTCTATTGGAAAAACGCATCATTTCGCTATCTTTTTTACTCAGACTTAATTTGTCAAAAAGGGCATCTAGAATTTTATTGAATTTACCTTCTATATGTCTTCTTGCAAAAGGAACTTTCCCAAAACTTTTCCAGGTTTCTATGTGCGATTTTATGGCATCCAAATCGGTTTTATGATCACCTGTCAACTGAAATTCTCTCAGCGTTTCCAGATAGGCTTTCTTTTTATTGAAAGATTCAATTTCTTCGCCATTTTCTTCATTTTTTTGTTCTTTTAGTTTGTCAAAATAATGATTGCAGGCGTTTTTAAACTCGATCCATATTTTATCAGAATATTTTCTTGGCACGTGACCTATTTGTTTCCACTCTTCCTGAATTTGTTTCATAATTGGAGTAGTGGTTGCAAAATCAATACTTTCCTGTAATTCTTTGGCTTTGGCAACAAGTGCAGTTTTTCTGCTTAGATTGTTATTTTGATCTTTTTTAATGTCTTTATAAAACGAATTTTTGAAAGAATTAAAATTTCTGACGGCAGTTTTAAAAGTCGCCCATGTTTCCTCATTTACCTCCGATGGTACTTTTCCAGCAGCGAAAAAGGCGTTTCTCAATGCTTCTACTTTTTCTATTTGTGCAAGCCATTGTGAGTGTGCATTTACTTTTTCGGTGGCTAAAACTTCAATCTTGGCAATGATTTCTTTTTTCTTCTCTAGATTTTCAAGTTCGGTTTCTCTTAATTTTTCGAATAAAATCTCGCGTTTGTCGTGCATTTGTTTTGTCAAATCGCTAAACTTATTCCAGATTTCATCGCGGTGTTCTCTAGAAACCGGACCAATGTCTTCTTTCCAAATTTTGTGTAAATCCTGTAATTCTCTAAAAGCTTTGTTGACATCGGTTTCATTAACCAATTCTTCAACTCTGGTTATTATTTTTTGTTTTTGCTCTAAATTATGTTTAAAATCAAGGTCTCGAGCCTCTCTGTCTAAGTGCAAATAGTCATAAAAATTCTCTACGTGAAAATGATAATTGTTCCAAACGTGGTTGTATTTGTCCTTCGGGATTGGTCCGGCATTTTTCCATCGCTCTCTCAATTCATTAAAATGTTTCAAGGTGTCCTTGATGTTTTCCTGCGGATTGATTAGTTCTTTTAGTTTTTCGACAATCTCTAGTCTGTTTTCTAGGTTTGTTTTTAAATTGGTTTGCAAACTTTTGAAATGAGTATTTTTATTGTCTCTAAACAAGGAATAATATTGGTCAAACTTTGCTTTTAAAGGAGAATTATATTTAAACTCCTCGGTTATAATGGTTCCGAGACTTATGGATTCGGCAAGAAATTCTTCTTTTTTCTCTTCTAAAAGATGGTAATATTTTGCCAGGAATGATTTTTTAATTTCTTCGACGTGATCCTTTATAGACATCACTTTTTCATTACTGACTAAGTTTTTCAGTTCTTCGACGAGTGATTCCAATGAAAAAGTGTCATAATCCAGCATCGGGATGTCGTGGCGTTCTCTCAGGGTTTCGTCTTCACTTTCTTCGGCATTTGTTTCGGTAATAGCGTCAATAACAGTATTGGAATCTGGTAATTCTCCATCAGAAACTGTCGCAATTTTTTCCTCTGCCAGTTCAATAACTTCGCTATCGCTTGGCTCAGTTATCTCTATTTCCTCCAAAACTGGAGTTTCAGAAACTAATGCTGCCTGATTTTCAATTTCAACAACCGTTTCAGTTTCGGCAACCGTTTCTTCGGGAAGAGTTTCGACATTTTCTTGAACTTCTTCGGCAGTATTGCTGTCATTGAGTTCAATGGTTTCAATTTTTTCTGAAATTTTTGTTTCAGTTTGTACGATTTCAATGGAATTGTTCTCTAAATTTCCATCTGCTTCAAGCAGGTTATCAGTCTTTTCTTCTAACATTTTTTCAATGTGTAAGGGTTCATTTTTTTTTCGAATGCGAAAGATAGTAAAGGAAGTTCAAAATTCAAAGAAAATCCATTATTTATACAAGATATGACAAGATTACCTATCAAAATTTATTTTGACAGGTTTTAAATAACTAGTGTTATCAATCAAAATCCTTCAAAAACACCTAACCCAAATAAGGCAAAATCATATTTTACAGGGTCTTTTGAGTCGAGTTCTCGTAGTTTTAAATCTAATTCAGCCAGAGCCTTTCCGTCGTTTTGCTTTCGAGTGAGTAAACCTAGTTTTCGAGCCACATTTCCGGAATGCACATCAAGAGGACAGGATAGGAGTGAAGGTGAAATGCTTTTCCAAATTCCTAAATCGACACCTTTGTTATCCTGACGACAAAACCAGCGAAGCATCATATTTAGCCTTTTGGCTGCCGAGCCATTCATCGGGTCAGAAATGTGTTTCAGGGTTCGGGTATGATGCGGAATTTGCATCTTTTCAAAGAAAATTTTCTTGAAGTAGTGAATATTATTTTGAAGATTTATTGTTTCGCCATTGAAATTGCCATTGTCATTAAATTTTTTAGAAAATACGGCTTCAAGTCCATCGTGATTTTTGTAAATGTGCTGTAAACATTGGATAAAACAAGCAAAATCCTGTCCGTTGAAAGTTCTGTGGACGAAGGAATCTAATCTTTCCAAATCATTTTCAGTATGTGACATTACAAAATCAAAAGGCGAATTCCCCATCAAATCCATCATCTTGTGTGCATTTTTTATAATCATTTTGCGATTGCCCCAAGCGATGGTGGCACTTAAAAATCCTGCGATTTCGATGTCTTCTTTTAAAGAAAACAAATGAGGAATTTGTATTGGATCGCTCTCTATAAAGGTAGGATTATTGTACAATTCCACTTTTTCGTCAAGGAATGATTTGAGTTCGGAGTTTGTCATAATTGGAATGCGGATGATGTGGATTTGTTTCTTTCGACTGCGCTCGAGATGACAAAGAATGCGGATTGAAATGGGGTTTTTCTTTTTTCTGCAACCTGCAGGTCTGTAATCTGATTCTCTTGAGATTCCTACGGAATGACAAAATTGTAAAAAAATCTGCAACCTGCCATCTGAATACTACTAACTAATCAATCCATCTACCATTACCAGTTTTCTATCGGCCATATTGGCGAGTTCTTCGTTATGGGTTACAATTACAAAGGTCTGCCCGAATTCGTCACGTAATTTGAAAAATAATTGGTGTAAATTCTCGGCGGAGTGGGTGTCGAGATTTCCCGAAGGTTCATCGGCAAAAATGATGGCTGGCTTGTTTATCAAAGCTCTTGCGACCGCCACGCGTTGTTGTTCTCCGCCCGAAAGTTCGTTAGGTTTGTGATTCATTCGATGTGAAAGTCCAAGATAATCGAGCAATTTTTTTGCTTCGGTTTCTGTTTCTGTTCGCGATTTATTGGCAATATAAGCAGGAATACAAACATTTTCTAAAGCCGTGAATTCAGGTAATAATTGATGAAATTGGAAGATAAAACCCAAGTTCAGGTTTCTGAATTTGGACAAGTTTTTGTCATTCATTGTCAGAATATCTTGTCCGTTGATGCGTAATTCTATTCCGTTTTCGACAGTGGGGTTGTCCAATGTTCCAAGAATTTGCAAAAGCGTAGTTTTCCCGGCACCGGAAGCACCAACGATGGAGACAATTTCGCCTTTTTCGATATGCAAATCGACACCTTTGAGCACGTGAAGTTGGTCGTAATATTTATGTATGTTTTTTGCGTGTATCATTATTGGAACGGTTTCCACAAAGAAACAAAGATTTTCGATAGTATTGAAGAAATATTTTAAGGGTTTTATTTCCTTTCCACTTCCCTGCCTGCCAGCCGGCAGGCCACTTCTAATTTCTATTCGTATCTTTGTTTGAAAATTTTTAGAAAATGATAGAAGAAAAACAAGTTGAATTCGATAAAACTAAAACTCGAAACCTGATTTTAGGTGTCTTGTTTGACGCAATAGGAATGATTTCCTTTTCTATTCCTTTTTTGGGAGAATTCTCGGATGTGGTTTGGGCGCCAATTACTGGATTTCTGATGACTCGAATGTATAAAGGAACAGTTGGGAAAGTAGGTGGAGTTTTAGCTTTTCTGGAAGAAATTACCCCTTTTACGGATGTAATTCCTTCTTTTACATTGACTTGGATTTACAATTATTGGATTAAAAAAGGAAAATAATTTGTAATTTTATTCTTTAAACACAAATCCCAATCCCATACTTTTTAGTATTTTTTTTGAAAACGGAAAAAAGAATTTTGATTGCCCAAAAACGAAGCCAAAAGCCATTAAAATAAAAGGATATAGGGGCAAAACCAAAATTATTAATAAAAGATAATACAAAAACCAGTGGGTTTCACTTTCATTGATACCTATTAATTTCATCATCATATTTGATGTTTTTGCCGCTGTGGAACCCGTTATGGCAAATACTATAAATATAATCAGAAGTTGAAAATTAGAAGAAATTCCCCAACGTTTTTTTAGATTTTCCATTTTCATTTAAAATGATAACAAATATAGTGAGATTATCTTATTGGAACATAACCATAGAGTCTTTGTTTGTAAGTATTTTGAAAGTAAATCATATAATTATAAATCATATAATTAACTTCATAACCATAATTAATATAAGGTTCATAATTGATGGTCATTTCATATAAATTGGGATCATATCGCTGCGGTTCTAAAACACGTCGATTCCATTCGCTTACATACAAATAATTTTTGTTTTCCATATAAGATTGAGTATGATAACCTCGTGGATAAGCTCTTGAAGCGAGCCAAGTACTGAATCCCGGATCAATAATGATTACTTCATATTGAAGGGAATCATTTGCAATTCGAATAGTGTCTTTTTTGGCAGTCAAAGTTTTATCGTCACTTGTCATAGTTGACTTCGTGCTGTTGCAACCAAGAATTATGCAAAAAATCAATATCAATATGTAAAGACTATTTTTCATTGCGGAAATATGAATGATAAAATTACAAAAATATATCGTTGATTATTAACTTTTTAACATAAAAAAAGACTGCCTTTTTGAGACAGCCAAAGTTGTATAATTTCAGGAAAGATTAGCTTAATAAACTAATAATTTGTTGTGCTAATTCCGTCCCGATTCTATCTTGAGCTTCCCCTGTTGATGCTCCAATGTGTGGAGTCATAGAAATTTTTGGATGCATCAAAATAGCCATTTCAGGAGTAGGTTCACTTTCAAAAACATCTAAACCTGCAAAAAGAACTTTTCCACTATCTAATGCTTTAATCAAAGCTACTTCATCAATAACACCGCCACGAGCACAGTTTACAATTCCTACACCGTTTTTCATAATTGCCAATTCATTCTCTCCAATAATGTAACCATCTTGAGCAGGAATGTGCAAAGTGATAAAATCTGCTTCTTTGAACAAAGATTCCAATGATTGGGAAACGATTGTTGTTGTGATGGATTGTCCGTCGAAAAATTCTACTTTTACATCTACTTTTGGAATAAACATATCAGCAGCAATTACTTTCATACCAAGACCAAGCGCCATTTTTGCAGTTGCCTGACCAATTCTCCCAATACCAACAATTCCAAGGGTTTTTCCTCTTAATTCGATTCCGTTGGCATACGCTTTTTTCAAACCGTCAAAGTTGGTATCTCCTTCAAGAGGCATATTTCTGTTAGAATCGTGCAAGAAACGAACACCGGAAAATAAATGTGCAAAAACTAATTCTGCCACCGATTCTGATGAAGAAGCAGGCGTGTTTATCACGTGAATTCCTTTGCTCTTTGCATAATCAACATCGATATTATCCATCCCAACGCCACCACGACCAATAATTTTTAGTCCCGGACAAGCATCGATAATGTCTTTACGAACTTTGGTTGCACTTCGTACCAAAACTACGCTTACGTTGTTTTCGTTCACGAAATTAGCCACTTGTTCTTGTGCCACTTTCGTGGTTATCACTTCAAAACCTCCTTTTTCTAACGCTAGAATTCCACTTTTTGAAATTCCGTCATTGGCTAATACTTTCATTATTTTTTTGTTTAAAAGTTTAAGGTTTAAAGTTGTTTAAACCAAAATAAATATTTCATTTGATAATCAATTCGTTTCAATATTTTTTCAAATTAATAATACCTTTTCTGCAGGGGAGGAAGCAATTTCATCCTCATATATTAATTTATAATTTCAATGAATTCCCCCTTCGGGGGTTAGAGGGCTTATACTCTATTCTCTAAATCTTTCATCACATTTACTAAAACTTGCACGCTTTCTAATGGCATAGCATTGTAAATTGAAGCTCTGTAACCACCAACGGAGCGATGACCTGCTAAACCAATTATTCCGGCTTCTTTCAGCATTGCGTTAAAAGTATCAGTATGTAATGGTGTATTCAATAAAAAAGTAGCGTTCATATTTGAGCGGTCTTTAACAGCAGCAGTTCCTCTAAACAATGGATTTCTATCAATTTCTCCATAAAGTAATGCTGCTTTTTCATTGTTAATTTTTTCTATTGCGGCAATTCCGCCCAAGTTCTTCAACCATTTTAGTGTTAAAAGTGAAGCATAAACAGAAAAAACAGGAGGAGTATTGAACATGCTTTCTGCTTTAATATGTTTTGCATAATCCAGCATACTCGGGATATGTCTGCCAGTTTTACCAAGGATTTCTTCCTTGATTACCACCAAAGTTGTTCCCGCTGGTCCCATATTTTTTTGTGCTCCGGCATAGATAATATCAAATTTTGAAAAATCTAAAACTCTGGAAAATATATCTGAACTCATATCGCAAACAATTGGGATATCTAAATTTGGAAATTCCTTCATTTGTGTTCCAAAAATAGTGTTGTTGCTGGTACAGTGAAAATAATCTGCGTCTGCCGGAACAGTGTAGCCTTTTGGAATGTGATTGTAGTTTTCCTCTTTTGAAGAAGCCACAATTACAGTTTCACCAAAATTTTTGGCCTCTTTAATTGCAGCACTCGCCCAAGTACCAGAATCAAGATAAGCAGCTTTCCCGTTTTCTTTCATTAAGTTGTAAGGCGCCATCAAAAATTCCATACTGGCTCCACCTCCAAGAAAAAGGGCTTGATACCCTTTGTCTTCAAGTCCTAAAAGTTCTAGTGCCAATGCACGAGCTTCTTCCATAACTGCAACGAAATCCTTGCTTCGGTGCGAAATCTCTAGGATTGATAAGCCCGAATTATTAAAATTTAAAATGGCTTGAGCCGATTTTTCAAAAACTTCTTGTGGTAAAATAGATGGTCCGGCGCTGTAGTTGTGTTTTTTCATGATGTAATTTATGTCCAAAAATTAAGTTGCAAATTTCGGAAATCAGAATTGAATAAACATTAAATAATTCGCAATAATTCGATGATTTTACACTAAGTTGTTGATAAAAATAAAATAGTATCAACATTATCAGCATAATCCCATAGTTTTGGTTTTTGGGTTTCTCCAAAACTTATACTGTTTTCGATAAGATTGTTTGATACAATACACTGAATTTGTTCGTTTTCTGCTTGCAGTCGAAATTGCAATTCTTCAATAGAATCATAGAATTCGTAAAAAACACTCGAAATGGGCGAAGCGTAGCCTGTGTCTTCTTTAAGTGTTAAAAAACCATTGTCTAATAATTTGAAATTGCTCATCAAGAAAACCGCCTTGTTGTAATCATAATTATTGGCGTATTTTTCATAATGAATGATGTCTTGGTATTCGAAAATTGCTTCAAAAAAAGAATCGAATGAATATCCCTTTGGCACAAAAAGTTTGGACACATTGCGGCATCCTAATCCGAAATATCTGAAAATATCTTCGCCCAAAGCAATTAACTGTTGCTTAGTTTCTTTTCCGTTTAAAACGGCAACCGAATTTCTGTTTTTCCTAATAATGCTAGGTTTGTCTTTGAAATAATATTCAAAATAGCGGGCAGTATTATTGCTTCCTGTGGCGATTACAGCATCAAAATTTTCTAATTTTCCTTCGGTAAAAGTGATTTTTTTGACAAATTCAGGCTCAATGGCAATGAGGTATTTTGCTAAAAAAGGCAATAAAAATTGATCATTAGATGAGGTTTTTACCAACACATTATGTCCAGAAATTAATACTGAAATAAAATCATGAAACCCAACTAGTGGAATGTTTCCTGCCAATATTAAACCAACATTTTTTAATTTAATTTGGTTTAAATTATAAGCAGAAACCCATTTTTTCAGATTTTCATCAGTCAAAGCAGAAGCCCAAGATTGAATCGAAAAAAGGACATTTTCGGCTGTGTACCAGCCATTATGAGATTGTGACAATTGGATTAAATTTTCAAAATCTTCAAAAAAAAGCTCATTGTACAAAACAGAGGGATTTCTGCTATTTTCTGCTTCGTTAAACTGGCTTAAAAATTTTCCTAGCTCAATGAAACTTCTTTTTTTATCGTTTTGTGGCATAAGTAATTTGTATATGAAAAGTTTTGATTGTAATATTGTACAAAAATAAGCATTTTATTGGCTTTAGGCAAAATATCCTTCCAACGGTTGAAACCGTTGGCTATTGATGAAAAATTCTAATTTCTAACTTCAAATTTTAAAATTATGGCTATTATTATAACTGATGAATGTATCAATTGTGGTGCTTGTGAACCAGAATGTCCAAATACTGCAATATATGAAGGAGCAGATGACTGGAGATATAAAGACGGAACCAGAGTTAAGGGAAAAATAATTTTGCCTTCTGGCGAAGAAGCAGATGCAGATGCTGCTCAAACCCCAATTTCGGATGATATTTATTATATTGTTCCTGGAAAATGTACGGAGTGTAAAGGATTCCATAAAGAACCACAATGTGCTGCGGTATGTCCTGTAGATTGCTGTATTCCTGACGAAAATCACGTAGAAAGCGAAGAAACTTTGTTAAACAGAAAAGCTTTTTTGCATAACGAGTAAGTTTTAATTAAAATCAGTTTGATTTTGTCATTTCGACGAAGGAGAAATCGCATTAATTGCTTTCGCCACGGCGAACAGGCTCGTTATGTGATTTTTCCTTCGTCGAAATGACAAAATAGTTAGGGAAATAGAATTTAAAACAAAAAATCCTGTTCGTATGAACGGGATTTTTTTTTGACAGCAAGTTAATGAAATAAAAAAAGGGCTGTCGAAAGACAGTCCTTTTGAAATTATTTAATAATACAATTAGAATCTATAATTCATTGATAAATTCCACATTGTACCCAATTGGCTAAAGTGTGAACCATCATAAGTAACCATTGAATAACGTTGGTTAAAAGTAATCAAATTAGATTGATTTTTAACCTGTGCAGGATCTGCTAAAATAGCAGCTCCGGCAGCATTTTCAGCTACGAATTTCCATTCTGGCAATACATTGAATATGTTGTTGATATTCAAAGCGAAGGTTAATTTACTGGTTGCAGAAAAGTTAACTCCAAAATCAGTAACGATTTTTGGAATGAATTCGGTTTTTAAATCTGCTGCCATACCATCTTGGTCAAATGTTGTTTTTCCAAAATAAGTGTTGTTAAGCAATAGACCAAATTTCCCAATTTTATAATCGGCACCTAAAATCCATTTGGTTTCAGGTCTTGAAGTAAACATTAATGATTCTAATGTCTGGCTGAAGCTATCACCTGCTCTTACATCAGAAATTCTTTCGTTTTGGAAAGTTACATTTCCTGATAAACTGAATCCTAATTTTCCTTTCCCTAATTCTATATTGTTATAGTTAGCTACTACATCTAAACCTGAAGTTCTGGAATCGAAAGAGTTTGAAAACCAAGCAACACTACCAAATTGTGTGTTTTGTTTGTCTCCCAAAACTATTCTGTCTTCTACTTTAATGTTATAGTAATCTATGGTAAAATTAAAGCTTCTTGAAAGTTTTGCTCCAACACCAATAGTGTAATTTGTAGATTTTTCTGCTTTTAGGTTTGGAACTCCTAATTGACGTGCCTGCGGAGAAACATTATTGATGATTCCACTAACTTGAATTCCTTGTCCGGGAACAAATGAGTATTGTGATTTTTGAGTATAAATTTGATGTAAAGTAGGAGCTCTAAATCCAGTTGAAGCAGATCCTCTTAATGTAATTTTGTCGTCCATAAATTTATAGCGAGCACTCAATTTTCCAACAGTGGCACTACCAAAATCACTATAATCTTCGTAACGTACAGTACCATTCACCAAGAAATCTTTGGTAATATCATACGCTATATCTCCGTATATTCCGATGTTGTAACGATTCCATTTTCCTGAATTTTCTGGTCTGTTTCCTGCAAATGAATCTGCTCCACTTCCGTCCCAAGAGGCTTTATCACCTTCGAAAACTTCAAATGTTTCTGTTCTGAACTCTGAACCAAAACCGATACTAACTTTATCCGAAAGCACTTTTGAAATATCAATATTCCCAACTAGATGATAAAAACCAGTTCCTCCTGGTTTAAATGAGATTGGACTGTTTTCTTGATAAACGTGTTCTCCATTATCATCAACCAAATCTGATCTGTTGTGAGAGTTATTTACGGAGTAGATTTGAGTGTTTCCACCTACTGTTACACTGAAATCAGAATTCCAACCGTTGACAACCGCTTTATAACCTAAAGTTGCATTATAATCATTCAAATCTCCTTCAAAAGTTGGAACATAACCTTCATAAGAAGGATTTAATGGATCGCCATTTCCAAAGAAATCGTTTAGATAAGGATAATCAGCAAGAGTTCTCCAATATGGAGTTCTGTAATTAGCAAAAGAGTTTACTTTTTTGTAAACATAAGCAGCATTATAATACATACTAGTAGTTTCGCTCAATTCTTTTCCGCCATTTACCAAGAATTTGGCGGCAGCAGTTTCAGGCGAACCATTGATGTTACCAGCATCTGGGTGTTTTGCAAGAAAAGCTTGTACGTCTGCAAGTGGAGCTCCAAAATCTGATGCGTCTCCAGCAGCATCAACTGTACCAGGTCTGTTTGCCTGACTAACTTTAGAAAAATCTACGGTATAATTTATAAAACTATTATGACCAACAGTTGAACCACTGTTTAAACTAATTCCAAGCATTTCTCCATCACCTTCTCCTGTAATTCCAGATCGTATTGTTACAGCACTATCAGTTGTACCTTTTTTCAAGATAATATTCATTACACCAGCAATGGCATCTGAACCGTATTGAGCTGAGGCACCATCACGAAGAATTTCAACTCTTTCGATAGCATCAGTAGGAATTGCAGAAATATCGGCACCCGTTTCACCACGTCCTGGAGAAGTTTGTACGTAAAGCAATGAACTTAAGTTTTTACGTTTCCCGTTGATAAGGATTAAGGTTCTACTTGGTCCCATATTTCTAATTTCATAAGGATCCAATAATGAAGTCGCATCATTAACGGGAGTTTGAACCACGTTAAACGAAGGGATTTTATACTGTAAGGCTTTGTCGAAGGTGGCTTGTCCAGTAGAAACTAAGTCCTTTGAAGTTAAAACATCAATTGGAAGTGCTGAGGTTGTGTTACTTCTAGGAGCAGTTCTTGTTCCTGTAACCACTACTTCTTGAAGATTTTGAGTGCCACCTTCAGACATAGTAACATCAATAACACTAGCGTCTGCGTGCTTTTCTATAGTCTCATAGCCCAAATAGTTAAAAACTAGAGATGCTCCTTCTTCAACAGTTATTTTGTAAGTTCCGTTGATGTCTGTGGAAATCCCGTTTCTGGTTCCTTTTTCGATAACATTTACTCCAGGCAAAGCAGCTCCGGAATTATCCTTTACTGTGCCCGTTATTTCTCTTTGGGCAAAAAGAAACGTGACATTTAGTAATAATAGTAATAATGTAATTTTTTTCATAATTAATTTGTTTGGTTTTTAAATTTTGGTTGTAAATCGGTCGCAATATATATATTTTTAACAAAAGATTTACAAATTTTATTTTTTTGTCAAAAAAAACATTAAAGTGATATTAATAACTTTTTTTTGCATTTCAAACATTTATTATACCATTACTTATTATATTTTAGTCCAAAGGGTTTGGTATAATGCCGTTGTATATTTCATTTAGTCCGATTTTTATTGGGCTAATTTGAAATAACTAACGGTATTAAATGGTATATTTGCACACTTTTAAATAAATTGCCAAAGAATGAAAGCAGGAATTGTAGGATTACCAAATGTTGGAAAATCAACATTGTTCAATTGTTTATCCAATGCCAAAGCGCAAAGTGCCAACTTTCCGTTTTGTACCATCGAACCCAATATAGGAGTAGTAAATGTTCCGGATCCAAGGCTGGAAAAACTGGAAGAATTAGTAAAACCAGTACGTGTTCAAACCGCTACGGTTGATATTGTTGACATTGCAGGATTAGTAAAAGGAGCCAGCAAAGGCGAAGGTTTAGGTAATCAATTTCTTGGAAACATAAGAGAATGTAATGCGATTATTCACGTTTTGCGTTGTTTTGACAATGATAATATTATTCACGTTGATGGAAGTATAAATCCCATTCGCGACAAGGAAACTATCGATATTGAGTTGCAGTTAAAAGATTTGGAAACCGTTGAAAAGCGTCTCGAAAAAGTACGCCGTGCCGCCAAAACCGGAAACAAAGAAGCCCAAGTTGAAGAAGGATTACTGAATAGAATTCGCGAGACTTTATTACAAGCAAAATCTGCTAGAACTGTTGTGCCAAAAGGATATGAAGAAGAAGAATTGTTCGAAAATTTTCAATTAATCACTTCAAAACCAGTTTTGTATGTTTGCAATGTTGACGAAAATTCTGCTGTGAAGGGGAATGAGTATGTTGATCAAGTTCGGGATTTGGTAAAAGACGAAAACGCCGAAGTGATCGTTCTCGCCGTTGGAACTGAAGCCGATATTACCGAATTAGAAACTTTTGAAGAACGCAAAATGTTCTTAGAAGATTTAGGTTTACACGAGCCTGGATCATCAGTTTTGATTCGTGCCGCTTATAAATTATTAAAACAACAAACTTATTTTACCGCCGGAGTCAAAGAAGTTCGTGCCTGGACAATCAATGTGGGTTCAACAGCGCCACAAGCTGCTGGAGTGATTCATACTGATTTCGAAAAGGGATTTATCCGTGCCGAAGTGATTTCGTATGAAGATTTCGTTCATTATGGCTCTGAAGCCAAGTGTAAAGAAGCCGGAAAATTTAAGGTTGAAGGTAAAGAATATGTGGTAAAAGATGGTGATGTGATGCACTTTAGGTTTAATGTGTAGTTTTTAGAATAAAGAAATTAGAATAAAGAAAATAGATAAAACTGTTCAAGAAATTGAGCGGTTTTTTTATTTGCTTAAACCCACAATCAATCATTGTCAAAAACATTTTTGATAACTTCTCTGAAAATCAT
>DZAU01000082.1 GCA_022729635.1 Flavobacterium psychrophilum
CTTCTTTGTAATTTTCATAAAATCCTTTTCCTTTAGTGTAATGAAAAGCCAAATTGGTGTTCCAATTTCCAGATAGTTTTTCGTTCCAATGCAATTGATAATGATCTTGTTGGTAATTATCGGTTTCGTTGTCATAGAAATGCGTTTGCCCAAACTCATCCGTGAACATTCCAGCCGAGTTGAAGGTTCTGTCGGTTTCTAAAGTTGCGGCATCGATTCCGTTCCAAGATTGATACGTTTTTTCTTTTCCTCCAAAAACCAAGGCTTTAATCAAAGTCGTTTTGCCCACATAAGTTCCTTGTAGAAAATAAGATTTCATATCTGAACTCGCCCTGTCAACATATCCATCCGATTTTAAAGTGGACAATCGACCGGCAATTTCAAAATGGTCATTCATCAAACCAGTACTGAATTTTACTGTGTTTTTTTGAGTATTAAAACTTCCAAAAGAACTGGAAATTTCGCCATTGCTCACCTTAGAATAATTATCGGTCAGCATATTTAGGCTTGCGCCAAAAGCTCCGGCACCATTTGTGGAAGTTCCAACTCCGCGTTGCAACTGCAAACTTTCGACCGAAGACGCAAAATCAGGCATATCAACAAAATAAGTTCCGCTGCTTTCTGAATCATTGTACGGAATTCCGTTAATGGTAACATTTACACGAGTGGCATCGCTTCCGCGAACACGAATTCCGGTGTAACCAACTCCGTTTCCGGCATCGGAAGTGGTGACAACTGATGGTAAATAATTCATTAAAACAGGAATGTCCTGGCCCAAATTTCGGAACTTGATTTCCTTTTTGTCTAAATTGCTGAAACTAACCGGCGTTTTTGAAGTAACACGAACCGCCGAAACTAAAACCTCATCGAGTTGGTTGACTTTTGTAGTGTCTTGTTGTTTTTCTTGTGAAAAAGAGACTAAAGAAAATAGTGAAAAGAAAATAGAAAACAGACCGAAAAAATTAAATCTTTGAGTCTTTGTGCCTTGGTGGCAAGAAAAAATAGTGTTCATCCGTAAATAGTATTACGAATAAAAGGGGGAATTATTCTTTTGTTAAATTAAAAAATGATTTGTTCAGATTTTTCGAATGTCGTGCACTACATCTTGAAATCTATTTCCGTAAACAGCATTACCTGTTCCCGTTCGTTGGGTATAATCTCAGCTCGTTATTTAGAGCACCCCTTTGAGACGGGACAAAGATAAAAAAAGTATTAAGACAAAAGTATCAAGTATTAAGATTTTTAGAAATTAATTTTTAGTCTTGATACTTTTGTCTTAATTCTAAAAATCTGGCTTTCTCCGAGACTTCTTAATTTCTGACAAATTCTTTTTGTCCTTGATTCGTTTTCTGATAACCGATTTAGGAATTTTTGTGGCTTTCCTGATTTTTGGAATCACAAGTCCGGCGGTAATTATATCTAAAAACCGTTTAGTAACAATTGCTTTATTTTTGAGTTGGCTTCTGTCTTCGTCACAATTTAAAATCAACATTTGCTCCGACGTTAGTCTTGGCGAAAGTTTCGTTTCTAACAATAATTTCTCTTCTTCTGACAAAGCTTGGGAGTTTTTCAAATCAAAAGACAAAACCACTTTTGAGGAAACTTTGTTCACGTTTTGACCACCAGCTCCACTGCTGCGAACAGCTTTAAACTGTAATTCGGTTATGATTTTATCGGTTTCCAAAGCTATTGTGGTTGGTGGGCAGGTTTCAATAAATCGTTCACAGTTTTCACCGGATTGAAGGTAATCAAAGGAACTTCGACAAAAATAGTTATCCATTTTGCCATTGCTCCATTCCATAAACCTGGCAATTCATAACCTTTTAAAGGAGCTCCATTTTTATTTTTATTTACTATAAATCCGCTTTTATGATCCACAAAACGAGTCAAATCAAATCTTTCGTTTTTATAATTTCGGATTCCACAAACCAAATCCACCGGATTAAAATGAGTGGCATCAGCAAGAATTTTAGCTTGATTTGCATTCGCCAAATCCACTTGTGAAGTTTCGACAATTTGCAATGAAACAGCTCCTTTTGAATCCAGAACCCAGAATGGTCCACCTCCAGGTTCTCCCTCGTTTTTTACCATTCCGCAAACACGAATCGGTCGATCCAGAATGTTTTTTATGTAACTGATTTTATTTTCTAAAGTGTATTTTTGGAAATCTTCGAGTATTTCAATGTTCAAATTGATTTTGGCGAAAGCCATAATTTCATCTAACTTATTTTCCTTTGCATTTTCAATTTCATTCAAATATTTGAAAAGTTGTTGTTGTAATTCGACCAGAATTCCCGCCAAAGCTTTTTTATACAAAGCGATACTTTCAATGTGATTTTGAATAACATTGTCAATATTTTTAACAAAAATAATATCGGCGTCAAGGTTATTTAGGTTTTCGATTAAAGCGCCGTGTCCTCCGGGGCGAAAAACTAATTTTCCATTTTCATCCCTGAATGGATTATTATTTGAATCTACAGCAATTGTATCTGTGCTTTTATTTTGGTATGAATAGCTGCTGTTTATCTTGGCTTCTGACTCTTTTTCTACCTTACCTTTTACAGCATTTACAATACTTTCGAATTGATTTTGATGCACTTCCGAAACGGTAAAATGCATAAGAGAACTGCCGTTAGAGCTCGAATAATAAGCACATTCATACAAATGTTCTTCGATTGCGGTTGCAATATGGGTTTTGTATTTATGAAATGGAAGAACTCCTTTCGGTTTATTTGCAAAATCAAAATAATCCGAAGACAGCAGTAATTTTATGAAGTAGTAGTTTTTATAATCTCTTTCTAAATTGTCAAAATCTGGAAATACTTCTTTTAGTTTTTTATCTACAGCTTTAAAAAATGGAAATTTTTCTAAACCAACAATAAAAATAGAGAGTTCACTATCTTTTTTTCTGTTGATATAGGCATTTATGCTTTCGTTTTCGATATCAAACTCATTCAAAAATGTACTTAGAAACTTAAACATTCTGCTCGCAGCTCCAGAAGCGGGAACGAATTTTTTTAATTTCAAAGTCGATTTATTGGCATCAAAAAAGTCGGCTTTTTGCTGAAAATCGTTTTGTGATAACTTCAAAATCCCATTAAAAACCGTTGCAGGTTCGGTCAAAACGGTTTTAGAAATCCCGTTTTTGAAAATGTTTAGTTGGTTTTTGATGTTTTCAAATGGAATTCCATGCTCGTAAATCTGCACAAAATCATGAGAAGAAAATCCCATTTTTTTGGCTTTTGCCAAATCATTAACAATAGAAATTGCCTTGTTTAAACGCAAATTTTTGTCTCCTGAAAGCGTGATAAAAGGTTTATTATTATCAATTAAAGTCTGCTTAAAAACTGCAAAGACTGATTTTCTGCCTTCTGGTTTGTCTCTCAAATCATCCTTTTCCCAAGGAACATCAATATCCGTCAGAAAAAACAAATCGTACTCATGTTTGCGTGCTGCTTTGTCTAATAATGGATTACACAAGTTGTAATACACTTCCGAAAACACTTTGGTTACCAATAAGTTTGTGTCACAAAAAAGAATTTCATTGGCTTTTAAAACGGCTTCATTTTCTAATTTGGTTTGACCGTAAGCAATTGGCAACATATCATTAACATCACAAATTTGCTCAGTTTTTTCCCATTTTTCCTGAAGATAATCACGTGCAAATTCAGGAACCCAAGCCGTTTTAAAATGTTCAGCGAGTTGTATTGCCAATGTGGTTTTGCCAGTAGATTCCGGACCAAAAAGGGCAATTTTTATTATTTCTGAACTTCCAGATTTTGGGAGTTGTTTAAGATTTTCTTCCATTCTAAATAAGCTGAAATAGCTAAAATTGTAAAAATTAGATACTGCAAAGATAACATTCCCATTCCGCGATACGCATATAATGGGGTAACAATTAAATCGCCTAAAATCCAAAGCGTCCAGTTTTCGATTTTTTTCTTGGCCATATACCACATTGCTGTAAAAAAAATACCTGATGCAAAAATATCAATATAATTATCTTTTTTTATTTCATAATCGAAGAAATTATATATCCCGAAAACTACAAAAATTGTGACGAAAAACAATACAATTCCTATTATTTTTTCTCTATTATTGGTTCTCGTAATCACAAGATTATCCGCTTCATTTCCTTTTCGAGTCCAGTTGAACCACCCATAAATACTCATTATGGAAAAATATCCGTTGATCATCATATCACCAAGATAACCCGCAATGTAGAGCAAATAAGTCGTAATTATTGTGGCAATCAATCCTGTTGGATAGACCCGAATATTTTCTTTTTTGGCAAACCAAACACTCAAAATCCCGAATACAAAAGCGATAAATTCTAAAACGATTTGGGTTGTTGAGACATTTTTGTAGGCGTTTAGAAAAAATTCTATCATTTGATTTAGTATAATAAGTCCCTCGACTGCGCTCGGGAAGATAAAAAATATGTTATTAAATTTGTCACATCGAGCGCAGTCGAGATGCAATTTCTATTGATTAAAAAAATTTAAATCATTTTCAAAGGCGGTTCCAATAACCACCAAATCGGCACCAGAATCGTAGGCTTTTTGAATTCCCTGCAAATCTACAATTCCGCCACCAACAATTAATGGAATTTCAATATTTAGAGAAACTAATTTAATAATTTCTTTTGGAACAGCAATATCTGCACCACTTCCCGCTTCGAGATATATGAGTTTATTTCCCAACATTTCACCGGCTTGTGCTGTTGCCAGTACTAATTCAGGGTTATTCCTTTCCAAAGGTTTGGTTTTGCTAACTCGTTCTACGGCAGTTTCGGTTCCGCTTTCTATGAGAATATATCCGGTAGAAATTACCTCTAAGTTGGTTTTTTTTAATATTGGAGCAGCATTTACTTGGTGTTCGATCAGGAAATCTGGGTTTCTTCCGGAGATTAAAGAAAGGAACAAAATGGCATCGGCTTGATCTGAAATTTGGGTAGGATTTCCTGGGAAAAGGACAATAGGTAAAGCCCCCCGACCCCGAAAGGGGGAGGCTTGACGGATTTTTAAAATTAAATCGTCAATAATATTGTTTTCGACTGTGCTTCCGCCAATGAAAATGTGGGTTGCGGGCGATTGATTGATTTTTTCGATTAAAATGGTAACATTATCCAAGCCGATTTTGTCGGGATCGAGGAGAATGGCGAGTAGTTTCTCGTTTTCTGCTTTAGATTTTAGAATATGATTGTAGATGTTTGTCATTTTTTAGCCACAGATGAAACGGATTTATACGGATTTGCACGGATTTTTTATCCCCGCAGATTCGCAGATTTTTTTATTGTGATTAAAAAAATCTACGAATCTGCGGTTTATATTTTTTTAATTTTCGAAAGCATAAACTAAAGTGAACCTTTCAAACTCTTCAAAGTAAATGGAGAATTGTTGTTTTATATTTTCTATTTCAAGAATGGCGGTTGTTTTCTGGTCTCGGATTTCAAATGAATTTACTTGAATGTGGTCTTTGAAACTGATTCCTTTCTCATTTCGGATTTTGAAAATGGCTTCTTTGGCTCCCCATTTTACGGTCAGTTTTTTGATGTAATCTTGGTTACCGAAGCTTTTCAGGCGATTCAATTCTGTTTCGTTTACAAATTTGTCAGCTATTCGAATAATTTTTTCTCTTTGCATTTCGATGTCGATTCCAACGGTTTCATCACTAATAATAATAGCAGAAAAATGATGCGAATGTGTTATAGAAACGTGTTTACCATCAATAAAATACGGCTTCCCAAATTCGTCATAATACAAATCGAAATCAGAATATCCTGCTTGTTGTAACAATTTGCGAACACTTAAAAAAGCGCGTTGGTGCAATTGCGATTTCATTCCGTTTAATCGCAGCAGACTTTTTTCGTTTAATTGTATTTCACTAAACAATTGCTCGTAGGATTCGGTTATTTTCCAAACGAGGATTTTTGTGGAGGAATTGTGGTTTATGGTTTTGTATAGTGGCATTGTGAATTCTGATTTTTTAGCCCCGACCTGTCTGCCGACAGGCAGGTAGCAGTGAAAATCCTTTTTTATAACCCTGTCAGGGTTCCAAACCCTGACAGGGTGTGAAAAAAGATTGCAACGAATAGCGGGATTAGCTCCTTAAAAAAATTATTCTGTTGATTTATAATTATTTAAAGAATCTTTTTTATTACTAACTTATTACGTAAATTTGCCGAAATTTTTACAAATACAAATATACTATAAATGAGTACTACAACTGCGCCTTTTTTGGCTTACAAAGTAAAAGACATTTCTCTAGCGGCTTGGGGAAGAAAAGAAATTGAATTAGCTGAAGCTGAAATGCCAGGTTTGATGGCGCTTCGTGCTGAATACAAAAACGAACAACCACTGAAAGGTGCTCGTATTGCTGGTTGTTTGCACATGACTATCCAAACTGCGGTTTTGATTGAAACATTGATTGCTCTTGGCGCTGAGGTTACTTGGAGTTCTTGTAACATTTTCTCAACTCAAGATCAAGCCGCTGCTGCTATTGCTGCTGCCGGAATTCAGGTTTATGCTTGGAAAGGGTTGAACGAAGTGGATTTTGACTGGTGTATTGAGCAAACCTTGTTCTTTGGCGAAGACAGAAAACCACTGAATATGATTCTTGATGATGGTGGAGATTTGACCAATATGGTTATTGACCGTTTCCCAGAATTGGTTGCTGGAATCAAAGGATTGAGCGAAGAAACTACAACTGGAGTTCACAGATTGTACGAAAGAGTAAAAGCTGGAACGTTGCCAATGCCTGCTATCAACGTGAATGACTCGGTTACTAAATCGAAATTTGATAACAAATACGGTTGTAAAGAATCGGCAGTTGATGCGGTTCGTCGTGCTACTGATATTATGCTTGCTGGAAAAAGAGTGGTGGTTTGTGGTTACGGTGATGTTGGAAAAGGAACTGCAGCTTCGTTTAGAGGTGCTGGTTCTATCGTAACTGTTACCGAAATTGACCCAATTTGTGCGCTTCAAGCTGCAATGGACGGTTATGAAGTTAAAAAATTAGACACTGTTGTTGGAAATGCTGATATCATCATCACCACAACTGGAAATAAAGACATCGTTTTGGGTTCTCATTTCGAACAAATGAAAGACAAAACTATCGTTTGTAACATCGGACATTTTGACAATGAAATTGATATGGCTTGGTTGAACAAAAACTTTGGCCAAACTAAAAACGAAGTAAAACCACAGGTTGATATTTATAAGGTAAACGGAAAAGACATTATCATTTTAGCAGAAGGTCGTTTGGTAAATCTTGGTTGTGCTATGGGTCACCCAAGTTTTGTAATGAGTAACTCATTTACAAACCAAACTTTAGCTCAAATCGAATTGTGGAAAAACAGCGCAGCATACAACAATGACGTGTATATGTTACCAAAACATTTAGATGAAAAAGTGGCTATGTTACACTTGGC
>DZAU01000025.1:0-18753 GCA_022729635.1 Flavobacterium psychrophilum
AAAAATTATAGTTTACCGAATTGTAGAATTTTGGGGATGAGTCGTATTTCAAAACAATTTTCCTCTATTTTTACAATAAAATAATTCATTTATGAATGACGAAAAAGAAAAATATAGCGATGGAGAACCTTATCTTCTGGGGAATCCTCAACTTATGAAAGACCGTCGAAAGGCAAAAAACTTACTTCATCAGTTGAATGTAACCGAATATCGAATGACAAGAAAGGCGCATTTGATTATTGCAGAATTAGTGCCTAATGCAGGTAAAAATCTTCGAATCGAACCCCCATTTTTCTGTGATTATGGTTACAACCTTTTTTGTGGAGAAAATGTATTTTTCAATGTAAATTGTGTTGTTTTAGACGAAAACAAAGTGACAATTGGTTCTGACGTTCTTTTTGGACCTGGAGTTCAAATCTATACTGCATCACATCCACTCGATTCGGTTTTGCGAAGAACCCATAAAATTTCAAAACCAGTAACTATTGGTAATGATTGTTGGATTGGCGGAAATGCTATCATTTGTCCTGGAATTACCATAGGAAATGGATGCGTAATTGGAGCAGGTTCGGTCGTTACTAAAAATATTCCCGATAATTCATTAGCTGTTGGAAATCCCGCAAAAGTGATTAAGAAACTAAATTAATTTAAAACCTAACTAGTATGAAAAAGACTTTAATAATCCTTTTTACATTTCTATTAAATGTAAATTCCAATGCTCAAGATTCAGTAAAATACAACGAAAATCTAGCCAAATCATTAAAGTCTGATGATTATGGAATGAAGAAATATGTATTTTGCATTCTTAAAACAGGAACCAATACCACTGCAACAAAAGAGGAACGAGCCAAATATTTTGAGGGTCATATGGCTAATATCAATAAATTAGCAAACGAAGGGAAATTGGCATTGGCTGGTCCCTTTATGAAAAACGACAAAAACTATAGAGGTATTTATATTTTCAATGTAGAAACAATAGAAGAAGCTCAAATTTTAGTAAATACCGACCCAGCAGTACAAGCTAAACTATTCGAAGCAGAACTCACGCTTTGGTACGGAAGCGCAGCAATTCAAGAAGTAGCCAAAATTCATAAAACAATCGAAAAATCAAAAATTTAATTATGGGTTTAAATTTTGCTGAAAAATAGTTTTCAACAAATCTAAAATCCGAAATCTAAAATCTAAAATTATATTTTACCTTTGAACCTTAAAAATAATACGATTATGGTTTATAAATTCAGAGTAATTCTCGATGCCGAAGAGGACATTTTCAGAGATATTGCGATACTTTCAGACGATACTTTAGAGGATTTGCACAATGCAATTTTCAATTCTTTTGGATTTGACGGAATGGAAGTAGCTTCTTTTTATACTTGTGATGACACTTGGAATCAAGAAGACGAAATTCCAATGTTTGATACTGGTGATGTTCCAGGCGAACAAAAAACCATGAGCGATTACCTACTTTCGGATATTCTGGATGAAGAAAATACCAAAATAATTTATGTGTATGACTTCATCAATATGTGGACTTTTCTTGTAGAATTAGCCTCAATCGAAGAAATTTCTACTGGAAATATTTATCCCGAAACCATTTTCTCACATGGTGAAATGCCTGCCGAAGCCATGGAAAAACATTTTATTGCCGATGACGATGAAGAAAATTACAACGAATTTGAAGACGATTTAGACGAAGAAGATCTGGATATGTTCGAAGGAGATGATAACTTCGAAGATTACGGATTTGAAGAGAATTGGAATTAGCCCCCTAACCCCAGAAGGGGGAAATCTCATATACATTTTAATAATAATTAACTAAAAACTGCCCAATTCTTGGCACCTCCTTTCGGGGAGGACGGGAGGGGCTTACCTTATGATAAACCTATTTAACACCCATATTGAAACACTATCCATTCACAGAGTGGGAAACAAAAGCCGCAATGAGGCTATTTTTTTATCGGAACAATCCATCAGCCTAAATGATGAAGTTGTGCCCTTGATGAAAGAATATTTCTTCAAACCATTTAGAGAAAAAGAAGAAAACTACTTTCAATTTGCCCACGAAGTTGATTTAGAATATAATGATATGTTCAAATTGGCTACAGAAATTTTCGAAAATCCAAGCAATTTACACGAAGTTTCAAAAAAAATAACAAAGCATTTATACGAGCAATCAAACCATCCTCACATCAAAAATGGGGAAGTTTATGTGGCACATTTGACTAATATCAATATCGATAATACTATTGTAGATGCCATTGGGATTTTTAAAAGTGAATTACAATCTGATTTTTTGCAGTTTGAAGAAAAAGGAACTCAACTGGAAATGATTTTGCAGCATGGCATCAACCTTAGCAAATTGGACAAAGGTTGTTTGATTTTCAATTATAAAAAAGAAGAAGGTTATAAGATTCTGACTGTTGACAGTAATCGCTATGATGCGCGATATTGGTTGGAACATTTTCTTTCGGTTGATGCTTTTGAAGATGAGAATTTCATTACAAAAAAATACCTGAAATTCTGCCAAGGTTTTGCAAAAGATGTTGTTTTTCCTGCCGAAGACAAAAAAGAAGAAGTGATGTTTATGAATCGTTCTGTGAATTATTTTGCCAAAAATGACCAGTTTGAAGAAAGTAATTTCTTGAACGAAGTGATAGACAATCCGGATTTGATTCCGGAATTTAAAAACTACAAAGTAGATAAAGGTGAAAAATACAGCATTGAAGATGTTACCACTTTTCCAATTGCCAATTCAGCTGTGACTGACGCCAGAAAATCTATTAAAAACGTAATTAATCTGGATACACAAATTCAAATAAAAATGGATTTTATAAACCCGGAAAGCGCCGAGAAATTTGTAGAAAAAGGCTGGGACGAAGAAAAACAAATGTATTATTATCTGGTATATTTTAATAAAGAAGTCAGAAATTAACTTTTGACTCTTTCAAACAATAACTCTTAATTTAATCCTCGATTAGTAAAATAATTGGGGATTTTTTGTTTTTTCCCTCATTTATTGTGAACAATTTTAATAATTTATAATTTTTATTTTTATGTTTTTGTAGGTTTTTTATAAGTAAATATATTAAAATTGTGTATTTAATCGATTAAATATGGCTTTTAATCTAGTTAATTATATATTTACTATCCCAAATCTAATAGACTTAATTATGAACACCATTAAAATTAGAGAAAATAATCTCTCCAGTAAAATTTTGTGTTCTTTTTTTGGACATAAAATCATCACCACTAGAAATGTGACCAATCACTTCAAGGAATATAAATGTTCCGTTTGTGGTTTAGAATTGACAGATGATCTTAAGGGTCACAAAACTTTTCTCACTCCTGAGCTTAAAGACATTAATGAAACATTATTAAGTCTATATCAAAAAAGACACCTCAAGTATTTAATAATCACAGACTAAAACCCCAAAAAGATGTTAACACTACTACTTATAAAAAGCCTACTATTATTGAAACAAGCGATAATAAGGAAACGCATTGCTCGAATTTCGGAAATGGATATGCCTTTAAGTATCAAATATTGATTCGATTTATTACCAAATCATCAATTAAAGATATTTACATTTTTATAATTTCGAGTAATAAAATCAAATGCGGAGTTTAGCACATTCCCCATAGATTTTGCCCTTTTAAAGTTGATATCGTGAGTCAAACGATACAATTCTAATTTTAATTTTTCGATATGATCGTCTGGTGCAATAACATCATTGCCCATAATTTGCAGTAATTTTTTGATGCGAGTTTCTGCCGAATAAATTCTTTTGGCAAGAACGGCTCGTTCTTCATTTTTGTATTGTTCAATCGAACTGTTTTGAAGTTTGTCTTTGACCAATTTTACCATTGGGTAATTCTCCTTAAAAAACTGTGGTCTATAAACTTTCAAATTACCTTCATAGCATTGCTGGTCAAAGTCTATTGGGCGAATTCTAAAAACAACCTGATCAAAATCGTGAATGGGAACAATTACATAATTATAAGCTCTCATATCGCCTAGAAGTCTAATCATACATCGCTCATTGAACTTGACAAACTCCTTTGCTATCTGAGATTTCTCGGTTTCAGAACAATCATTCAGGAATGTATTCATAAAAACATCGCCGGGAATTCCCATAATGTGTTCTTCGATAAGAGTATCTTTATAGACCAAAAAATTTATTTTATCCGGCGAAAGAATATGCTCTAATTCTAGTCCGTAAACGCGGGAAGCATCTGCTTTTTTAATATAGAAATACACATAATTGTCATTTAAAATGTTTCTGACTTTTATTCGAAAAGGTTTTGAATTCCCGAAAGTACAGTAATCAATGGCATCTATATTCAAAAATTTAATAGTTTCAAGATTACCATCGGAATGCAAATAAGAATAAATCTTTTTTAGATTCAGGTCAATGTCATTTCTCTCAAACTCATTATAATATACTCGAATCCATAATGTATCGTTCCCTTTTTTATCATATACGTTTATAAAACCTGAAAAACGCAGTAAATCATCATAAAAAATGGAAACTTTTGACACACGATCAAATCGTTCTAAATAATCTAAAAATAAATTATTCAACGGATAAGTTGGTTTCTTAAAAACCATTAAAGGTGCTTCACTCATTTTTGAAAACATTTGGTACAAATTTACGTTAATATCGTTAATCAAACTATGTGGATATCAAAATATAGTAAGCTAAAAAATCCATATCTAAAAAGTTTAAAAAAAATACAGATTTATAGTATATTTGTTTCACTATGAAATGGCTGCAAACAATTCTATTTTTCGCCTTCATGTGTTGCAATACTAACTTTGTATTTGCACAAAACATTACCGTTGATGATTCTCAAACAGCGCAACAACTTGTCGAAAATGTATTGGTAAACAGTTCTTGTGCAACCGTTTCAAATTTTGTTGCAACCGGAGATACTAATGTCCCAATTGGACAAAACAGTTATGGTTATTTTACCAATGCCGGCGGTAGTTTCCCTTTTATCGATGGTGTTATTTTGTCTACACATTACGCACAAAAATCAATTGGACCATATAATACTAGTCCGAGTAACATTACCGGAAACGACAACGATAATGGCTGGCAAGGCGACACTGATTTGAATCAGGTTTTAGGCATAAATTCGGTTACTGCAACAGTTTTAGAATTTGATTTTACACCTTTAACTAATTTTTTAAGTTTTGATTATATTTTTGCTTCCATCGAATATTATGATAAAAGTCCTTGTTCCTATTCAGATGGATTTGCTTTTTTAATTAAAGAAAATATACCTGGTAGTATTTACAAAAATTTAGCTGTAATTCCAGGTACAATAACACCCGTTTCTTCGATAAATATACATCCGGCAGTTCCTCAAGGTGGTTGCGATGCGGTAAATGAAAAATATTTTAACGGATATAATGATGCTACAAGCCCAATAAATTATTCGGGACAAACAGTTGTAATGAATGCGCAAACCGATGTTATTGCAGGAAAATCTTATCATATTAAATTGGTGATTGCTAATGATTTTAACGAATATTATGATTCAGCAGTTTTTCTTAAAGCAGGAAGTTTTGCTCCAAAAATCGACTTGGGTCCAGACAGATTACTTTCAAATAACCCGGTTTGTTTTGGCGAAAGCTATACCATTGATACTAAATTACCACCGAGCTACAATTATAAATGGTTGAAAAACAATGTTGAAATAATTGGCGAAACAAATCCATCTTACACAGCCACTGATACAGGAGTTTACACGGTTGAAGTTGTTTTTACACCGGCAACTTGCAGTGCTTCCGGGAAAATAAATATTGAGTTCACTCCCGAAATAGTACTATCAAACACCACTCTTGCACAATGCGATGACAACGGCGATGGAATAACTATTTTTAATTTAACCAAAGTTGATGCTACCATAAAAAACAATAATTCAACATTAAGTCCTGTCGAGTACTACGAATCTCTATCAAATGCACAAGGAAAAATAAATCCGATTTTGAACCCCGCAACTTATCAGAACAAATTGACTGTTCCAACGCTTTTCGCACGAGTTACCAATTCTTTTGGCTGTGCCAATTATGCCCAAGTCGATTTGAGTATTGCAAACAACAGCATTGCTACACAAAATCCTATTTCGACCTGCGATGGTGATGCAGTTCAAGACGGTTTATATCAATTTGATTTGAATGCACAAGTTACTCCTCAAGTATTGAGTGGCTTGCCTTCGGGTCTAATTGTTGAATATTATTTAAACACCATAGATGCCATTTCACAGAAAAATGCTTTGTCCAATATTTTCAAAAACACAACTCCAAACCAACAAATTATTCAAGCTCGAATTGTAAACGGACCCGATTGTTACGGAATTGTTCCCATAACGCTTTTGGTAAACGCTTTTAATCCGTCCAATTTTCAAGACGAAACCGCAATTGTGTGCCTTGGTTCCACAACAGATTTAAGTGTTGCCACAGGATATTCGAGTTATTTATGGAATACAGGTGAAACTGGAAACTCAATCACAATTAATGCTGCTGGAAATTATTCGGTTACGGTTACTAATACTGATGGTTGCAATGCTACAAAAAAATTCACCGTTACAAGTTCAGAAATTGCAACAATTACTGGTGCTACCATAAATGATTTTGCCGGAAATGAAAATTCAGTTTTACTACAATATACAGGTGTTGGCAACTACGAATTTTCGCTTAATGGCTCCTATTTTCAAGACAATCCGTTGTTTACAGGGATTGCTCCGGGAACATATTATGCTTATGCAAGAGATAAAAACGGCTGTGGTTTGTCTGCTCCGTTTGTCATTTATGTTTTAGATTATCCTCGTTTTTTTACTCCAAATGGTGATGGTTATAATGATGTTTGGAAAATAAAAAACCTTGATTTATTTCCTGAAGCCAGCATAATCATTTATGACCGTTATGGCAAATTACTTAAAGAACTCAATGCAATAAATCCTAACTGGGACGGGACCTACATTGGAAACGAATTGCCTGCTAATGATTATTGGTTTAATTTAAACTTTGGCAACGGGAAAATAATAAAAGGGCATTTTTCATTAAAAAGATAGCTAATATTTTATATTTTTATACAATGAAAAAATTGGCTCTCTTTTTCTTTATATTCCTGTCTGTAAGTTGTTTTGCGCAATTTAGTAAAACACATTATATTCCGCCAATAACGGCCAACACAAACTTAGTTGGAGATCATTATATCTATATATCTACGCCAAGTCTTACCAATGTAAATTTTAAAATAATTGAAATTGGCGGAGGAATTATAACCGGAGTTGTAAAAAACGCTACACCTTATGTGTATTCTATTGGCTCAGGAGATAATACCCAATTGTTTACCCCTAAAAGTAGTATCGAAAAAATTAGTAATAAGGGATACATCATTGAGGCCGAAAATTTAATTTATGCTAGTGTACGAGTAAATTCAGGGCTTTCAAATACTGGTGCTTATGTTCACGCCGGAGGATTAGTATCTAAAGGAAATAGTGCGCTTGGCAAAGAATTTCGATTAGGCGCAATGCTAAACCCGTTTATAGACACGACCTTACTTAATTTTGGGTCTATCTTGGCTACCGAAAATAATACTGTGGTTACAATTTCTAATATTCCAATTGGAACAGTCCTCACAAACGGAACTATCGTTAATGGACCATTTACGGTAACCTTAAATAAAAATGAATCCTATGTAATCGCTGCCGAAAATAACAATTCAACAGTTACTAATAGTGCTAATCTTATTGGAACACTTATAGTAACAGATAAAAATGTTGTTGTAAACTCTGGTTCTTTTGCTGGTAGTAATTATACTTCAACTTGTTGTCGTGATGTTGGTTTTGACCAAATCGTTCCATTTGAAATCACAGGAAAGGAATATATCTTTGTAAAAGGGGTTGGTAATAATACCGTAGAACAGGTTTTATTAATTGCAAACGTCGATGCCACCAATATATTTCTAAATGGTAATACAACTCCTTTCGCAGTATTAAACAAAGGACAATATGTATCTATAGATGGGAGTAATTTTATCAATAATAATTTATATGTTGCTACATCCGAAAAAGTTTTTGCGTATCAAAGTATTGGTGGTGCAAGCTCCGCAGCCAATCAAAATATGTTTTTTGTACCCCCTTTAAACTGCTCAACTCCTAATATTGTAGATAATATTCCACTAATAGAACAAATTGGAAGTGTTAATTTTAATGGTGGCTTAAATATTGTTACCGAAACTGGAGCAACTGTAAAAATAAATAATGTAGCACTTACCGCAACTCCAACAGCCGTTACAGGAACTCCTAACTATGTGACTTATACCGTAAATGGGCTTTCGGGAAACATTGCTATAAACTCAACCAAACAGGTTTATGTTTCCTATTTTGGCTCTAACGGAGCAGCAACTTACGGTGGATATTATTCTGGATTTGATGTTAAACCCGAGATAATTTCTGATAAAATTACCATTACAAACACTAATTGCATCCCAAATGTCGTTTTAAAAGTGAGTTCCGTTCTGGCTTATGATTCTTTCGAATGGTTTTTTAATGATGTAACTATACCTGGAGCAACAACTAATTCCTATACTCCAAGTCAACCTGGTTTTTATAAAGTAAAAGTAAAAAATTCCAGTTGTGGCAATTTTGTTTTTTCAGATAATATTCCGGTTAGTGAATGTGCAACTAATATCGATAATGACCTTGCTAACGACAATATAGACATTGACAATGACAATGATGGAATCACTAATTGTACAGAATCTTTTGGTAATCAAGATATTAATATTTCTAATTTTAATGCTGGAACCATAAACTTAGGAACCTATTCTAATTCGTTTACAGGAACAGTTTCAACATCCTCAATTGCAACAATAACACCCATTATTGGTGCGAATGATGGAAGCTTCGTTAGTGAAGTTTCTGCAGGAAAAGGAATTTATTCTTCTTATAATTTAAGTTTCACAAACCCAATAAATTTAAGTTTAGAATATGTAACAACTGCAAATACAACCGATTTAATAAATCCAAATGCTGAATATATTGTAAACTGCGACATCAACAAAACAATAACTGTTTGGAATCCTACCAATCAACTATTGATAGATACCAACTATGACGGAATATACGAAAGTGGTGTTACCCAACATTCCTCCTTTGAAATTCGTTTTATCATCAACGGAAATGTCCCTCTTGCTGCTGGAACAGGAACTTTTAAATTTCAATCTTATCAGGTTAGTAATTTTAAAATAACGCATAAAAACCTTTTAGACTCTGCCGGAAATAAATCTACTTTTAAATTTATTGCCACTTGTATTCCTAAAGATTCTGATGGAGATGGAACAGATGACCAATTAGACTCAGATTCTGACAACGATGGAATTTTAGATTTTATTGAAGCACAACCAAACACAAGTTTACCACTATCTAATACGGATACAAATTTAAACGGATTAGACAATGCATTCGAACCAGGATTAAATCCAGTTGATACCGATTCCGATGGCGTTTTAGATTATCTGGATTTAGATAGTGATAACGATGGTATTCTGGATTCAGTAGAAACTGAAAATGATTTAGATGCGGATGGAATTAGAAATTACCGAGACTTAGACAGTGATAAAGATTTGTGCAGCGATGTTATAGAGGCAGGATTTTTAGACCCAAATGGAGATGGAATATTGGGAAATAGTCCCGTAATCGTTGACGCAAATGGACTTGTTATTGGTGCTCCATACTCAATACCAAATCCTAATTATCTAATTTCAGCTCCTATCGTTATCACTACTCAGCCTATTGTTTCACCAACTTGCGAATTACAAAATGCCTCAATAACATTAACAGATAACGTAGGAAATACCTATCAATGGCAACTTTCTATTGATGGAATAAATTGGACCGATTTGATAAATGATGCAACTTATTCTAATGTCACTACAAATACATTGACCATTACAAATGTTACAAATGCAATGAACGGATTTAAATATCGTGTTCAATTAAATAAAACAGGAAATTCCTGCGGATTAACTTCGGCTGATACAATTTTATCTATTTTGGCTCTACCAGTTGTAAACCCAATTACTATCATTCAATGCGATGATGATTTAGATGCCATTTCTACCTTTAATTTAACAGTTAATAACAATAGTATTTCTAGTAATGCAGCTAATGAAACTTTTACTTATTATACTACTTTGGCTGGAGCCAATACTGGAGATGTAACTAAATTAATAACTACACCTTTAGCTTTTACAAACACAACTCCAAGCATAATGCCCGTTTGGGCTAGAGTAACAAACAGCAATGGATGTTTTAGAGTGGCTCAAATTACCCTGCAAGTATTAGCAACCCAAATTCCATCTACTTTTAAAAGAAGTTTTGAAACCTGCGATGATTTTTTAGATGCTACCAATGATGATAGAGATGGAATATCTAGCTTCAATTTTAGCAGTGTTACCTTAGATTTACAAGCATTGCTTCCTCCAGGAAATTACACCATAACGTATTACCGTAACGAATCCGATGCTTTGGCAGAACTCAATGTCATTACTGATATTTCAAATTACAGAAACATTGGTTATCCAAATTTTCAAATTATTTGGGGTCGTGTTGATAGCGATGTTGACAATGCTTGCTATGGACTTGGTCCTTATATAAACCTTAATGTAGAGAAATTACCGTATGCAAATGCTGTTACGATAACAAGACAATGTGATGATAATCAAGACGGTATTTATATTTTTAATACTTCCGCATTAGAAACAACATTATTAAATGGTCAAACCAATGTAACTGTAACTTATTTTGATGCTTCCAACGCACCTCTTGCAAGCCCATTTCCGGCGACTTTTTCAACGAAATTCCAAACGATTAAAGCAGTTGTCACCAATAACACTTCTTTAAAATGCTATGATGAAACTACGATTCAATTTATTGTCGATGATTTACCCGAAGCGTTTGCAATTCCGATTTCGTTGACAACAACTTGCGATGATGAATTAAATCCCTTAGTTCAAGACGGAAAATATGCCTTTAACACTTCAACATTAGAAACAGTAATTTTAGGAGGACAAACAGGAATGACTGTAAAATATTTTGATGGAAATGGAAATTCATTGCCAAGTCCGCTGCCAAATCCATTTGTGACGACGACACAAAATGTAAAAGTTATAGTAGAAAATCCAATAAATACAAATTGTACCGCTTCAATAAATATTCCTTTTGTGGTAAACCCTTTGCCAAATATCAATTTGAATACAGATGGAAATGATGACGAGTTAGTTTGCTCAAACGATCCTACATTTTTCGTTCAGCTCAATGCGGGAATTCAAGATGGTTCAAATCCAAACAATTACACTTATATCTGGTCAAAAGACGGAGTTGTTTTATCGGGTAAAACTGCCTACACTTTAGATGTAAATGCCGAAGGAATCTATACTGTTGAAGTTGCAAATACTTTCGGTTGCAGCAGCATTCGAACTATAAAAGTTACTGCTTCGGATTTGGCAAAAATTGACTCCATAGATATTGAAGATATGGCAGACACCAACACTGTTACTATAAACGTATCTGGATTGGGTGATTATGAGTATAGTTTAGATGAACCTGCCGGGTATTTTCAAGATTCTAATACCTTTACCAATATAACAGCTGGAATTCACGAAGTCTTTGTCAATGACAAAAACGGTTGTGGAGTAGTAACTAAAAGTATAGCCGTTGTTGGTGTCCCAAAATTCTTTACCCCCAACGGAGACGGCTACAATGATTATTGGAATGTGAAAGGGGTGAATGCCACTTTCTACTCCAAATCAATAATTTATATTTTTGATAGATACGGAAAATTGCTCAAGCAGTGGGTTCCTGGAACAACAGAAGGATGGGACGGAACATTCAATGGTAACTTAATGCCCGGCGATGATTATTGGTACACTGTGAAACTTGAAGACGGCAGAGAAGCGAAGGGACATTTTAGTTTGAAACGTTAAAATACTGAAAATAGTCGCTTATGAAACCTCAAAGGTTTTCTTTAAAACCTTTGAGATTTGTAATTTGATTGAAAAAATACAAAAAAAATCCCAAATTCCAGCTATTGGATTTTGGGATTTGTTATTTGTTATTTTAGAAAATTTAGACTTTAAATCTTTTTCTATCTGTTTCTGTCAAATATATTTTTCTCAAACGAATCGATTTTGGTGTTACCTCAACATATTCATCTTTTTGAATGTATTCAAGAGCTTCTTCCAATGAGAAAATAATTGGAGGAATAATTCTCGCTTTTTCATCATTTCCAGAAGAACGAACATTAGATTGTTTTTTCTCTTTAGTAACGTTAATACACATATCATCGGCACGAGAGTTTTCTCCAATCACTTGACCTTCATAGATTTCAGTATTTGGTTCTACGAAGAATTTACCACGATCTTGCAATTTATCGATAGAATAAGGAATAGCTTTTCCTTTATCCATAGAGATCAATGAACCTTTGTTACGTCCAGAAATTTCTCCTTTGAAAGGTTCATATCCTATAAAACGATGTGCCATAATAGCCTCACCAGCAGTAGCAGTTAACAATTGATTACGCAATCCTATAATTCCACGTGATGGAATATTAAATTTAATAATCATACGCTCTCCTTTAGTTTCCATAGAAAGCATCTCACCTTTACGAATTGTAACAAATTCTACCGCTCTACCAGAAAGATTCTCCGGTAAATCAATTGTTAATTCCTCAATAGGTTCACATTTTTTACCATCAATTTCTTTGATGATAACTTGTGGCTGGCCAATTTGCAATTCGTAACCTTCTCTTCTCATAGTTTCAATAAGAACAGATAAATGAAGTACTCCACGACCAAAGACCATAAATTTATCGGCAGAATCAGTTTCGCCTAATTTCATCGCTAGGTTTTTCTCTAATTCTTTTGTCAAACGATCTCTAATATGTCGAGAAGTAACATATTTTCCTTCTTTACCAAAGAAAGGAGAATCATTTATTGTAAACAACATACTCATTGTTGGCTCATCAATAGCAATGGTTTGCAAGGCTTCTGGATTATCGAAACAAGCAATGGTATCGCCAATTTCAAAACCTTCAATACCAATTATTGCACAGATATCTCCAGCTACAACTTCTTGCACTTTTTTACGACCAAGTCCTTCAAAAGTGTGCAATTCTTTAATTCTTGATTTTGAAATTGTTCCGTCTCGTTTCACCAATGAAACTGGCATTCCTTCTTTCAACACCCCTCTTTCAAGACGACCGATAGCGATACGACCAGTAAAAGTTGAGAAATCTAAAGAGGTAATCAACATTTGTGGAGTTCCTTCTGAAACTTTTGGAGCTGGTACATTATTCAATACCATATCCAACAAAGGTTCGATATTTTCAGTTACGTTTTCCCAATGATCTGACATCCAGTTATTTTTGGCTGAACCATAAACCGTTGGAAAATCCAATTGCCATTCTTCGGCACCTAATTCGAACATTAAATCGAAAACTTTTTCGTGAACTTCCTCAGGAGTACAGTTTTCTTTATCCACTTTATTGATAACCACACAAGGTTTTAATCCAAGGTCAATAGCTTTTTGTAAAACAAAACGAGTTTGTGGCATTGGTCCTTCAAAAGCATCTACAAGAAGGCAAACACCATCGGCCATATTAAGAACACGTTCTACTTCTCCGCCAAAATCGGCGTGACCAGGAGTGTCAATAATGTTTATTTTAGTTCCTTTGTAAACTACAGAAACATTTTTAGAAGTGATGGTAATCCCTCTTTCACGCTCTAAGTCATTGTTGTCAAGGATTAAATCCCCAGCATTCTGGTTGTCACGAAATAAGTGACAATGATACATGATTTTATCAACCAAAGTGGTTTTACCGTGATCGACGTGGGCAATAATTGCAATGTTTCTAATAGCTTCCATCTAATTTTTTTTGAGGTTGCAAAGGTACACTTTATTTCCATATAAAAAATATTTACAGAACTGTTTGCAATTTGTTAACTTATTAGCCTTAAAACAAGTCAAAATAAAATAAGTTTTGAATGATTATAAATAATTACTTAATATTTATTTATATTTGAATAATGAAAAGCAAGACCAATCAAATAATTGTTACCTATATACTAGTATCCATATTTTTGGCTGTTATTTATCGTGAAGTAATAGCAAAATTTATTCACCCTTCAAATTATTTATCATTTAGCTTTACAAACGATATCTTATTTATATTATTTTCCGGTATAATCGTTAAATATGTTTTATATAAAAACGACATAAAAAACTCTGAAATTTTTAAAAAATTAAAGAATACAAACAAAGAAATTAAAGAATCTAACGAAAGATATGACGTCGTATCAAAAGCAACGAGTGATACGATTTGGGATTGGAAAATCCAGGAAGATACAATGACTTGGAACAAAGGAATGGAAAGTGTTTTTGGATACAAACTAGACCAAATAGGCAAAAGCTCAAAATGGTGGTTTGAAAATATTCACCCGGAAGACAGCGTAAAAATGTCTATAAGGCTATACTCTTTTATAGGACAGAAAACCGAAAAATGGCAAGATCAATATCGATTTAAATGTGCCGACGGTTCCTATAAATATGTTTTGGACAGAGGATTTATCCTGAAAGATGAAAACGGCAAATCAGTTAGAATGATTGGAGCAATACAAGACATAACCAAACAAAAAGAAGAGGAACAACGACTTAAACTGCTAGAAACTGTAATTACCCATACAAAAGATTCAGTAATCATCACCGAAGCCGATTTAAATGAAGGGAAAATGCCTAATATTGTTTATGTAAACCCAGCATTTTCTAATACTACAGGTTACCTGACCGATGAAGTCATTGGAAAATCCCCAAGCAATTTTAATGGTTTAAATTCAGATGAAGAGGAATATGAAAAATTGATAGCTGCCATCAAAAACAAAGAAGAATGTCAGATCGAAACTATAAGTTATAAAAAGAATCAGGACGAATATTGGGTTAACTTCTCTATGTTGCCTGTTTACGATTCAGATGGCGAGCTTTCGCACTGGGTTTCAATACAAAGAGACATCTCTGAAGAAAAAAAACAGGAAGTAGAAAAGGAACAACTCATTCGAGAATTAACACAAAACAACAAAGATTTACAACAATTCTCTTATATAACCTCACACAATCTTAGAGCTCCATTGTCAAATTTAACAGGCCTTTTAAATCTAATTGATGATATTCCTATTGAAAATCAAGAGCTAAAAGAAATCTTAGACGGATTCAATAAATCAACTCATTTATTGAACGACACCATTAATGACCTTGTTAGAGTGATTGTCATTAAAGACAATCCTTCCATCGAAAAAGAAGATGTCATGCTAAAAGACATTTTCGAAAATGTCTTTAGTCAGTTGGATTTCTTAATTAGCCTACACAAACCCATAATTATATTCGATTTTGAAGAGGTCTCTTTTTTAAACACAAACAAATCCTATTTAGAAAGCATTTTATTGAATTTATTAACTAATTCAATAAAGTACAAAGCCAAAACCCGAAAATTAAAAATAAATATTGTAGCTCATCAATTAGATGATGCCGTTGTCTTAATTTTCAAGGATAATGGAATTGGAATCGATATGAAAAGAAACAGGGATAAAATTTTTGGCCTTTACCAAAGATTTCACGACTATCCTGACAGCAAGGGATTGGGCTTATATCTTGTAAAATCCCAAGTGGAAACTATGGGAGGAACAATTAGCATAGAAAGCAAGGTTAATATTGGAACTACTTTTACATTAACATTTAAAAACAAATAAAAAATGCTTGACTCTGTTTTATGTATTGATGACGATCCTATAACGCTAATGTTATGCAAAATGGTTATTGCCAAAGCTTCATTTTCGAATGAAATCGCTACAGCCAAAAACGGAGAAGAGGCTCTTCAATACTTCAATACACTCAAACAAACTAATTTAAATAGCGAATTCAAAAAAATACCGCAATTAATATTTTTGGATTTGAATATGCCAATAATGGATGGTTGGGAATTTTTAGAACGTTTTAGCTCCAAAGATTATGCTGATTTCAACAAGTCAAACATTGTTGTTCTTTCCTCAACAATAGACCCCGAAGATTTAAAAAAATCGAAAAAATACCCAATGGTCATTGACTTTTTATCAAAACCAATTTCTAAAGAAATGCTTGAATATTTGAAAGAAATAATTTAATAATTGTACATAAAAAAACTCCCCGCAAATACGAGGAGTTTTTTTATTGACAAATTGTAAATATTACAATTTAGCTACATGTTTTGTTAATTTAGACTTTAAATTTGAAGCCTTGTTATCATGAATGATATTCTTTTTCGCTAATTTATCAATCATTGATATTACACTTGATAGTTTAGAAGTAGCATCTTCTTTATCAGTAGCTAATCTTAATGCTTTGATAGCATTACGAGTAGTTTTATGTTGATATCTGTTTAAAACTCTTCGTTTTTCGTTACTTCTAATTCTCTTTAAAGCTGACTTATGATTTGCCATTTTTTTAAATGATTTTTTCTTTAATTAATTTTTTTGTAGTCCCTGGGGGAATCGAACCCCCCTTACCAGGATGAAAACCTGGCGTCCTAACCGATAGACGAAGGGACCATTATTCTCTAATGCGGATGCAAAAATACAACTATTTTTCAGACCTACAATAGTAGAGGTAAAAAAAAATATTTTTTTTTAATATGCCTTTGCAAATAAAACTCTTCCAATAGAAGATTTCCCTGTGAGAATACAGCTTCCGGATTGTTCGACTCTATTCAAAGGAATGCATCTAATGGTAGCTTTTGTTAAATTTTTTATTTCTTCTTCGGTTGTGGCAGTTCCATCCCAGTGTGCAGATACAAAACCTCCTTTGCTATCAAGAATTTCTTTAAACTCCTCAAAACTATTCACTTCTGTGATATGAGTATTGCGATAATTTAGGGCTTTATTGAATAAATCTATCTGAATTTGTTCCAATAGATTTTGGATATAAACTGCAATTCCATCTTTTGCAACTATCTCTTTAGATAAATTATCACGTCTTGCTACCTCAAAAGTTCCATTTTCTAAATCTTTTGGACCAACAGCAATTCGAACCGGAACACCCTTTAATTCCCACTCCGCAAATTTAAATCCGGGTTTTTGAGTAGTTCTATCGTCATATTTAACCGCTATTTTTAAATTCTTTAATTCTGAAACAAGAATATTTACCGCAGAACTAATCTCTTTTAATTGTTCCTCTGTTTTATAAATTGGAACAATAACCACTTGTATTGGAGCCAAAGTTGGAGGCAAAACTAATCCTTTATCGTCAGAATGAGTCATTACCAAAGCTCCCATTAATCTGGTTGAAACTCCCCAAGAAGTTCCCCAAACGTGTTCTTGTTTTCCTTCGGCATTGGCAAATTTCACATCAAAAGCTTTAGCAAAATTTTGCCCGAGATAGTGAGAAGTCCCCGCTTGCAATGCTTTCCCATCCTGCATTAAAGCTTCGATACAATAGGTTTCTTCAGCTCCCGCAAAACGTTCGGTTTCAGTTTTTAAACCTTTTATAACTGGAATTGCCATAAAATTCTCGGCGAAATCAGCATAAACATTCATCATCTTTTCTGATTCTTCAATAGCTTCACTTCTTGTTGCGTGAGCGGTATGTCCTTCTTGCCATAAAAATTCAGCAGTTCTAAGAAACAATCTGGTTCTCATTTCCCATCGCACCACATTTGCCCATTGGTTAATCAATAAAGGTAAATCTCTATAAGACTGAACCCATCCTTTGTAAGTTGACCAAATTATAGCTTCGCTTGTAGGACGAACAATAAGTTCTTCTTCGAGTTTAGCATTTGGGTCAACCATCAATTTACCGGGATTATCAACATCAGTTTTTAGACGATAATGAGTCACTATGGCACATTCTTTGGCAAAACCTTCTGCATTTTTTTCTTCGGCTTCAAACATGCTTTTTGGAACAAACAAAGGAAAATAGGCGTTTTGATGTCCCGTTTCTTTAAACATTCGGTCTAATTCTGCTTGCATTTTTTCCCAAATTGCATAACCATAAGGTTTGATTACCATACAGCCTCTAACTCCTGAATTTTCGGCTAAATCGGCTTTTACAACCAGCTCATTATACCATTTTGAATAATCTTCTTCTCGTGTAGTTAGGTTCTTGCTCATATTGAATAGTTTGGCACAAATTTTGTTTTAATTATTTTTAACTAAATAGTTCGACAAAACTAACTATTTTTGTAATGTGCAACAATAAAAAATCCTATTGATATGAAAACTAATATTTTTTCTTCTAGAAATGCTACACTTTATTCCCTAATTGGATTTTTAAGTGTACTATTAGCCTCTTGTGGCTCTTATCAAAACAGTTCTTATTATGACAATGACGGAATATATGGAAGTTCAGAAAAACTTGCTCAAACCAATTCAGGTAGTTTTGATAAAAATTATTTCCGCTCAATGATTAATGACAGTATCAGCACAAACGACACAATCCAAATTGCAAATCAAAACTACCTTGATTGGGAAAGTAATCCCACCTCAACTTCTGTAAATGTTTATGCTGATCCTTGGAGTTGGTCATTCGGTATTGGTTTTGGATATGGTTACGGTTATCCATATTACGGCTACCCTTATTATGGGTATGGATATGGCTATCCTTATTATGGATGGGGTTATCCGTACTACGGCTGGGGATATCCATATTACGGTTATGGTT
>DZAU01000025.1:18853-26896 GCA_022729635.1 Flavobacterium psychrophilum
TATGGATGGGGTTATCCGTACTACGGCTGGGGATATCCATATTACGGTTATGGTTATGGTTATCCCTATTATGGTTATAATAACAATTATTCTTACAATTCAAGCCGAAGAGGTTCGTCGTATGCTAATGGTGTGAATGGCGGAAGATATTCTCAAACTCAAACCAATGTTGCTCGGGGAACAAGTTACTCTAATTACAGCAGAAATTCTACAAATAGTGCCACTAGAAATAATTCTACTTTTATGACAAGAGATTATACTCAAAATCAAAACAATTCAACTAATAATTCCTCAAGAACAAGAACCAGCACTAACACTAGCGGTACCAGAAGCCAAAATTATTCTCCTTCCAGTAGTAGATCTTCCAGTTCTAGCTCAAACAGTTATAATAGTGGCGGAGGGAGATCATATAGTGGTGGTGGCTACAGTGGCGGTGGCGGATATAGCGGTGGTGGTGGAAGATCATCTGGCGGTGGTGGTGGTGGAAGAAGATAATCGTTTTCTCCATTTAAAAACATATTAAAAAAACTTAATTGAACAAAAGATGAAAAAATATATATTTCTAATATTTGCTGGTTTAGCTTTTAGCGTATCTCAATCTCAGGAAATTCAGGATGCAGTTCGCTACGCACAGGAAAATCTAAACGGAACAGCTCGTTTTAGAGCTATGGGCGGTGCTTTTGGAGCGCTTGGTGGCGATTTATCTTCTATAAATGTAAATCCTGCAGGATCTGCGGTTTTTTCAAATAATCAAATTACGTTATCATTATGTAGTTACAATACAAATAATGATTCTAACTATTTTGGAACAAATACTTCAGCTTCTGATAACTCTTTTGAGTTGAATCAAACGGGTGGTGTTTTTGTTTTTAAAAACCAAAATCCAAATAGCGACTGGAAAAAGTTTTCAATGGCAATTAACTATGAAAACGTAAATAATTTTGATAATTCTGTTTTTTCAGCCGGGAAAAACCCAACAAATTCTGTAGCCAACTATTTTGTGAGTTATGCAAATGGAGTTCCACTGGATGTTTTGGAAAACTCTCTGTATGGCGAATTGGATCATGGAGGGCAACAAGCCTATTTGGGTTATCAAGGATATGTCATTAATCCAGTCACTAATCTTCCAAACAACACTCAATACACATCGAATGTAACTGCTGGCGGCAACTACTATCAAGAAAACAGCATTTATTCTAACGGGTATAACGGAAAATTATCTTTTAATGCCGCAACTTCTTATAAAGATAAATTGTACTTAGGAGTTAATTTTAATTCTCATTTTACAGATTTTGTACAATCTACAAGCTTTTATGAAAGCAATAATAACACTTTAGGCACTGATTACACCGTTAAAAATTTACGCTTTGACAATAATCTATATACTTATGGTACAGGATTCTCGTTTCAAATAGGTGCTATTGCTAAAGTTACAAATGAAGTGCGATTGGGATTTGCTTATGATTCTCCTATTTGGTATAATTTGAGCGATGAGTTTTCACAAAAACTCGTTGCCGTGAGTGCCAATACTTTTAATGAATTACCGCCAGATGTAGTTGACCCTGAAATCATCAATTATTATGCTCCTTATGAGTTAGATACTCCAGGCAAGATTACAGGAAGTTTTGCTTATGTATTTGGAAAAACCGGATTAATAAGTATTGATTACTCGATAAAGGATTATGGCAACACAAAATTTAGACCGGAAAACGATCCTTATTATAGAGACTTAAATAACCAGATGAGTAATACACTCTCTACTTCGGGAGAATTGCGACTTGGTGCCGAATATAAAATCAAGGAATGGAGCCTGAGAGGCGGTTATCGATTTGAGGAAAGTCCATACAAAAACAGCACAACTATTGGCGATTTGAATTCTTTTTCTGGTGGTTTAGGATATAATTTTGGAATGTTTAAAATAGATTTTGCCTATTCTTATGCACAAAGAAATTCGCAACAACCGTTTTTCACTCAAGGATTTACCGATGGCGCCAGAATCAATACGACAAACAATAATGTTTCTTTGACCTTGTTATTTGAGATGTAATTCTTATCCAGACTATCTTTAAAGGAGATGGTGTCATAACTAAATATAATTATTGAAAATAAAAACCACTTTGACTTTTGATTTAAAGTGGTTTTTTCTTTGGAAACATTTACTGAAATACAAAAGGTCATAAAATAGCCCTGATGGGAGTAAGTATCCTTTTGTGTTGGTGTTCGACACAAAAGATACTACGGACAGCGGGACAAAACGTCTTTAAAACAACAAAGATTTATGCTCCTAAAAATAAAAATCGTAATTTTGCCAACTTTCCAAAATATCGGAATTATAAATCTATGAGAACCAAGACCTTAAAAAAGAATAAAATCAATGTAATCACTCTTGGGTGTTCAAAAAATGTGTATGACAGTGAAGTGTTAATGGGTCAACTCAAAGCCAGCGGAAAAGAGGTCGTGCACGAACAAGAAGGAAATATTATTGTGATAAATACCTGCGGATTTATTGATAATGCCAAGGCAGAATCAGTAAATATGATTCTTGAATATGCAGACAAAAAAGAACGGGGTTTAGTCGATAAAGTTTTCGTGACCGGATGTTTATCAGAACGTTACAGACCTGATTTAGAAAAAGAAATTCCAAATGTTGACCAATTTTTTGGTACAACTGAATTACCTGCATTACTTAAAGCTTTGGGAGCCGATTATAAACACGAATTGCTTGGCGAACGATTGACCACAACTCCAAAAAATTATGCCTATTTAAAAATTGCCGAAGGTTGTGATAGACCTTGCAGTTTTTGTGCCATTCCAATTATGCGAGGAAAGCACGTTTCGCAAACAATAGAAAAACTAGTAAAAGAAGCCGAAGGTTTAGCAAAAAATGGTGTGAAAGAATTAATTTTGATTGCACAGGATTTGACTTATTATGGCTTGGATATTTACAAAAAGAGAAATCTTGGCGAATTATTAGAAGCTTTGGTAAAAGTCGAAGGAATCGAATGGATTCGTCTGCACTATGCCTTCCCTACCGGTTTTCCGATGGATGTTTTAGAAATTATGCGTCGTGAACCCAAGATTTGTAATTATATTGATATTCCGTTGCAGCATATTTCTGATGCTGTTTTGAAATCGATGAAACGCGGAACGACGAAAGAAAAAACCACCCAATTATTGCAAGAATTTCGTAAAGCAGTTCCCGGAATGACTATTAGAACCACTTTAATTGTGGGCTATCCTGGCGAAACTCAGGAAGATTTCGAAACTTTGAGAGATTGGGTTCAGGAAATGAAGTTCGAGCGTTTGGGCTGTTTCACTTACTCTCACGAAGAAAATACAGGTGCTTTTGCCTTAATTGATGATGTTCCGGAAGACGTGAAACAAGATCGTGCCAACGAAATTATGGAACTCCAATCACAAATTTCTTGGGACTTGAATCAGGAGAAAATAGGGAAAACCTTCCGCTGCATCATTGATAGAAAAGAAGGAGAACATTTCGTTGGAAGAACAGAATTCGACAGTCCAGATGTTGACAATGAAGTTCTTATAGATGCCTCAAAACATTATGTGAAAACTGGCGAATTTGTAATGGTAAAAATTATTGATGCCACAGAATTTGATTTATATGCAGAACCTGTTTAAATTTACACTTTTAAAATATTAAATAAATATCATGATAGCAAAAACATTTTTAGCAAGTGTGTTCGTACTATTATCCATTTCAACCATTTCTGCGCAATACGGAAATAATAGTTATGGAAACAACAGCTACGGCGGAAATGGATATGGAAATAACGGCGGAATGAACCAAAGGAGTCAACCTGAAAAACCAAAAGAAATCCCACCTGAGGAAACAGCTGCCAAAGTTATGGAAGAAATGAAACCTGCTCTCAATCTCGATGTACTTCAGGAAATTGCCATATCAAATGTTTTGGTTGAAAGCCTAAATGCACAAGGTCGAATTCTTAAACAAGAAATTAGTCAAGATGAAAAAATTAAAAATTTTCAGATACTTTCAGAGAATACGGATAGAAAAATAATGGATTTTTTGAATAAGGATCAAAAAGAAAAATATCTGGTTTTTAAGGAAGAAAGAAAAAATTCTAAAAATTCAAAAGGAAAATCAAAAGGAAAAAAGAAATAATATAATTTTGTCATTTCCCCCTACACGCATTCGAGATTTTTTTATACTCCAAACTCAATTAAAAAATTATGAAACAATTTACAAAAACCTTTTTTTATTTCCTGATAATAGCAATTGTCTTGACCTCTTGTTCGGCAAATCCATATAAAGCTAGTGACAAATCTTACAAAAAGCAACTCAAAGGCTATAAGGAAACCATTTCAAATATGGAACCGGCTAAATTGGAAACTAGTAGCACAACTATACTGCCGAGCGAACCGACTCCAATTGATCCGTTAGTTCTATACAAAGACACCCTTTCTCAAAAAAAACCAATCGTTTTACAAAACGGAATTAGTTCTGAATGGATAAGTTCTGTAAATTTTAACCTTAGAAAACCCAATTTTGTAATTATTCATCATACTGCTCAGGATTCATTAGCTCAAACATTAAAAACTTTTACAATTACAAAAACTCAGGTAAGTGCCCATTATGTAATCGCTGATGATGGCCGAGTAGTACAAATGGTAAACGACTACCTTCGAGCATGGCATGGAGGAGCTGCTTCTTGGGGTAAAAACACCGATATTAATTCAGCATCAATCGGAATCGAATTAGATAATAACGGGGTTGAACCTTTTTCTGATAAACAAATAATTAGTCTTTTGGCTCTGCTTACAAAACTTAAAAAGGATTATAATATTCCAACTCAAAACTTTATTGGGCATTCAGACATTGCACCAGGAAGAAAGACAGATCCGAGTAAGCTTTTCCCGTGGAAACTTTTAGCCATAAATGGTTTCGGCATTTGGACTGATGAAGTTTTAGAGCTTGCACCAATTAACTTCAATGTGGAACAAGGGTTGCGAATCATTGGATATAATACCAAAAATCTACCTGCTGCTATTTCAGCCTTCAAGCTTCATTATATTCAAACCGAAGTGAATAGTATTTTAGATGAAAAAACCGTAAACACCATTTACAACATATACAAGAAACAATAATTGGTTTAAAATAAAATTAAGAAGCGGTCTTTTGAATTTCTCAAAAGATCGCTTCTTTTTTAATGCTAAAATATTGTTTTCCTTATTTTATTCATACCAATTTTCAAATAAAAACACCATATAAACAGTCCTCTATTAATACATTAAGTCATCAAATATTACCTTAATTTTCTTAATCTATTATTGGTAAAAAACTATTTCAACCCTACATTTAAAATGGTAAATCCAGCTTTACCACTAGCATCAACGTCATAATAACCCCCATTGGTAACAACTGTCCCAGCAAAAGGTCTAAAATCAAAACCCCAATCGGAATTTGGATTTTAAAATAGTGTGATTTGGAATTTAAACCGCCACATCATATTCACGTAGCGCATTATTCAACGATGTTTTCAAATCTGTTGAAGGTTTACGAGTACCAATAATCAAGGCGCAAGGCACTTGAAAATCTCCGGCAGCAAACTTTTTAGTATAACTTCCAGGAATAACTACGGAACGTGCAGGAACAAATCCTTTTCTTTCCACAGGAGTTTCTCCTGTAACGTCAATAATTTTTGTGGAAGCAGTCAAACAAACATTTGCACCAAGAACAGCTTCTTTTCCTACGTGAACGCCTTCAACAATTATGCAACGGGAACCAATGAATGCACCATCTTCGATAATTACTGGTGCAGCTTGCAGAGGTTCTAAAACTCCACCAATTCCAACACCGCCACTCAAGTGAACATCTTTACCAATTTGGGCACAACTACCAACTGTTGCCCAAGTATCGACCATTGTTCCAGAGTCAACATAAGCCCCAATGTTTACATAACTTGGCATCATAATTACTCCGCTAGCCAAAAAAGCGCCATAACGTGCAGATGCTCCAGGAACTACTCGAACGCCTTTTTCGGCATAATTTCTTTTTAGCAACATTTTGTCGTGGTATTCGAAGATTCCGGCTTCTACTGTTTCCATTTTTTGAATAGGAAAATACATAACGACAGCTTTTTTGACCCATTCGTTAACTTGCCAACCTTCGGCAACAGGCTCGGCAACACGTAATTTTCCTGAATCTAATAATTCGATAACCACTCTAATGGCATCAATAGTTTTTGTTTCTTGCAACAAAGCACGGTTTTCCCAAGCTTGTTCTATTATGGATTGTAATTCGTTCATTTTGATAAAATTTTGAGCAAAGATAGGATTTTTAACCAAAAGCAAAAAGTCAAATCGAATGGAAAATGTTATATATTTGTGATTTAAATTTTACCGATTATGGAAAGCATCAGATTAGAATTTCAGCCCAACATCAAAGCTAAAATCTTAGAATTATTAAGTTCGTTCTCTTCTGATGAATTGAAAATTGTTCAGGAAGATCCCGATTTTGATAGAAATAAGAGGAGATTGGATTTAGAATTGGAAAAAATCAATAATGGAACTGCAGAATTTTGTTCTGCGGATGAATTAGATCTAATGATGGACGAAATTTTTACGGAATATGACAATAAAATTCAGTAAAGTTTTTCAATTAGATGTGATAGATCAAGTTCGTTATATTTATAAAGACAAACCCCGAGCTGCTTTAAAGTTTAGAAAAGACTTGATAAAAAACATCAAGAAAGATTTGAAACACCCTTTTCATTTTAAAAAATCAATTTATTCTGATGGGGATGAAAATATAAGAGACTATGTTTTTAAAGGGTATATATCTGTTTATAAAATCGACGTGAAGCAAAATTCTATTTTAGTTTTTGGATTTATCAAATACAGAAATTCATTATAAAATGCCAAGAATTCTCGCCATAGATTACGGACAAAAACGAACAGGAATAGCTGTTACCGATGAATTGCAAATCATTGCTTCGGGTTTGACGACTATTCCTTCGGCTACTGCAATCCCTTTTTTGAAGGATTATTTTTCTAAAGAAAAAGTCGAAGCTGTCCTCATTGGAGAACCCAAACAAATGAATGGTCAGCCTTCAGAAAGTGCGTCGATTATTAAAGGCTTTGTGACCCATTTTACCAATCATTTTCCGGAGATGAAAGTCATTAGAGTTGACGAGCGTTTTACTTCAAAAATGGCTTTTCAAACCATGATTGACAGTGGATTAAATAAAAAAAAACGCCAAAATAAAGCACTGATTGATGAGATTTCGGCAACGATAATGCTGCAAGATTATTTGACACGGAAAATGTTTTAATTATACTGCTATTTCCAATTCCATATTTTTCATTACTTTTGCGTCCAATTTTGATATAAACGCAATTTTTATGTCTTAAACTTAAATTCTATCTATAATGATTTTACCAATTGTAGGATATGGTGATCCTGTTTTAAGAATGAAGGGAGAGGAAATTTCTGCCGAATTTCCAAACTTGATGGAGACCATTGCCAATATGTATGAGACGATGTATAATGCTTATGGTGTTGGTCTTGCCGCGCCACAAGTGGGTTTTAGCATTCGCTTGTTTGTAATAGATACAACACCTTTTAGTGAGGACGAGGATTTACCTACGGAGGAGCAACTGCAATTAAAAGGTTTTAAACGCACTTTTATCAATGCCAAAATGTTGAAAGAAGAAGGAGAAATATGGAGTTTTAACGAAGGTTGTCTCAGTATTCCTGACGTTCGTGAAGATGTTTACAGAAATGAAAGAATCACTATTGAGTATTGCGACGAAGAATTTAATGTAAAAACGGAGGTTTTCGATGGTTTAATTGCACGAGTGATTCAACACGAATACGATCATATCGAAGGAATTTTGTTTACCGATTTGATTCCATCATTAAAAAGACAATTAATTAAAAAGAAATTGCAAAACATTATGGATGGCAAAACCAGACCGGATTACCGAATGAAATTTTGCAACAAAAAAGGAAGGTAAAATAATTTACGATTTACGATTTACGATTTACGATTTACGATTTAC
>DZAU01000160.1 GCA_022729635.1 Flavobacterium psychrophilum
ATCTATTGGGCAAATGCGTTTTCAAAATCAGGGCAAAAACACCATTTCATCAATTATTGGTTCATACAAATCTGCCGTTACAAAACATTGCAATCGTTTGGGTTTTGAATTTGCATGGCAACCCCTTTTTTACGACCACATTATACGTGATACAAAATCGTTTGAAAACATTCAAAATTATATCGCCAATAACCCTGCAAATTGGGTAACCGACAAATTCCATGAAAATGAATAAAATACCAAAAAACACCTTTTCAATAACCGATTCGGTAAACGCAAACAACAATGCCAAAACCAATACCAACGTTGATGATGTCGTAAATGTAACCGTACAGACATGGCATGCCTTGTCTGTACAATCCGAACAATTCGAACAATCCAAACATTATTTGGTGCGATTATTGTATTTTTGCGACTTTGGTATATCCATCTGTTTTTTTAATTAATATTTTAAAATGAATAAATTTTTTTCTATTGCTTTGTTTTTCATTAGTTTAGTGGCATTTTCTGAAAATGTAAACGATACAATTGTGGTAAAAATGCAACCTGCTACTTACACCCAAGTAGTTTTATACAACGCCGAAGGAGCACAACAAAAATACGTTTCGCATAGTGAATCCAAAGATGGAATTTTCAAATTAGCGATTCCTTCTACATCACCTCACGCAGCCTATCGGTTGGTTTTCAACCAAAAAACGATGGATTATATTGACTTTCTATACGTGGGAAAATCCTTTCAAATTACTTTTAATCCTGATAATCAAAATGAATTACCCACTTTTATAAGTTCCGAAGAAAATTCTCGGTATTTTAAACATCTTTTTGCCATCAATGGGTTGCAACAAAAATTAGATTCCATTCAAATTTTATTTTTTAAAACAAAAGACGCAAACCAATGGTCCACGCTTCGCAATCAATATGACATCAAACAAAAAGAATTAAAAACAACTATAGAGAATATTGAAAATACCGAAACCAACTCTTTGATTAAGGATGTTTTAAAAGCAAACGAAAGAGTTTTACCTACTGCCCCAATGGTGAACCCCACCGATTATCTCAGCTTCATCAAGCAACATTTTTTCGATCACATCAATTTCAATAATCAAAATTTAATTCACTCTTCTATTTTAGTGGATAAAGTGATGGATTATGTGTTTTATTTGTCTGCAACTCAAAACCCGGAAGATCAAAATGAGTTATACAAAAACACAGTAATGGAAGTGTTGAATAAAATAACCGAAGATTCTATTCGGAAAGGCTTTATCCAAGCATTAATTCAATCTTTTGCCCAAGATGAAAACATAGTGCTCGTCGATTTTTTATTCGAAAATTATTACGACAAATTACCCTTAGAAATACAAAACCACCAATGGAAAAACGAACTCCAACAAGAGATGAATACAGCAGTGGGTCGTGTAGCACCCGACTTTGAGTTATCATTTAATAATAAGCCGTCAAAACTTTTAAAATTAAGCGGTTACAAGTACTATATAGTTGTTTTTTGGAGCACGAGTTGTTCACATTGCCTTAAAGAAGTGCCCATGTTTTATGATTATATAAAAGATCGTCAAGATACCCAAGTGATAGCGGTAGGCATGGAAACCGCCGAATCAAAACCGCTTTGGGAAAAAGAAGTCTCAGACTACGCTCGCTTTATCAATGTATTTGGCATAGGAAAATGGGAAAACCCTATTGCCAAAAGCTATAATGTCCATGCAACTCCCGAATATTTTATCTTGGATGAACATAAAAAGATTATC
>DZAU01000026.1 GCA_022729635.1 Flavobacterium psychrophilum
GGTATAATGAGCATAGCAATTATACCCATCACAGACCACGAGCTTTACCAAGTAAACAACAAAGAAGTTTACAAAGATAGTAACGGTAACTGGATAGCTCGACAGGAGCTTACACAACAGGAGCGTAGCACCTTTAACAATTACAAAAAGGCAGTTATCGAAAATAAGAATTTCAAAAAACACACAAAAGCAACATATAAAATTTAATACAATGAGTAATACAATTATGAACAAAAAATCACAAGAGCAAAGAGATGCGTTTTACAATTTAACTGCAACCTCAATTTTTAATTTTCTTCAAGAAAATAAGGATACTTATTTTAACGGAGGTAATGTTACTAATTTTAAAATTGATTACGATAAACGCTGTAAAGAAAAAAAAATAAGGAGTTATCAACATATAATCGGTAAACACTTATGGGAAAATGATTTACTTCAATTTAAGGGTAATAGATGCATAATTAAAAATAATTATACTCAAAAAGAGTTTTTTGAAATAATTAAAAATTATAACAATAGAACTAATCAAGGTAATAAAAAAGCAGTTTCAAAAAGAGGAATAAAAAAAGTAATTCCAAAGTTGAAAAATGAAGATTTACAACCTGAGCAAAAATCTAATTTAATCCCTAAAGAAAAATTTTTAGATTCCATGACAACACTTGAAATAATTAATTATTTACTAAAAAACCGAAAAATACTTATTAAAGATGACATTATTTATACTCCTGTATTATGACAACAACTAAAAAACAAGCTCCTATTTACGGCGACAATTTGCCAATAACCGCCTTTCAAATAAAACGCATTCGGCAAAATTGCGGTTTTAATGAAAGTATAAAAAACGAATGGGTACAATGGGTTACTGAAGATGTGAACCGCACGAGCTTGAAGTCAATTACACAAGCACAAGCCGTAAAAATAATAAGGCAACAAACCGGCAAAACAAAACCAGAAACACAAGAAAACTGGGGCTATTTTGACAAAAACAACAAACAACATAGTTACATTAGAAGTTTGTTGTATCAATCTGATATTATTGTAATAAGCGAAAAATGGGGAGAGGTTGCGGATATGGAAGGCTGGTTTACAAAGTTTCTAAAATCCAAACGATCACCAGTTCAAAAGCCATTAAAAGAGATGAATACTAACGAAACTTCAAAAATAATAACGGCTTTGGAAGGTGTAGCCGTTTGGAAAAATTCAATATAAAAAATGACACACGAACTAAAAATACACCCTCAATATTTTAGAGATGTAACACTTGGCTTAAAGAAGTTTGAAGTACGAAAAAACGATAGAAACTACCAAGAACGTGATATTTTAATACTGAATGAATTTGAACCAAGTACAGGGCGATATACAGGCAACCAAGAAATTAGAAAGGTAGATTACATTTTAAAAGATGTTGATGGCTTAACTCCAGAATATGCCGTACTGCAAATATCTAAATTATTATAAAAACAGACTGCAGATGAAAGAATTATTAATAACGTGCATTATTTTTTATTTCAGAATAGAAGACTTAAAAAAGTATAAGATATGAATGAAAAAATAGAATACTACAAAGAATGTGTTGCTTTTTTTATGGATAAATACCAGTTAGAAAGTGGCGTAAAATACAGTTTTGAGGGTAAAGATGGCAAAGCTTTAAAAGCTATTTTAGCCAAGATTGAAAAGATAAAAGGCGATGGTAATGCTTTGGATATTTTCAAACAAATCATTCAAAATTTACCCAAATGGGACAAAGAAAACTGTTTTAGTTTAACCAGTATCAATAGCCGATTTAATGTAATAATAGCGGCAATTACAAAGCAAAAAAAGGTAAGCAATGGATACAAACAACAAATTATTACAGACATTTTCGGATAGTAGTTTAACGCCAGCCCAAACTAAAGCCTTAACCAACTATTTACCCGAAAACTTCCTGCCGAAAATAAAAACAATTACAACGGTTAAACAAGCACTGGAACAAAGCACAAGTTCACTCGCAAAGATAAAAAAGAACGTAGGCGCCGTTAGAACCGAAGCCTTAATAAAGGTTTATTTGGTGCGACTAAATGATTTATTGGACTTAAAAAAACCACTTTCAGAAGAGGCGATAAATGAAATCGCAAATATTCTAACAACGGAATATTACAACCTTACAATGACCGATGTTGTTTTTGTTTTGCAACAAGCTATAAAAGGAAAGTATGGCGAAATGTTTGAGAGCTTGAATATTCCAAAAGTAATAAAATGGTTTGAAACCTACTTTAATGAACGATGCAACACGGCCGAACAAATGAGCAATGACGAAAGGAATAAACACAACTCACTTTTTGGACGTGAACGAAGTAGCGAAGCCGTAAACGAACAAAGGGAATTTTCAAGGCAATACACCATTGATAAACTAATACAAAATCACAAGTCAAAGTAATTTTAACCGCTCCAAGTGAGCGGTTTTTTTATGCGTAAAAATTGGGTTGTATATAATGATAGAAAGTAATAATTTTGTATTATGGAAAACCGTAGAGTACAGGGACAACAACGGAACAAACTGCTCCGTTATCGTTGCGTATTAAATACCTACTTACAGCATAAAACGGACGATATCCCGTTTGCGGTGGTGTGGCGAAAATATGTGTATCCTGTTCATTTTATTAGCATTGGAACGCTACGCAATATTATTGATACGCCTATTGCCAAAAAACTAAAAGAAATTGACAATCAGCCCTCTTTATTCGATTAGTTAGTAACTTATGTGGTTTTAAACATTTGTTGCCTCTACGGTATAGGTTATAAAATATTCCTGCACCCCATCGTCGCGAACGCTTCTTTTTAAATCATTTCGTATCATTCTACTACAATTTATATTGGGCGTAAATCCGTGTATTTTTTCGTGTATTTTTTGTGCCAAATCCCAAATAAACCACGCTTGCTCTTTTTGAGTTTGTGGAGCACGCAGGCTGGTATTGGTTAGTTTTAGGTTTGCCAATGTTAGCCGTATAGTTGCCTTTCCTAACTGTCTGTTTTGTGGCACGGCGGTTCTATCAACCCCTAAATTGGAATAATTCACATCGCTAATATCAATTAAACAACACGGCCATTTAACAGGCGGTTGATACATATTTAACTGCCCCCAGTCTTCGTCAATGTATTTTAGTTCCGGCACTTCGGCTAGCCTGTTTTGAATGTTTTGTAAAATCGTTTTACTCATAGTTTTATGTTTTAATTTTGGAAATCGTGAACCTTACGGTTTCATTTCTTAAAATTTGTTTTAAAATCTTCAATTAGTTTTTTAGCATTTCGATTTATTATTACTTCCATTGCTTGCCTCAACTGCGGATGGTCGCCTATAAATTGTCGTTGGGGCATTTTTATATTTACATTTCGGGTATGTGCCTTTACTTTTTGTGCTTTACCTTTTATAGTTCTATTAAAAGCCCTTACGCTTTGAGTGGCTTTGATTGTACCGCCCTCATTATGTATTTTGGCATACGGAACATCAAAACTCCAAACAATAGTATTACCGCTCCTTTTTGGTGCTTTTATGCCGCGTCGTAATCTTCCAACCCCCATTAAAACAGCCCGACCATCGTTGCCCGCTTTTCGTTCCTTCCATTTTGTACCAAAAAAACCCTCTTGCTCAAAATTTCTGTCAAACAATTCGGTTGCCTTTACCTCAATATCTTTTAATGTTTTGTCCGTAAATTGTTGAAAATTCATTTTGTGTCTTATTTTTTATTATATTTGCACTATGTTAAAAACTTTTTACATATCGGAACGCTTTTTTACAAAAGAAGAAATTACATCTTTTCGTAAAGAACACGGCTATGATATTAAAGAAATCTCTTATTCCTGTGAAAACGAAATGGACTTTTCAAACACTGGGGATAAAAAATTTCTTTTTGAATATGGTGTTCCTAAAATTTTGGCACGTTTCGGTTACTAATCCGTTTCTATAATGATTTTTATCTTATCATTTTCTTCTACTATATCAATAATATTAAATTTTTGATTTCTACTTAAAATTATTTCACTTTCAGAATAATTATTTACAACAAAAGCGTTTGTTTCTTTTTTTGCTCTAATTTCAGAGTGTATTTTTCTAAATTTAAAAGCATTTTCACTTTTCAAGGCAGATGTAGAAAAGAAGCCTTTATCTGAAATTTTAGTTACACCTGTTTCTTTTAGCTTACTAATGGCATCTTTATTATCCAATCCTTTAACAGAAATTCCAAAGTGAGATTCTATAAAACCATGCCCGTCATTCCTGTATAACATTAAGTTGTCGTTTAGCTTATTTTTTTTTATCAAACTATCCAAATCATTGACTGTCCTTTTATCGTTATCCGATAATTCAAGCTTCTTGCGTAGTTTTTCATTTATATCAAATGAATTTAGTGTTCCCACATAACCAGTTGTTGTATTCATAATGGTACTTTCTTTATCTTTGTCAATCTTTTGCGTTTTATATACTTCTTTTAGTTGGTCAATAGAATAATTTTTATATTCTGGTTTTTTGCTAACAACCTCTTTTACAACGTTTGCTCCAACTACCTTATTATACGGATGGTTTGGCGGAAATATTACTTTATCCTTTCCTGGATTAAATCTAAAAATTGCAAGTTTGTTTTTGCCGTCTTTACCAATTTGACTGGTGGCCGTTTCGCCCTTTTCTATTGCTTTTTTACTATCACTTACTTTGTAATCTTCGGGCAAAACTTCAACCACAGTACAGCGACAACGCCATCCATTTGGAGGCGTAAAACTATCCCAAAAAGGATCTGATTTTGGTAGCGTTGTATCTCTCAAAACATCATGACTATCACGCACACGCTTATCGCCTGCCGTTCGATATTGTAAATTATAATCCTCACTAAAACCCGCCCACTTATTTGCCATTTGAGAAGATGCCACGGCAAACTGGTATTCGGCTTCTAAATATTGCCTGTTGTAGGTTTCGTTGGTTTTTGCAACCTCTTTATAAAACTCCGAGAAAGGTTTTATTTTATTTTCAGAGTTCAACAACAATCGTGAAGCCTCAAAAAGTTGAGCGTGGGTTTTTAAAGCCGAAAAATAAAAAACATTATTTTGCAAGTTTTTTAACAACGCACCATCAACCACATTATCCACTATCGTTTTATCAAAAACGGCATTTGTTTCGTTGATTAAATTTTGATATTCCAAAGTGTTTTTTAAATCCTTTGGATGATATTTTCCATTTTTATGCAACCTTTTAAACGCCTTTTCAGCAACATTTAAAAGGTTTTTAAATCCTTTTGAAATAGACAGATTTAAAACCCCCTTTTGCGCTTTACAATCGGCACAATTACAGTCATAAATAAAATTCAATCTATTATGTAACGCCCCAAAATATTCAGGGCTTATGCGAAAAAATCGCCGTCCAAGTCTAATTTTTGAGTACCCGGTGTAGGTTGTGTTTTTTCTACAACTTCAAGACCGAATTTTTTAAGAATATAATCGGGCGTTATCGAATAACTCCCAGTACCCAAAAAGCCAATGGCACGCTCATATAATTGTTGTGTGTCTTCTTGCGGATCAAACTCATAATTTAGTTCGCCAGTTAGAAAACCAATATTAATAAGTCCGGGTATTATGGTATCGTTCCAGTATTGCTCTGCTTGTTCCATATCCGATTGCACCAATTGCCAAAGCATATCTTGCGAGCTTTGCTCTTTTCCGTTACTGCCATTTTTGGTATCTTGCCCTATAACTGCTCCAGAAACCAACATCGAAATTTCATTGTTGCAAAGCCCAATTAAATTATTGTAAACATCGCCATTGGTTGATACACCTTTTGCCCACTCAAAATTTTCTGTACTATCAATAATAAACCATGCGGCACTTCCCATATCACGCATCATTTGTTCGCCCCGTCGTAGCATTGTTCCATCTTGTGTATTGGTTTTTAAAACCCGTGGCGGAATGCCATAAATTTCGCAAAGTTCACTCCAACAGGATTGTGCAAATCGTTTAAACAAAATGTGGCTCACGGCTTTGTTTAATAACCCTAGCTCATTAGAATTGAACTCTAAAATCCAAGTCCCGAATTCTGGCATTTCACGGTAAGCCGTTGTTTTGTCTTGTGTGTAATCTTTATAAAACAATCCTTTTTGAGGCACAACGTTGGTTCTTGGTAAAGTAGTAACAGCGGGCACTAATTCGCCTTTTGTATTGGCTTCTAAACGCAATTCAACCAACGAATAACCATAATACAAAATATCTAAAATTGCCATTGTTAATTGGCGAAAAATAGGGCTATTTTTTAGTTTGGTTGTTTGCTCCTCATCTACTTCCCCGTTTGGTTTTTTAAGTGAAAAACTCGATGTGAATAATTGTTGTTTGCGGTTCTGAATCTGTGAAGTCAAAAGGGCATCATTACTTATCTCGTCAAAAAGCAACTGCAATTTGTAATTTTTTGGGTCTTCACTTTGAGCCAATCGAAGCGCCGTGTTCCAGCTTTGTATATCTTGCCGTGTTCTACTTACGGCCTTGCTATCATAAGGTAAAAAGCGTTTTGTAGTATCGGCTTTTTTAGCTTGTATGGCAAGGTTCTTTTTTTGATTATTACGCATAATTATTCGTGATTAAATTTTATACGACTTCCAAAACGGAAAGGTTGTTTTTGAGTGGCTGGGTCGGTGTTGCTATCTATCAAAACAGGAAGATTAAGAGTAACCGCTCCTTTGGATACTCTATTAAGATAATCAATAGCTCGGTCATAGCGTTCTTTAATATGCTCGTAGATTATATCAGGGTTCGACAATTGACAAACATACCACACGGCAACTGTTTTTACATGTTGAACTATCAATGCGTTACGAGCTGTACCAACCATTGCAAAAATTAAATCAACATCATACCGAGGTCGCCCATCCTGCCATTGTTTTAAATTGTTGGAAGTCAAATAACTTCTTACTTCTTGCTCAGCTGTGGCAATTGCGGTTAGGGCAATATCATTATTTTGCTCTACAATTTGTTGTAGTTGATAGTCGTAAATAGAGGTGTAAAGTTCTGAAACTGTAATAAACATACTTATTTATTTAGTGGTTAAAACCTGTGGCTTGTTCTACTACCAAAGGAATATTGATTTTTTGAAATATGGGTTGCTACATTCACAACCGAAAATGCCCCATGTGTTGCATCGGGTCCGTCGTCGTGTGCCTGGCTTCCCTTTTCAAAAGCAAGGAATTGGTCGATTAATATTTGCATATCGTTTTCAATAAGATCGGGCAACTCATCGGAATTAAAATAAACATTCATTCTTTCAAAGTGTCCACATAAACTTTCAATACGGTCATATTTATCGGCTTTACTTCTTTTGTCCGCCGTTACTGGAATATAGTATCCCCGTTTTTCGCCTTCGGCATCAAAGTCAGAAACAAACTCGTCCATGGCAAAAAGTCCTTCAATGAGATACCGAATATTGAAACCTTGAAGCCCAAAAGTTTTGTAAACATCGTACAACCATTTAGCGGCATGGGCACGGCTTTTTTGTTGTAAATAAGCCAGTAGAATATGAAACTCCTTTCCAATTTTGCCCACCAAAACAAAGGCTTTATAATCGGCATTTGCCTTGTAGCTTAAATCCCCATAAAAACATAAAGCCTCATATTGCTTTAACCCTTTATGAACGGTCATTTTTTTGCGTTGGATATTTTCGTATTTAAAAATCGCCCCGTCTTCAATATGCACATGCATATATTCTCGCATAAAGGAACGATACGGCATGGTTTCAAATTTTTTACGCCAGTAATCCGCACTTGTTTTTTCTATCCATTCGGGCTGAAAATTTAGGGTGTCTTTGACGGCACAAACCGTTAGAACCTCAAACTTAATATCGTTTTGCTCCTTGTTATCTTTTTGTTTTTTTATAACCTCTTTAAAGTAAATTTTAAGCCTATTGGTGATACTATTTTTATTGAAGTTATTGTTTGCATAAACAAATCGTTCGGTGGCATCGTCATCAGAATCAAAGCAACCCCAAATATCTTCGGTTATAAAGTCAATAGCTTCACGCATCATTCTATCATTATTTACATGGCGTTTGTCATCCACATCATCAACAGCTATATAGTCTGGTCTTTCCGCTTGCTCCCTTGCACCTCGTGGATTTTGACCAAACCCCAAACACATAAATTTTACGCCATCGGAGGTTGTAAAATCACCATCCGCCCAGTTGCCCTGTTGGAACTTTTCGCCATAATCATTTTTTAAACGATTATTAAATTGCAACTGCCCTTGTATTCCAGATAGCAATCGTTTTGCCTTTGGTTCGGTTTCGCCCACCAAAAGCATAAATTTTAAATCGTGCCTAACCAAATACAAAAACAAAGGAATCCCCATATCAATATGTACCGACTTGCCTGCCGAACGAAACATCTCACCTAAAAACCGAAGTCTTTTATTATTGATGATGGTATTTGCCATTTTGGTATGAAACCAACCGCATTTTTTTTTGGCATAATTTGGAAAGTAATATTCAAACCATCTTACATAACTTTTTTCCAATTCTTTTATTCGTTCGGCTTTTTGTTTTGCCGTTTCGTGAATGTCAATAGCCGTGGCTTGGGCAATACGCAAACAATGTTTATCGTAATCTTGTAATAGTTTTAAATATTTATGATTAGTATTCATTAGTTTTCAAGACTTATCCTGTGCTGTAAAAATTGTTTATGAAAGGCGGTGCATTTGGTGGCAAAATCTGCATCAATTTGAGAGATGAATAAATCCAAATCTTTAAGAATTTTATGCACCACAATAGGATCAGAATTTTTATCACATTTATCCAAAGCCGACATTAGTTTAGAGATGCCATCTGCAGGCAGTTTTGGAGTTCCACCACTGGTTACATTTAAGAGTTCTTGCTGTAATAACTGTTTTATTTTGGTTGGCGATGCGTGAAAATTATATCGTTTCTCCTCCCAATCATATTTTTTTGCCCATTCTCCTATTGTAGCTGGGCGAACGGCATACAATTCTGAAACCTCAGTATTTGTTGCCTCAAAGTTTTCTATATAATAAGCCTCCGCTTTTTGTCGAGTTGCATCTTTTGACCTTGCCATTTCTATGATTTATACTGCAAAAGTCAATCTATTATATGAGTTTTAAAAAATACAAACCAACCCTTGGCAACATTAATTAAAATATTGACTGAAAGTGTTTAAGAATTGAACACTTATTTTTTTTAAACAAAAAACCGTCTAAAATTTGCCCTATCAAAATGAAAAATAGTAAATCAAGTTATGCCAAAACCTTTTGTTTTTAATGACCAAAACCAAACCAATAGTTATGGATTTAGAATCCTTACTGCAGGTATTAGTTTAAAGCGATTCAACAAGAACCCAATGATGTTAAACCAACATTGGAACGCTACGGAATCGGTACTGGGTAAATGGACAAACATTAGAGTAGAAAAAGATTTGCTTTTGGGAGAGCCTGTTTTTGACCTTGAAGATGCGGACGCATTAAAAGTGTCGGGGAAAGTAGAACGAGAATTTCTAAACTCGTGTTCAATGGGTATCACTTTTAATCGTGAGGATTTAAAAATTATCGGTACTGAACTGGTAATGGAAAAATGCGAATTATACGAATGCTCCATTGTTGCCGTGCCCTCCAATGCCAATTCAATACGCCTTTATACTGAAAGTGGAACGCTTCTAAAAGATGACGAAGTAAAACAACTGTGCTTAGAAGTCCACCAACCCCCGAATGGGGAGTTAGAAACTCAAATAGAAAAATTAGAATTTAAACCAATTAATATGAAAAAAATCTTGTTATCAGTTGCCAGTCTTTTGGCACTAAAATTTGATAAAGCAACTCCAGAGGTGGATGTCGAAAAAGTTGAAGAGGCTATTTTGACCTTATCAAATAAAAACGCAACACTAGAAGCTAAAGTGTTGGCATTGGAAGCCGAAAAGGATTCGGCACAAGAAACGGCAATTACCGAAATGGTAAACCTTGCTATTACGCAGGGCAGAATTGTTGCCACCAAAAAAGAGGATTTTGTAAACCTTGCAAAAGCCAATTTTGAGCTTGCAAAAACTACACTCGAATCAATCCCAGCGAAAAAAACTCTTTCTAATGATGTAAGTAATCCGGCGGGTTCTACCGAAATGACAAAAGAGGCTTTTCAAAAATTAAGCCACGCCGCACAATTGGAATTTAAAAACACCAATGCTGACGAGTACAAAAAAATGTTTAATCTTAAATAAATAAAATATGCCAGCAAATTTTGCAGATGTGTGGTTGGATAGAGTTATCAATAACTTAACCACTGCCGACCAAGCCCCATTCCTTGACGGAATAGCCGAAATGGATGTAGATGTTTCTCAAATGGGCGAAGGGACTGTTACCGAAAGTAACATTATCCATGTGCCAACGAGTGAGTTTGCACCAGATATTTTGATTAATAACTCCACTTATCCTATTGCTTTACAGGCATACACGGACGATGCGATTACTATTCAATTAGATAAATTCCAAACCAAAGTGGTAACACTTACTGACGACCAAGTTATGGGTGCATCTTATGACAGAATTGACAATGCTACTCGTAAAACAGTGCAAAAATTGACTTCTGAAAAATTCTCAAAAGCAATCCACGCTATTGCCCCAACTGCTGATACGGCAAACACGCCTGTTCTTACAGCAACTGGTGGAGGGGGTGCAACTCCATTAACCGACCCAAGTGGACGGTTGCGTTTGGTTTACGAAGATTTAGTGGCTTTAAAAGGTCGCTTTGACAAAATAAAAGGTTGCCCAGTTGTGGGGAGACGATTAGTTTTATGTGTGGACCACTACAACGATTTGTTGTTAGATAGAAAAAACTTTGGCGACCAATTGGTAAATTATAAAGCGGGAACGACTGCCCCAATAATTGCAGGCTTTGAGATTTTTCAATACGAGAATATGCCAATGTTTGCTTCGGGAACTAAAAAAGCCTATGGAACTATTCCTGTTGCTACAGACAAAACGGCGTCAGTTGCATTCTTGGTAGATAATATTGCGAAAAAAACAGGAAATACCAAACAGTATTTTACTGCCGCAAAAGACAATCCAACTACGCAAACCAATCAATTGGCTTACCGCCACTACTTTATTGCAGTGCCGTTCCAAGCCACTATGATTGGAGCAATTTTATAGTAATAAAAAAAGGCTCTCCTTTTTTGAGCTAGAGCCTTTTTAAAAAATATTCAAAATGCAAGATTTTATTTTACCAATCCTTACCACATTAGCAACGGCTTTAATCACTTGGTTTTTTGCAAGACGAAAAAACGATGCAGATGCCAAATCGGCTGAAATTGATAACGAAGTGAAATCGGCATCTTTCTATCAAAATTTGTTGGACGATTCAAAAAAACGACTTGACGAATGTTTAGCCGTTATTGAAACTCAAAACAAACGAATTAGTGAAAGAGATAAAATAATTGAAAGCCAAGATGCAGAAAAGCGTTTACTGCAACAACACATAAAAGAGTTGATGGACTCAAACGAAACATTAATTACAGAGTTGAAAAAATTTAGACAACTAAACGGAAAAACCAATTAGTATGAGAACTATAAAGTACATAGCTGTGCATTGCACCGCAACCTCTCAAAAAACGAGCATTACCGCAATTCAAAGGTACTGGAAGGAAAACTTAGGTTGGAAAATGCCCGGCTACCACTTTATTATTAAACCCGATGGCGAAGCAGTTCCGTTATTGCCAATAGAACAAGTTTCTAATGGTGTTGCAGGTTTCAATAGTGTAACAATCAATATTTCTTATATAGGAGGTGTTGACACTAACAGCAAGCCAGTTGATAATAGAACTCCTGCCCAAAAGGTAACCATTCTAAAATTACTTTCAGATCTAAAAAAGCAATTTCCAAACGCAATAATTCAAGGGCATAGAGATTTTCCTAATGTAAAAAAAGCCTGTCCAAGTTTTGACGCAAAAAAAGAGTATCAAAATTTAAAAACAATTTAAAGAAAATTATAAACCCATTTAAAACCCATTTAAACAATGAAAAAATTATTTAGTCTGTTGTTTTTGTTTGCTGTTTTGGTTGGAACATTAGTTGGTTGTAAAACCGCTAATGTTCTCCCACCAACAATAATTGAAAAAACCAACACCATCATCAAAAAAGAAGTGGTTCACGATACCATTTTTGAAATCCAAAAAGACAGTAGCTATTATAAGGCGTGGTTGGACTGCCAAGACGGCAAAGTAGTCTATAAGACAAATATTGATAGTCAAAAGCCGAAAATAGAAACTAAAAAAGGCAACTATTTACAACCTCCAAAGGTCAATTTAAAAGATAATATTTTAACCGTTGATTGTGAGGCCGAAGCCCAAAAAATGTATGCCAAATGGAAAGATACTTATATACTCGAAAATAAGCAAAGCAATACAGCAAAACCAGTATTAGTTGAAAGGCAACTCACTTGGTGGCAAAAATTCTTAATGTGGTGTGGCAGGATTTTTTTAATAGTAGTACTTATTTCTGTGGGCAAATTTTTTTTCAAATTATATAAACCTTTTTAACTATACAATTAAAAATTTAAAATAAAAAATTATGGATAAAAACTTAATTTTTGAAGCAAATCCTAGTTTGGATTGCTTTTATGAAACTACGGATAGCTCTTGCTTTTTTACAGAAAACGCTGCCGAAGCACATGCTAAAACCTTAAAGGACAAAAAGGTAAATTTTGTGCATAAGTCAAGTAGCACTACCGAAACGGAGCAGGTAAACGACCCGAGCGAAAGCGAACTGGCGAAGCAAATAGAAGTAGTAGCAGAAGTGCTAGAACCAACTGCTCCTCTTGTGGAAACTGAAAAAGTAGAACCAAATGTTGTGCCAATAGCCGAAAAACCAAACACAAAAAAATAAAATGAATACAGTATCATTTAATAGACAGGACGGAGGCTTAGCAAAAAGACTTCCGGGCGAAGATCACATTAGTGGACTGGTTGTGTATGGATCTTCAAACATTGCCAAAACAGTCCTAATTGAGGAAAAAGATTTAGTGCTACCTTCAACACCTATCCTAACAGATCTTGTATTGAAATACCACGTTTTAGAATATTTCCGAGTGAATCCTGGTTCAAAATTATACATAGTTGGTGCCACCGCTAACGATGGGCAATTTGTGGCAATTAAACAATTGCAACAATTTGCAGAAGGCAAAATAAGACAAATTGGAATTGTAGATTTAATAACACCATTTGTGGATTTAGAAACCACTTCTACAACTATCAAAGGAGTATTAAGCGAGTTAGCAGGTTTAAATATGCCCTTAGAGGCAGTTTACTCCATTCACTCGATGACTTCCGCAGACTTATTAGCGTTGCCATACCTTCAAAATTTTGAGAACGAAAGATTTAGCGTTGTTATTGGTCAAGACGGTGCGGGTTTAGGAAAACAAATATCGGATGAAACTGGTAAAAACACTGGTATTATAGGGGCAACATTAGGTGCCATTTCCAAAGCCAAAGTACATGAGAGTATTGCGTGGGTTGAAAAACAAAACTTGGTGACTGGAACGTACCCAAAATCCATGACAAACGACATTGTTGTGGCTAGAGAACTAGACGTTCCTGCCTTTATAGACGGCACATTGTTAAGAGATTTAACACCCGCACAGGTGCAATCTATCAATGATAAAGGCTACTTGTTTTTAATCAAACACATTGGTTACACCGGTACTTTTTTTAACGATAGTTATACTTGTACTGGTTTGGATAGCGATTTTTCCACCATCGAAACCAATCGAACCATAGACAAGGCACAACGAGGTGTTTACATCAAATTGTTGCCTAAAATTTCGGGACCTATTTATGTTAATCCAGATACTGGAGAGATAAGTGCCGATACTATTGCATCGTTAGAGGCTATTGCAGCTATTCCATTAGAACAAATGGAACGTGATGGTGAAATTTCTGGATTTAAAGTTTTTATTAACCCAAGCCAAGACGTGTTGGCTACCTCACAAATTATAGTAACATTAAAAATTGTTCCTGTAGGTGTTTTGCGTGAGATAGTTGTAAATATTGGTTTTGCAAAACAAGTTTAAGTTATGCCAATAGCAGATATAACTCCGTTAATAAATGGTCGTGAATACGGCTGGGCAGATATTGTTGTAAACATATCTGCATCTCCTATCATTGGCATTCGAGCCGTAAAGTATGAGGAGGAACAAGAGAAAGAAAACATCTATGGAGCAGGTAGAAATCCTGTATCCAGAGGATATGGACGAGTAAAAACAACAGGGTCAATTACCCTATTATCGCCTACCGTTTTTGCAATTCAGGCAGTTGCCCCAAAAGGGAAGCTTCACAACATTGCACCGTTTCCAATAGTGGTTAGCTACCAACCCGAAACTGGGGCAATAGTAAAACACGTTCTAAAAAATTGTGAGTTTAAGAAAACCACCTTTGATTGGAAAGAAGGCGATATGTCGAAAGAAATAGAACTAGAGCTAGTTATTTCACACATAGAATAATTTAAAATCCTATCAGGGTTCAAAATCCTGATAGGATTAAACTCAAATTAAACTCAAATTAAATACAAATAAAATAAAAATGAAGACAACAGAAAAATTAGTTTGTGGATTAGATGAAACACAAATTGAAGGATTAAGAAAAAAACACGGATTTTTAGTTACCGTTACCATTACTCAAGGCGAAAATACTTTAAACGCCATTTTTAAAGAACCCACTTTTGAAGTTTTGGAAGCAACAGGCGCTATTGGTAAAAACAGTGAAATAAAAGGAACTATTGCCCTTTATGAAAACTGTATCGTAAAAGCCGATGATGAAATAAACAACCGTGATTTTGCTAAACTTAAAGCACTTGAAGGATTGGCACAGCACATGAATTCGTTTTCGGTTAGCGTAAAAAACTTGTAGTCCGTCTGAAAAACGGCGGGGACGATGTAGGAACATTACAGGGCGATGCTATTATAATGGCAAACTTTAATGTAAATCCTAAAGAATTACAAGTTACCCAATGGGGAGAATATTACGCAAAAGCGATATGGCTCGAAGAATGGAGGTTAAAAAACCAAGCAGAGATGTTTCAAAACTTGTTTGGAGGTGGTGAGTAACTATCGACTTTGTACTTTGTAAAAAAAGTAAAGCACCACAAAAGGAATTACCACAAAAGGCAACAAAGGGTGCAACATCATTAGCAAAGCATTGATTACAAAAAACAAAACTATTTTGATAGTTCCACTAAAAAGCCATTTTATAAATCCCATGTATAGAAGTTTTTAAAGCACAAAGATACAAAAAATATGGACGGAGTTACTTTTAATTTGAATTTTAGCACTAACGGTGGCCAAGTATTGGGAACCGTTAATAATGCTTTGGATAACGTTCAAAATAATGTAAAGAAAACAACTAAAACTTTTGGGGATTGTTATAAATCATTTTTAGCGTTTGAGTTAGCGGCTGGCAATATAGACCAGCTGAAAGATAGTTTCAATAACTTATTGGTACCTGGTGTTGCATTAAATACACAAATGGCAGATTTAAGTGCCATAACTGGACTTACAGGCACAGGTTTAAAAGAAATAGAAATGGCGGCACGTCAAAGTGCTAAAACCTTTGGAACAGATGCCAGCCAAAACGTTAATGCTTATAAATTGATTCTTTCGCAATTATCGCCAGAGATTGCTAAAAACGGAGAGGCAATGAAATTGATGGGCAATAATGTAAACATTTTGTCAAAAACAATGGGTGGCGACACCGTGGCGGCAACGGAGGTTCTAACAACAGCGATGAATCAATACGGCGTAAATTTAGACGATCCAATTCAGGCTAGTAAAACAATGGCCGACATGATGAATGTGATGGCAGCAGGTGCAAAAGAAGGCTCAGCAGAGCTACCACAAATAAAAAATGCTTTAGAGCAGGTTGGTATGGTTGCAAAAACCACGGGCGTTTCGTTTGAGGTTACCAACGCCGCTATTCAAATGTTAGATAAAGCAGGTAAAAAAGGTTCAGAGGGAGGCGTGGCATTAAGAAACGTTTTAACCACACTTTCCCAAGGTCGATTTACCAGTAAAGATGCAACTTTCGGACTGCAACAAATGGGAATCAGCACGGCGAAACTTGCCGATGCGAGCATTCCATTAACCGACCGTTTGCGAATGTTAAAACCCGTTATGGGGGATACTGCATTGATGACAAAGGTTTTCGGTAAAGAAAATATGGCGGCCTCTATTGCCTTAATCCAAAGTGCGGACGAGCAGGACGCGTTGGCAAAAAAGATTACAGGCACAAATACGGCAACCGAGCAGGCAAATACAGTAATGGGTAGTTATCAGGAGCGAATTAATAGAACCACCGCAAGGCTCACAGACTTTAAAATTAGCTTTTTTAACGCTACACAACCATTTGCCCCTTTTATACAAGGTGGTTTAGAAAGTGCTAGCGGCTTGGCACATTTTGCACAAACAGTGAATATTTTGAATAGTGCACAAAATGCCTTAAAAGAAAAGTTAGGAAATACTAATGGTAGCTTGTCAAAATTAGGGAAAAGCCTAAAATTGAACTCCGCCATTTTTATGGAAAGTAGTATAATGACCTCTATTTCGGCAATCGCAAATAAAGTGTATGCCAAATCAATATCAAGTATAACAAGTGCCACAAGGTCTGCAACGGCTTCCGTTATGGGTTTGAACTTAGCCATGTTAATGAGTCCTGTTGGTTTGGTTGTTATTGGAGTTGTCGCCTTGGTAGCGGTGTTCAAACATCTATGGGATAATTCCAAACGATTTAGAGAAATTCTATTCGGAATTTGGGAAGCGGCAAAAGCAGTTTTTCACAATATAGGAGTAGTTATAAAACGAGTTTGGGATATGGTAATAAAACCAATTATAATGGGGTATTACACGGTTTATAAATTTGTTTTTACAAAAATATGGGAGTTCATTAAATGGGTTTTCAATGGTATTGGCGCCGTTTTCGTTTGGCTTTATGAGCAGGCGGTTTCAGTTTTTACAACCGTTAAAGATTTTGTAGTAGGTGTTTTCAACTGGATAGTTACACAGGTTAGTGCAGCCTTGAGTGTTGTAGGTTCTTTTTTTAGTGGTTTATGGGAGTGGTTTAGTGGGGTGTTTTCAGGGTTTGCTAGCTTTATTAACGAATGGCTTATCCAACCTATTAAAGACGCTTTTGGTGGTGTTTGGGATTGGATAGTCGGAATTTTTGAAAAGATTATGGATAAACTAACTGGAATTTTTGCACCGATTAAGAAATTCTTTAAAACACTTTTTTCAAGTGAAGGAATGACAGATGTAAAAGCGGCTTATAAAGATGGTGAGAAAAAAGGGGCGGCGAGTTATGATAAAGGCCATAAAAAAACACAAAAGGTTGAAGTTATAGGAAAAGCCGAAACCAAAAAAAATAAAAACGCTTTTGACGTAACCAAGGGCGGTTTAGGAATAGTTCCACCAACCAAACCAATTGCAGGCGTTGGAGCAAAAGATAAAAAAGAGGGCGGCTCTGGTGGCGGTTCGGGTTCAAGAGGTTTAACGATTGGTAAATTAATCGAAAACATGACCTTACATTTTCATGGAACGGTTAAAGAAAGTAAGGAAAGTATTAAGCAATCTATTACGGAGGTTGCATTGACTGCCGTAAATGACATAAACCTCGCCAACTAATGAATTTTACTTTTTTAGGATTTAAACCTTTGCCATACGGAAGTGATAAGATAAGTTTGAAAGGTTCAGATTATTCAGGTGTTCCAACTCTTACCAGTTTGGCACTGCAGTATAAAAATATCAGAGTACAATTAGATGAGTGTGTTATTACTGTTAATCAAGAAAAAAATATAGTAACTACTCCAATGCAGGGAAGGGACGGAACAATAAAGGAATATATAAGCGATGGCGATTATTCTATTTCGGTTGATGCGGCAGTTTGTAGTTACATTATCAATCAAAATGATGCAACCGATTATGAGACGGCACAAGCCTATCCACTTTCGGAACTGGAGGATATAATGGCAATGCTTAAAATCAAAGATACGTTGGAGGTTCATAGTGATTTTTTAACCCTTTTTGGAATACAAAATGCAGTTATAAAAACTTACGGAATGGTTCAAGAAACTCATAGTAATAGACAGTCTTTTAATATTCAAATGTTGAGCGATACACCATTTGAGATAAAAATAAAACAAGATGTTGCGATTAACAAGTGAGATAATAATCGAGGGCTCACAAACGTGGAAGTTTGATGCACTAAATAATTGCAACATCGTGGAAGATACGGCAACATTAACAGATACCTGCGAATTATTACTACCAAAGCGAACGGACTGGCAAGGTGCAAAACTATTTGAAACGCCCGTTAAAAGAGGCGATAAAATAACGGTAAAACTGGGATATGATGGAAACAACAAAACCCGATTTGTCGGTTACATTAGAACGGTTGATGCTAAAAGGCCGATTAAAATAACGTGTGAAGATGGAATGTTCTTGCTTAAAACTGTTGAAGTAAAAAAGAAAGGTTACGCAAAAGTTACATTAAAGCAATTGATAACCGATTTATTAGCAGGAACTGGAATACAATTTCAACTAATTGATGACGATATTGTTTTAGGCCCCTACCGAATTACAAAAAATACGGTTGCCGAAGAACTCAACGAAATTAAAAGCGAGTTTGGATTGCGAGCTTACTTTAGAACCAACGGGGGTATATCAAAATTATATGTTGGTTTTACCTATCCATTCGACGGCAGACGGCACGAAGATTTTGTTTATGGACAAAATTTGATAAGTGAAGATTTTGTTTACCGAATTGCAGAGGATGTTAAAATTAAAGTCAAAGCTATTTCGGTAGATGCCAAAAATAAAAGAACGGAGCTAGAAACAGGTGATAAGGACGGCGAACTTTATACGGTTTACAAATATAATGTTGGTAAAGATGAATTAAAGCGATTTGCCGAAACGGAGTTGATACGATTTAAAACAACTGGTTTTAAAGGAAGTTTTGAAACTTTTGGAGAGCCATTTGTAAACAAATGTGACATCGCCCATATTGAGGCATCGGATAACAACAAAGGCGATTTTTTAATTAAAAAATTAGAAGTCAATTTCGGGATGAACGGGTACAGACAAAAAATTGAAATAGGGCAACCCTTAAACCTCAAATAGTATGGCTGATGAAAATGATTTTGCAGGAGCAATAAAAAAACTCACAAAAACAAGTGATGAAGTTTATGCTAAAGTTTGCGAGGTTCTTGAAGTAAACCAATCCGAAAAAACGGTCGATGTAAAACCGATGGACGATACCGCAGAAATATTTAATGTTCGTCTGCAGGCGGAAAGTGAAACAGGAGGTTTGGTTTTGTTTCCAAAAAAAGGAAGTGCCGTTTTAGTTGTTTTTATAAATAAAAATAGTGCGGCGGTTGTCAATACAAGTGGGATTGAAAAACTTGAATTAGTAATCGAAAATGTGGAGCTTCAAATTGACAAAGACAAATTTTTGTTTAAACGAGACCAAGTACAGTTAGAAATTGACCAAGCGGGTTTTTTGCTTAAAAAAGAAAACGAAACGTTAAAAAAATTAATGGCGGATTTGATTAAGGCAATTAAAGCTCTAAAATTTACAACCAATAATGGCCCCACAATCAACTTGATAAACATAGCCGATTTTACCGCTCTTGAAAGCAGGTTTAATCAGTTTTTAAAATAGGTTTAAAATAATAAAATATGGCATTAGTACAGTCAAGATTAAAAGCAAAAATAAAAGCCGCCTTTGAAGCAGAACAATCGGAGGAAGTGGATCACAACGCTTCGTTAGACAGAATTGCAAACAAATTAGCAACAGCAATTATAGAAGAAATACAATTTTTAACAATCAATTATTCCGCTGGCTTGGTTGCCCCAAGTGGTGGTGGCAACGTAACAGGGACGATAACACACACGGTATCATGAACGATTTTCAGCTGGATAACAATCAGGATTTAAAAATAGAAAATGGCGATTTTGTTCTTGCCGATAGTACTGACCAAAATGTGGAATTGCTTTTTAGAATAACACCAGGAGAGCTAAAAGAACATTTGGAAACAGGTGTAGCAATTGATAGGTCAATTAATGGAAACATTGACCGATTTTTAGACAGAACAATTAGAGTGCAAATGGAGGCAGATGGATACGAAATTGATAAATTAGAAATTAACGAAAACGGCATTGTAATAGAAGGCAGTTATGAATGATTATAAAGTACATGAAAATCAATCTCTTTTGGACGTATCGGCTCACGTTTATGGCTCGACCATATATGCGGTTGCTTTATCTATCTTCAATAACATTTCATTAACAGATAATTTAGTAGCTGGACAAATAATTAAGTTATCTGATTTTCCAGTAAATAAACTAGTACTAAAATCGGTGGAAAGTAGAAATATCATTCCCGCAACAAATACAACAGAAAAAAGCAATCTTGATTTTTTAGGGTTTGCGTACGAATTTGCAATAAGTTTATAAAAATGGCACGAACAATTAACAACATACAAAACGAAATTTTAACGGCTCGAAATACTGCCGCTGAACTCTCGGCTTTAGAAGTTTTAACCACTAGCGAGCAAACCATCTTAAACGCAAATAGCACTAGTAAAGTGGCAATTTGGCGATTATGGGTTTGGATTTTCGCCTTTGGGCAATATGTTTTAGAGCAATATTGGGAAACTTTCAAAATTGAAATTGAAAAACGAATTGCAGAATCACGTATTCACACTCCAAAATGGTACAGAGAAAAAGCTCTTGACTTTTTATATGGTGTATCATTGGTTCAAGATAAAGACTACTACGATTTGACTTTATTAACGGATGCTCAAATTTCAACTGCAAAGGTTATAAGTAACGCCGCTTCGGTTCGTGTGGTTCAAAATGGGTACGGAACTTTAAGGTTAAAAGTTGTTAGAACCGTTGGCGGTGAGTATGCTCCAGTATTGTCCGAACATTTAACCGCATTAGACATTTATTTCAATCATCATATAGCTGATGCAGGAACTGTGGTAAATGTAACAACTGGCGATGCCGATTTGTTAAAATTGAAATTAGATATTTATTATAACCCATTGATTTTAGGAGCCGATGGCTCTCGTCTTAATGGTACTAATTTAACTCCAATTATAACACAAATTAAAGAGTATTTAAAGTCGATTGATTTTGAAAACGGAAAGTTAGTATTAACCTACTTGATTGATGAATTGCAAAAGGTTGATGGTGTTGTTTTGCCAGTTGTAAAAGAAGCATACTCAAAATATGGTACTTATGATTATACAACAACAGGAGTGCAAAACGTGGGGGTTATAAATGAAATACGAATTGCCGATGCAGGATATATGAAATTAGACGAAAGTGAGCTTTTAATTAACTACATACCCTATACGGAATAATGGATAACGTGTATAACATCAATTGGCGAACGTTTATTGTGCTTAATTTACCAGCATTTCTGCGTAAGACGAAGACTATAAAATTTCTAGAAGTTATTTTCAAGCCGATTATGTGGTTACATCTTGCGTTTTTGGAATTTCGTACACAGGCATTGTACAAAGTAAATCACAACTCGCAAATATGCTATTTACAGGCAGTTTTGAATGATAGTTTTGACAGCACACAAAGGCGAATTATTATAAGAAACGCCATTTTAAGAGAGCCATTGTGGTTTTACGAACCCGAAGAAAATAGACCAGTTTTGTTTTATGAAGAAAGCGATAACAAACCTGTTTATTTTCGAGAGGAAATAGAGTTTGTTGGAGATGGAGCAGATTTTTTGGTATTAGTGCCAATCGACCTAAAACCAACCAACACACAAGAAGAAAATGCCTTAATCATAAAGGTGGAAGGACAAATAAATTATTACAAACTATTCGTTAAAAACTATATTATATTATGGGTTTAGGAAATAAATTAATCGTTTCGGCAACTGGGTTTCCAGGTACCAATAAAACGCTTCGTTTTATACAAGATGCGTTTCGTGAGCCACTCGGAGCATTAGCACAATTGGCAGGCGATAAAACCATTATTACTGGAGTTGTAAATACTGCAGGTGTGGTATCAAATGGTTTTATTACTTACAATGGCGAAATTATACCTTTTGTTGGTGGAAGTTATGCTACTACAGTAACCATTATAGAGGTATTTGAAAACGCAAATTACAATACTGATGCAGACAATAACCAACAATTAGATAGCTTACCAGCATACCGAACTATTTATGCCAAGTGTGGAACTGGTGGGATTGACCTATTTAATTTTAGCGAGTTAAAACCCTTAAAAACAATTGATGCACTTACTGATTTTACTAGGCGTACGGACATTGTTTTTGATGCAAACTATGTGCATACCGATTATAATTTCACTTTATCATTATTGAATAAGTTAAACGGAATTCAGGATAATGCACAGGTTAATGTAAAAACAGACTGGGAAGCCGCAATTGGCTCTGCCACCGAACTTTTGAATAAACCAATGAACCTTGTTACTTATTTACGCAAAGGCTATACGTATTTGGGAGATTTTCCAGGGAATATTGATGGAGAAGTTCTTATTTCCTTTCCAGCCTTGGAAACGACAAATTATGTAGTGGTTGGTTCTTTAAGAGTTCTATATGGGGTTGATGCAAATCAAAGTAATGATGTGATATGGACAATAGCCGATAAAACAACCACTAGTTTTAGACTGATTGGTAAAGATACCAGTAGTGGTGTTGGACAAAACTTATACTTTGATTATTTCCTTTTAAAATTATAGCATTATGAGATATTTTAAAGCAGCAGAAAAAGAGCAAAAGCCATTTATTACGTGGAATTTATGGGCAGAAAACGAGCAGGAATTGGAGCTATTAGAAGATAAAAATAGTCCACTAATTTTGCAAGAAAAAGATATTCCAAAATACATTTATGGGATATGTCCCTTAAAAATAATGGAAGGAAACCTCGTGAATAGAAGACAGGAAGAACTTGCCCAACTGGAGGCAGAATTTAACGCCATCAACGACGCTAGAACTAAACAAATCAAAAGAGACGTTTTGCAAAAATTATATTTAGAAATTACACTTTCTACTGATTTAGCCGAAGATACTACGGAACTCTCTAACGAGTATAACCGATTAAAGCAGGAATATTTAAACTATTATGCACCTAAAGATATTAGCTAAATGAGTACCATTTTTAACATAGAACAAAAACAGGATAGTGCCGAAAAGCTACTTGCCGTTGCCGATAAGGAAAAAAAATACATCTTGTTTGCCCCAGAATTTAATACAACTGTTGATCAAGTGCTGCAAAACACCATTGATAACATCAATATAGACTTTTATTGGAACAAACCAGATATGGTGCTTTTGGATGGCGACAACATTAAAAAACACCTATTAGGCATTAAAATAAACAACGAAGTTATTTTTGCCAACGGAGAAGTGTACTTGTTTATTGATAGATACAAACCAAAACGAGTTATACGTACTACTACAACAGATACACATATATATAGCATTAAAACCTCGGGCTTCAAACACCCAGTAAATGCAAGTAAATATTATCCTAAAAGGCAAACAGAAATACGCTTAAATAGCGCCAACGAGATGTTAGACTTTGGGCAAGAATACTTTTTTAAAAAGCATTTTGACTGGCAAGGAAATTTTTCTGGCCCACGAGCAAATGGGCTTATGAGAAAGGCAACTAATTACAATAACACACAAGCACAAGTGTACTTGCAATTTAGAATAAAATGGGTATTAAACGGAAAAGAGTATCACAGCAAACCATTACAAAAGCTATGTATGATTTTTTCAATGTTGCCACAAAATGGAAATGTAATTAGTTATAAACTATAAAGAGTAAGGATAGGTATTTGGCAACCTGCATTAGGATGTTTATTGGCTAACCTGTATAAGGATAGCCATTGCCTAACCTGTAAAAACGGTATTAGTAGCTACTAACACCGTTTTTTTACAAAACAATTGCGAGGAGAGTGCAATAAAAAAAGTCCTCCAACATTTAAAAACTTCTCACGGTATTTTAAACTGACACACTCAAGGTCGTCGGAGGACATAAGTCTTCTGATACCTTGAGTGTTTTTTGTTTATATAATAACCGTGAGAGGTGCAAATATAATCATTAATCATCAATCAAAAAACGAATGGAATTAAATTATCGTTGGAAGTTGGCTAATGCCTATTTTCAAAAAAACAAAGGCAAAGTATTTAGCTGTTTTGCGTGTGGCGGTGGCTCAACTATGGGTTACAAATTGGCAGGTTTTGACGTTGTCGGTTTTCTTGAAATTGACAAACGTATGGCAGATATGTACACCAAGAACCACAACCCGAAGTACGCTTTTATAGAAGGAATCCAAACTTTTAAAGACAGAACCGATTTACCTGCAGAATTATTCGAGTTGGATATTTTGGACGGTTCGCCTCCGTGTAGTTCGTTTTCTATGAGTGGCAATCGTGAGAAAGATTGGGGTAAAGAAAAGAAATTTTCAGAAGGACAATCGCTCCAAGTACTTGATACCCTTTTTTATGATTTTATTGATTTGGCAGAAAAGCTACAACCAAAAGTTGTAGTAGCCGAAAACGTAACTGGAATTCTAAAAGGCAATGCCCGGGACTATGTTCGTAAAGTGATAAACGCATTTGACAAAGCAGGTTATTTGGTGCAAGAGTTTGAACTCGACAGCTCACAAATGAACGTGCCACAAAAAAGAGAGCGTGTGTTTTTTATTGCTATTCGTAAAGATTTGGTGGAGTTGTTACCTGGTCCCGTTGGTTTACTTTTTTCTGAGTTTCCAAAACTGGATTTAAAGTTTGGACGCTCTCCAATTCTATTTAACGAAATACGAACGGAAGGATTAAGAGATAATAGTTGGACAGACCACGACCAGTATATTTGGGACAGGCGTGTTATTGGCGACCGTAAATTTTCGGACGTTTTAATTCGAGTACAGGGCAGAAATTCAAACTTTAATAGTTCGTTTATCTATCCACATAAACCAGTTCCTACGTTGGCGAGTTCGGAAGGCTCTAAATATGTTTTGTTCGATGAGCCACGCAAAATGAACTCAACCGAAATGAAGCTCGCACAATCATTCCCATTAGATTATGATTTTGGAAGTAACAAATGTTCTAAAATTCAATACGTGTTAGGTATGTCAGTTCCGCCGCTTATGATGGCAAACCTAGCCGATAGATTATACAATGAGTGGCAAATAATATTTAAAAATGAATCAAAAAGTAAAACAATTTAATTACAAAGAGCAATACGGAGTTATTGTAATTTGCAAAGATGAGGAGGAGCAAAAAGCCATTTTCGAGGAGTTACAAAAGAAGGGTTTAACCCTTAAAGTAGTAACGGTATGATAGTAAAAGTAGAACATTCGTGCAATGACTTTGAAAGTTACAGAGCACAACGAGTGAAGTCGTTATTCAATGCCGAAAGTGGTGCAAACTGGGTGCAAGAATTTAATATTGATATTGACGATTTGGATTGGGGCATTGGTTTGATAGTAGGAACTTCGGGAAGCGGTAAAACTTCTTTAGGTCGTCAGTTCTTTGGAGAAGACAAACTTTATGACCTTTACAAAGGTTGGGATTCAACCAAGCCGATAGTGGACTGCATTTTGCCCGATGGCGATTTTAATACGGCAACTGGAGCACTGGCGGCTGTTGGTTTGGGTGACGTTCCGAGTTGGTTGCGACCTTTCAATGCGTTATCCAACGGTCAGCAATTTAGAGCGGGATTGGCTCGGTTAGTTACCGAAGCTCCAAACGAGGTTGTTATTGACGAGTTCACATCTGTAATTGATAGACAGATTGCCAAAGTTGGAGCGTTGGCGTTTGCCAAGAACTGGCGTAGGAACAAAGGCAAGAAAGTAGTTTTATTATCGTGCCATTATGATATTGTCGAATGGTTGCAACCAGACTGGGTATATGACGTAAATACCAAAGTATTAAAAAAAAAAGCGACATCGGGAAGCGACCAGAAATTAAGCTCGAAGTATGGAAGGTCAACGGAACTTACTGGAAACATTTTAAAGAGCATTATTATTTAGATCTAAAACATCCACCTGCCGCCGAATATTTCGTAGGCGTTGTAAATGGCGAAATGGTCGCTCATGTGGCGGTTTGTCCTTTGTTCACGGCAAATGCGTATCGTGCTACTCGATTGGTTGTTACGCCCGAATGGCAAGGAGCTGGTGTAGGAACTGCTTTTTTAAACGAGGTTATGCAATATCATTTAGAAGGAAACGGACGTTGTAACCGAAAGTATCACACTTTTTTTCATACTTCACACCCGCAGCTATGTGGGTATTTAAGAAATTCCGAAAAATGGACACAAACTGGTGCAATACTTTACGGAGCGAATAAAAAACGAAGTAGTGCCAGTATTTTGAAAACTGGTAGCGGTATGATGGGTGGCTGCGGTTATGGCGGACATTTTAGAGCCGTTCAAAGTTTTAAATATTTAGGAAAATGAAAAAATTAAGAGTTTTTATAAGCGGTCAAAAGTATTTCGGGGAGCAAGTATTGAGTTTATGCACTCGACTGGATTTTG
>DZAU01000027.1 GCA_022729635.1 Flavobacterium psychrophilum
GCATTGATGCAGCTGATTTTCAGGTACGGTTTTCTGGAATTGCAAAATATTCCTTTGGCTTTGACCGATTGGCAATATGGTTTGTTGGTTTTGGCAACGCTATCAATTGCTGCTGGAGGTTACATTATCAACAATATTTTTGATGTGGAAACTGATACGCAGAACAAACCCGAAAACGTGATTGTTGGCAAATTTATTTCCGAAACTAAGGTGTATAATTTATACATTGGTTTCACTATAATAGGTGTCGCAATTGGTTTTTATTTATCGAATGTAATTGACAAACCTAGTTTTGCAGCCCTATTTATTGTTATTGCAGCGACACTTTATTTTTATGCTACAAATTTGAAGCAAAGCTTGCTTATTGGGAATTTTATTGTGGCTTTGTTGCTTTCGTTAAGTGTAATTATTATTGGCCTTTTCGATTTGTATCCTGTGACAAATGAAGAAAACAGATCCTTTATGGGATTGCTTTTTGGGATTCTTTTAGATTATGCCATTTTTGCTTTTATCATCAATTTTATTCGGGAAATCGTCAAAGATTTACAAGATGTTGAAGGTGATTCTAACCAAGGAATGAATACTTTACCCATTGCTTTTGGAAAGGGAAAAGCCATAAAACTTGTTTTCGGATTGAGTTTTATTCCAATAATTTGCATTGTTTATTACATTCATTATTATTTATTTTCGGCAAATTTATTCTTTGCAACTGTATTCGGATTAGTTTTTATAGTAGCTCCGTTATGCTATTTTACAGCAAAAATTTGGTCTGCAACAAATACAAAAGATTTTCATCATTTGTCTGTGGTTTTAAAATGGATTTTGTTTTTCGGAATCCTTTCGATTGTAGTTATCAGCCTAAATATCAAATACAATGCTTAAAAATAAATTACAAAAATACAAATTGATTTTGGCTTCGGGTTCGCCAAGACGCCAGCAATTCTTCAAAGATTTAGACTTGGATTTTGAAATTAGACTGAAAGAAATCGATGAGGTTTTTCCGCTGGAACTGAAAGCTGTAGAAATTACCAACTTTTTGGCTGAGTTGAAAGCCAATGCTTTTGAAGGCGAATTGCAACCTACTGAAATCCTGATAACCAGCGACACCATTGTTTGGCACAACAACAAAGCTTTGGGTAAACCAAAAGATGTGCAAGATGCTTTTGATATTCTAAAATCATTGTCGAATGCCACTCACGAAGTAATCACATCGGTTTGTTTCAAAACCAATACTGATGTAACTCTAATTAACGAAATCACAAAAGTAACTTTCAATGATTTAAGCGATGAAGCCATTCAATATTACATCGAAAATTACAACCCTTTTGACAAAGCCGGAGCTTATGGAATTCAGGAATGGATTGGGTTTGTTGGGGTTTCAAAAGTTGAAGGTTCGTATGCAAACGTTATGGGAATGCCTACGGATAAAGTTTATGAATATTTGAGTAAATTAGCATAAAATTTAAAGGTATGAAATTTTTCAATGATTACGCTACCGAAGTAATTGCCACAGGAATTCTGATAGTTTTAGTGATTTTATTCAGAGTTATTGTTACAAAATTAGTGAGACGTTATGCTAAAACGAGTCAAACCATTGAACATAGAACCCGATTAGTAATCAAATATATTCATTTGCTAATCAATATTCTGGCAGCACTTGCCCTAATTATTATTTGGGGTGTTCAAACAAAAGATATTTTTATCGCACTTTCCTCAATCACAACCGTTGTGGGAGTTGCAATGTTTGCCCAATGGTCTATTTTGAGCAATATCACTTCCGGAATTATTCTGTTTTTCTCTTTTCCATTTAAAATTGGCGATGTAATTCTAATCCATAATAAAGATTTTCCCATTGAAGCCGAAATCGAAGATATTCGTGCCTTTCACGTTTACTTAAAAGCCAAAAACGGTCAAATGATTATTTATCCAAATAATTTGCTTTTGCAAACAGGAATTTCTATAATAAAACAACCTGTTGATGCAATTGATTTTACAGATTGATAATTTCTGTCCCAAGGTCTTCTTGTTAGATAATTATTGCAGTTTTGAGATTTTCTATCAATTTGCCACGTTAAATAAAAATCATGTATTCCTTGCGTACTGTCTATTTTTTGAAGTGCTTATACTAAACACTAAAAATATAGTCTAATTTAGTTGGTTAGATTATTTTTTAATTCCTTTTGAACTATAATATAAAAGCTCTTAAAAGAATTTAAAACTTAATATTGACTTAACATTTATATACCAGTAATTTTAAAAGACAATTTATGTAATATTTTTGCGTTTTTGTATGTTGAAAAAGGTGTTTTTTGAGCGCTGTATTCCAAAAATAATATTCCAATAAAAAATATAAAAATGAAAAAAATAATTATTATTCTGTTGATTTTTATGGGAACTTTGGGTTATTCCCAAAACTGGAAGGCTAATTTTGATGAGGCAAAACAAGAAGCCTTAGCCCAAAACAAAAACATCTTATTAGTGTTTTCAGGGTCTGATTGGTGTGCGCCTTGCATAAAATTAGACAATGTGGTCTGGAAATCAAATGAATTTAAAATTGAAGCTGAAAAAAACTGGGTGATTTATAAAGCTGATTTTCCAAAGAAAAAAGCCAATCAATTGTCTTCAGAGCTAACGGAAAGCAATAAAAAATTGGCCGAAAAATACAACAAAAGCGGAAATTTTCCATTAGTAGTTCTTTTAGACAAAACAGGTAAAGTAATTGGGATGACTGGTTTCAAAAACATTTCTGCCACTGAATACATTCAACTCATCCATTTATTGGAAAAATAATGAAAAAAACAGTTGCTTTATTTTTTTTTAGCTTGGCTTTGACCTCATTTGGACAAATTACGCACAAGAAAAAATTATCAATGTTGGGCAGTCCGTTTGAAATGACCGTTGTTGCCAAAGACACTGTTCAAGGAAATTATTACATCGATTTGGCCGTGGCCGAAGTAAAACGTGTTGAATACTTAATATCCGATTGGATTCCAAATTCGCAAATTTCAAAAGTGAATCAAAATGCTGGGATAAAACCAATTAAAGTTGATAAAGAAGTATTTGATTTAGTGGGTCGAGCCATAAAAATTTCGCAAATTACCTCCGGTGCTTTTGATATTTCGTATGCTTCGATGGATAAAATATGGAAATTCAACGGAAGCATGAAAGAGATGCCAACCCAAGAAGCCATCAAAAAATCGGTTTCCAAAATTGGGTATCAAAATATTATTTTAGACTCGAAAGGTCAAACCATTTTTCTTAAAAATGAAGGAATGAAGTTGGGACTTGGCGGTATTGGTCAAGGTTATATCGCCGACAAAGTGAAAGAATTGCTTTTTTCCAAAGGATGTACTTCCGGAATCGTAAATGTTTCAGGTGACATCAATGCTTGGGGAAAACAAATTGATGGGAAACCTTGGACGGTTGCAATAGTGAATCCGTTGAACAAAAATAAAATCTTCGCTACTTTTCCACTCGAAAATAGTGCTGTTGAAACATCGGGCAGTTATGAAAAATTTGTAGTTTTTAATGGTATTCGATATTCACATATCATCGATCCCAGAACTGGTTATCCTGCAAAAGGAGTGGTAAGCGTTTCGGTTTTTGCCAAGCAAACCGAAATTGCAGACGCATTGGCAACCGGAATATTTGTCTTGGGAGTAGAAGTAGGGTTGGATTTAGTAAACCAGTTAAAAGGAATAGATTGCATTATTGTAGATGATAAAGGAAAAATTCATTCCTCAAAAGGGATAGATATCAAAAAATTCGAAAAATGATAAAGAAAACAACTTTAGGAGTACTATTAGTTTTTGTGTTTCAATCATGTAACACAGTCAAGGAATATGAGAAAGTGGCTATAAATGATCCCGACATGAAACTCTCAGCCCGGACTTCAGAACGTTATGAAACCACTTTTCAAGTGTATAGAGAAGCTGCTGCAGGTGCAAATGGAGGAAAATCCGGTGGAGGTTGTGGCTGCAACTGAATTTTGAACAGGAAAAAATCAGTGCTATTTAACATTATTTAAGATGAAAAAATTATTTATATCTCTTTTATTTCTACTTGGATTTACCGTGTTTTCCCAAGATGGCATTGATGGTACAGAGTTTAAAAAAAGAGTTCTTGAAAGTACCGAAGTAGATTTTCTATCGAGCTATTACAGTCAAGATGGTTCTAAATCATCAGTTTCAGGAGGAATTGGTACAGAGGAATTAACAGATATAGCCACTAATATCGTTGTTGCAATACCCTTGAATGACGATGATGTTTTAACTGTAGATATTGGTATTTCGGCTTATTCTTCGGCTTCATCAAGTAATATCAATCCGTTTAACGCCACAGGTGCTTCTGGTGGAGGAGGAGACGATGATGGAGGCGATGATGATAGAATGAGTATTGTAAATAAACAAACGGCAACAACTGTACCTTATGGCTCACCTTGGCAAGCTTCTTCTGGAGCATCTAAAAGCGATCAATTATATTCAGTTGTTTTAAATTATGCCCACAGTAGTGATTCTCGCAATTTTATTTGGAATACAGATATTTCGTTTTCAAATGAATATGATTATACATCCGTTGGTTTTGGAGGAGGAATGGCCCATCTTTTTAACGATAAAAATTCAGAAATTAGTATAAAAGCCAATGCCTATTTGGATCAATGGAGACCCATTTACCCAACAGAATTACACGAATATGATAAATACGGATCTGATTTTTTGAATCAAGGTTTTTTTAGTGGAGTGACTGTTTTAGACCAAAGCGGGCAAGCCAGCACTAATTATTTGCCTTTGGATTTTCATACTGTTGATAAAGTAAATAGAAATTCCTATTCTGCTTCTATTGGATTTTCACAGGTACTTTCAAAAAAACTGCAAGTATCTGTTTTCTTTGATGTTTTGCAGCAGCAGGGATTATTATCGACGCCATATCACCGAATTTATTTTGCCGATAAAGCTAATTATTACATTGGTCAAGCACAATATATTCCAGAATATGAAAACGAAAGTAATGTGGGAGTTTTTAAATTAGCGGACGATATCGAAAGATTGCCCGACAGTCGATTTAAACTACCTATTGGAGCCCGAATAAATTATTACATCAACGAGCGATTTGTTATACGCACTTATTACCGTTATTATTCGGATGATTGGGATATTCAATCACATACCGCCAATATTGAGTTGCCAATTAAAGTAACAGATCGATTTACGGTTTTTCCAATGTATCGTTTTTATACCCAAACCCAATCCAAATATTACGCCGATTACGAAACACACTTATCGACAGAAAATTATTATACTTCTGACCCAGATTTAGCTACATTCGATTCTAATCAATATGGACTGGGAGTGAATTACACCGATATTTTTACAGGTTCCAAAATCTGGAAATTTGGGCTAAAAAATATTGATTTTAGATACAATCATTACCAACGAAGTGATAATTTAACGGCCAATATTGCGACCATCGGATTTAAGTTTGTTATGCAATAAAAAATGAAAATATTAATTATAGAAGACGAAATAGGAATTGTTCAATTTCTCCAACAAGGTTTGGAGGAAGATGGATATGAAATTAGTACCGCTTCAGATGGTTTAATGGCTTTTGAATTGACCCAAAAAGAAAAATTTGATTTAATTCTCCTGGATTGGATGTTACCCAAAATGAATGGTCTTGACGTTTGCAAATCCATAAGAATTAAAGATAAAATTACTCCCATTATTTTCTTGACCGCCAGAGATACTGTTCAAGAAACCATCGAAGGACTAAAAGCCGGAGCCAATGATTATATCAAAAAACCTTTCAGTTTTGAGGAATTATTGGAACGCATCAAAATACATTTCAGAAATCAAACCGATCCAGAGGTATTAAAATTGGGTGCTATCGAAATTCATATTGCAAAACACCTCGTCATTATCGAAGGAAACGAAGTAAACCTGACCCAACGCGAATTTGAATTGCTGTGCTATTTGGTTCGAAACAAAGGGAAAGTATGTACAAGAACCCAGATAATAGAGGATGTTTGGGATATTCACTTTGATTATGACACAGGAGTTATTGATGTTTTTATGAATGCCATTCGAAAAAAACTCAACTTAAAAATCGAAGAAGATTATATAAAAACCATTCGAGGAGTAGGATATATTGCCAATGATTAATTAAATATGCGACCATTTTCTTTTAAAAACAGAATAGCGTTTCACTATATTATTACTACAGGATTACTGATTTTTGTGGTGTTTTTTGGCATTTATAGGATTGTGAAATTCAGTGTTTATAGCCACATAAACGATGATATTAAGAGTGAAGTTGTCAAACATTTAACCGAAATTGAAATTAAAGGAAATCATATTGGTCTAATTCACGATGAAGAATGGAGGGAACGCGAACATAATTCTGTTGCCGTAAATCCAGTTTTTATTCAATTCTATGATGAAAAGGGAAATCTTGCCGAAAAATCTCCAAATCTAAAAATACACACTTTAATTTTTAATCGAAATAGTAGTGATAATAAATTTTTTGACACAAAATTAGTCAACAAATCAATTAGACAGATTCAGGTTCCAATATTTCAAAATTCGGTTAAAAAAGGATATTTATTGGTCGCAATGTCACTTGAGGATGCAAAAATGGTACTTCATAATTTATCGAAAATTTTAATAATTTCCTATCCGTTAATTCTTATTTTGTTGTTTGTCATTGCCAGATTAATAGCAGGAAGAAGCATAAAACCTATCAGTTCTATTATCGAAACATCGAATATAATTACCAAAGACAATTTAAAATCACGAATACCATTGCCCCAAAATCGGGACGAATTATATACGCTTTCGCAAACCATAAATAATTTATTGGATAGAATTGAAAACACCATCGAAAGAGAAAAACAATTCACCTCCGATGCTTCGCACGAATTGAGAACCCCTTTAACGGTCATTAAAGGAACGCTGGAAGTATTGATTCGGAAACCAAGAAATCAGGAAGAGTATCAGGAAAAAATCAATTTTTGTGTATCTGAGGTCAATCGCTTGAACCATTTGGTCGATCAGTTACTATTGTTGGCAAGGTTTGAAAACCAAAATAAAAGTTTAAAAATAGAAAAAATATGTTTGAACGCCATAATTTTAGATTCTATTTCACGATATTCTAGTATCATTCAATCCAAAAAGATTCATATTTCAACAGCATTTATCAAAGAATATTACGTAGAAAATGATGGGTATTTATTGTCCATCATTATTAATAATTTAGTTTCAAATGCTTTAAAATATTCCAATGAAAATGCCAATTTGAAAATTGTCATTACCGATGAAAATGGTATAGTTGAATGCCATATAATCGACTCAGGGATAGGAATTCCAACCGAAGATTTGCAGAAAATATTTGACCAATTCTATCGTTCAAATTCTATTGAACATACGAGAATAAAAGGCAGTGGACTAGGCTTATCCATCGTTAAACGACTCTGTGCTTTACTCCATATTGACATAAAAATTACTAGTAAGGAAAATATTGGAACCACAGCATTTTTAAGTTTTCCATAAGCATATCTTAAGCAGTTCTTAAGTAGTTTATTCTGCATTTCTAAATACTTTTGTAAAAATAAATATAAAAAATATGCTGGAAAAAATTATCGCTTTTAGCTTAAGAAACAAACTGATTATTTTACTCTTCACACTTTTGGTTACTGGGTTTGGGCTTTTTTCCATTACCCAAATTTCAATTGGTGCGGTTCCAGATGTGACTAATAACCAAGTTCAGGTTATCACAACTTCCCGCAATCTTTCTACCCAAGACATCGAGCAATTTATTACTTATCCTGTCGAAATTGAAATGGCCAATTTGCCTGGTGTCAAAGAAATTCGTTCCATTTCAAAATTTGGACTTTCGGTAGTAACCATCGTTTTTGATGATGATTTGGGAACTTATCTTCCAAGACAACTTATTGCCGAGAAAATAAAAACTGCTTCCGAAAAAATCCCACAAGGATTTGGAACTCCAGAAATGGGACCCATTACCACTGGTTTGGGCGAAATTTACCAATACACTTTAGAAGTAAAACCCGAATTCAAATCGCAATATTCCGTCACCGACTTGAGAACCATTCAAGATTGGGTTGTAAAAAGACAATTGTCCGGTATAAAAGGAGTTGTAGAAATAAATACTTGGGGAGGTTATCTCAAACAATACGAAATTGCCATCGTGCCTTCTAGTTTGAAAGCGATGAATATCACAACTTTGGACGTCTTCAATGCATTGGAAAAAAATAATAGCATTGCCGGTGGCGCTTATATCGAAAAAACAAATCAAAGTTATTTTATTCGTGCCGAAGGAAAAGTAAAATCCATTCAGGATATTGAAAATATTGTGGTTAAAAACACAAACGGATTGCCTATTTATGTCAAAAACGTGGCACAAGTTCGTTATGGAAACGCTAATCGTTTTGGTGCCATAACAGGCAATGGAGAAGGTGAAAAAGTGTTGGGTCAAGTGATGATGCTCAAAGGCGGAAACTCAAAACAAGTAATCACGGATGTCAAGAATAGGGTTGCCGAAATTCAAAAACGTTTACCAAAAGGCGTTTATATCAACGGCTTTTTGGAACGCAGCGAATTGGTTGGGAAAACAACATTCACAGTTGCCGAAAACTTGATTCTGGGCTGTTTGATCGTGATTTTTGTAGTGGTTTTATTATTGGGCAATTGGCGTTCGGGGTTGGTGGTCGCTTCGGTGATTCCTTTATGTTTGCTTTTTGCCATTTCATTGATGAATATTTTTGGAATTGATGCCAACTTGATGAGTTTAGGGGCCATCGATTTTGGAATTATCATTGATGGAGCCGTAATTATAGTCGAGTTTATTGCGTTTCAAATTGCACAAAAATCAAAAAATTTGAGCGTTTTGTCAAAAGAAGAACGACAAATTGAGATTGACCAAATCACTTATAAAAGTGCCTCGAAAATGATGAATTCGGCCATTTTTGGGCAGTTGATTATCCTGATAGTTTTTATTCCAATTCTTTCATTAACCGATATTGAAGGAAAGATGTTCAAACCAATGGCAATGACGTTTAGTTTTGCTCTGGTTGGTGCCATGCTGTTTTGTTTTACCTACGTACCTGTAATTTCTTCCTTATTTTTAAAACCAACGGAAGAAAATCCAAAATCAATATCCAATAGATTAATTCAACTATTGCAATCTTGGTATATTCCTGTAATCACTTGGGCTTTGGCCAATACCAAAAAAGTGATGTATGGATCGGTTGGTTTATTGTTTATGGCTATGGCGCTCTTTGCAACGATGGGCGGAGAGTTTATTCCAACTCTTGATGAAGGTGATTTTGTAATCCAGCCTGTTTTAAAAACAGGAACATCTTTATCCAAAACAATTGCCACAACAACAAAAATAGAGAATATTATTCTCAAAAACTTCCCCGAAGTAGAGCAAGTTGTCAGCAGAATCGGTGCAGCCGAAGTGCCAACCGATCCTATGAGTATGGAAGAAAGCGACGTTATTGTCAAGTTAAAACCAAAATCTGAATGGGTTTCGGCATCCAGCAAAGATGAATTGGCCGATAAAATAAAAACAGCTATTGTCAAACAAATCCCCAATATGGATATCGAGTTTACGCAGCCTATTGAAATGCGCTTCAACGAATTAATCTCGGGAACGCGTTCTGACGTGGCAGTGAAAATTTTTGGAGAAGATTTAGAAATTTTGGCAAAAAAGGCAAAAGAAATTAAAGCTGCCATTCAAAATGTTGAAGGTGCGTCAGACGTAATCATAGAAAAAACAGAAGGTTTACCACAAATGGCGGTAACTTATAATCGATCAAAAATTGCTCGTTATGGCTTGAATATCGCTGATTTGAACGAAATTATTGCCCTGGGTTTTGCCGGAAAAACTGTTGGAAATGTATTTGAAGGAGAAAAAAGGTTTGATATGGTCATACGATTAGACAAAACCAATCGTAGAGATATTGAAGATTTACGAAATTTATATATTTCGGTTCCAAACGGAGAGCAAATTCCTTTGAGCGAATTGGCGAACATCGAATATACTGAAGGACCAGCAAAAATTTCAAGAGACAATACCAATCGTAGAATTGTGGTGGGAATTAACGTTAGAAATCGAGATTTGCAAAGTGTTGTATTGGATATTCAAAATATTGTGGAAAATAAAATAAAGTTACCTGTTGGTTACACTGTCAGTTATGGCGGTCAATTTGAAAACCTTCAAAGTGCAAAAAACCGTTTGGCAATTGCAGTACCAATTGCGTTGTTCCTGATTTTTATCTTGTTGTATTTTGCTTTTAGCAGCATCAAAGAAGCCTTGATGGTGTATTCAGCCATTCCGCTTTCGGCAGTGGGAGGTGTGTTATTTTTATGGTTGCGAGATTTGCCTTTTAGTATCTCGGCTGGTGTTGGTTTTATTGCACTTTTCGGAATCGCAGTGCTCAACGGAATTGTACTTATTGAACATTTTAAAGAATTAAAACACAGCGGAATGGAAGATATGGATAAATTAATTTTAAAAGGAACAACAGATAGATTGCGCCCCGTAATTTTGACTGCAGCAGCAGCAGCATTAGGATTCTTGCCAATGGCGATTTCCTCATCGGCTGGGGCAGAAGTGCAACGACCATTGGCGACGGTAGTTATTGGAGGGCTGTTTACTGCCACTATTTTGACGATGGTGGTTTTGCCTATTTTGTATAAAGTTTTTGACGGAAAAGAATTCAAAAAGGCAAAATTCAAAAGCCACAAAAACAAAACCTTGCTTCTTGTTGGGTTGTTGTTTAGCTCTGTTGCTTTTTCCCAAAATTCAAATTCTAACAACAACGAACTTGATATTTTAATTGCCAAAGCATTGGAAAATAATAAAGGAATTAAAGCTAATCAGCTACAGGTCGATAAAACGAAAGCTAATATTAATAATGCCTATTCGTTTGATAAAACCAATCTTTATTACAACTATGACCAAAACAATTTGGCTTTAAATAATGAACCCTTAAAGGTGTTTGGAATCCAACAACGTTTTGCGTTTCCCACAGTTTATGGTGCTCAAAAAAATGTTTTTTCTGCCGAATATGAAAAAGAAAATGCCAGTTTTGAAATTCAAAAAAACAAGCTGACTTTGAGTGTTTCTAACGCATACCATCAGATTGTGTATTTGCAACATCAAGAAAAATTATATCGTTATTTAGACAGTTTGTATCTAAATTTCTCTAAAGCCAGCGACAGAAAATTCGAATTGGGAGAAACCAATTATCTCGAAAAAATAACGGCTCAAGCTAAATTCAGAAAGATAAGCACTACGCTTTCGCAGATAGAAAATGACAAAAAAGCACAGTATGAAATCCTACAATCGCTGGTTCAATCCGAAGAAATAATCGTGATAAACAGCAATCAAATCGAACCTGTTTTTAATCTAAATAATGAATCAGCTAAAGCATTGTATGCTGACTATTTAGAAAGTGTTACAAAAAATTATAAAAACCAAATTAGTTTGCAAAAACAACATTGGTTGCCTGATATAAACGTGGATTATTTTCAAGGAAAAAACAGTGGATTATCACAATCCTTGCATGGTTTTCAGGTTGGAGTTGGAATTCCGTTATTCTATTTTGGTAACAAAGCCAAATCGAAAGTGGCTCAATTGGAATTGCAATCTTGGGAACAACAAAAACACAACGAAGAACAAAAAATAGAAAAATATATCAGTCAAAAAAGGAATGAATTGGCTAAACATCAGGAAGCCATCAATTATTACAACAAATACGGAAAAAAAATATCGGAAGAAATCATCAAAGTTGGGAATAGGAGTTACAAGCAAGGCGAAATTGATTTCTTTCAATACATTCAAAGTTTAGAAAACGCAACAGCAATCCAGATTGATTATTTAGATAATGTGCTGCAATTCAATAAAACCCAATTAGATTTACAATATCTTAATTTTTAATATGTTACCAATGAAAAAAATCATATATACTATCGCTATAACGGCACTTTTATTTGCTTGTAAAGACGCAAAAACCGAAGAGGTAAATCCAAAAAACAACGGATTAATTACCGTTACCAAGGATCAATTTCAATCGTCGGGAATGGAAATTGCAAGTCCAGTTGAACAGGATTTTGATGTTGTCATCAATACTTCCGGACGAATTGATGTTCCGCCTCAAAACAGGGCACAAGTGACTTCGTTTATTGGAGGATATGTAAAATCGACTAAACTTTTGGTTGGGGACAAAGTGACCAAAGGCCAAGTGCTTTTAACATTGGAAAACACGGAATATCTTGATATTCAGAAAGATTATCTTGAAGTTGCCGAGCAGATTAAATACCTGAAATCGGAATTCGATAGACAAAAAACACTTTACGACGAGAAAATCACCTCACAAAAAAATTACCTCAAAGCCGAAAGCGATTATAGAAGAGCATTGGGAATGTATCAAAGTTTGAGGGCTAAATTATTGCTATTGAACATCAATCCAAGTAATGTAGAAAAGGGCAAATTAACATCGATTGTCACCATTTTTGCACCAATTACGGGAGATATTGTTATTATGAATGCCAATGTTGGAATGCCCGTTGGTCCCTCGGACGTGATTTTAGAAATTGTGGATACCAACCATTTACATCTGGAATTAGCTGTTTTTGAAAAAGATATATTGAAAGTAAAAATTGGTCAAAAGATCAACTTTAATGTTCCAGAAGCGACCAAAGAAGTTTTTGATGCCGAAGTGCATTTAGTCGGAAAATCAATTGAAGGAAATGACAGAACTATCAATGTTCACGGACATTTAGATGATAATATCAAACAAAAATTACTCACCGGAATGTTTGTTGAAGCTAAAATAAAGATAAATTCAAAAAAAGGATTGGCAATTCCTACGGAGGCATTAATTTCTGAAAACAATAAAAATTTTGTACTTTTATTGGATAATGATAAAAATAACATTTTTTCATTCAAAAAAGTGGCTGTAAAAGTAGGTGAAAAGTCTGAAAAAGCAGTAGAAATCATTCCAGATAATCAAATTAATGCTTCTTCAAAAATACTTACAAAAGGCGTTTTTGATTTGGCAAATTAATACAACACTATGGATTTAAACAAATTAAAAGGTCAACTACAAACTGAAGTTGATACTGCGTTTTTATACGATAGCATTGCAACACTACAATCTGACGAAAATCTAACACGTGTTTTGCAAAGTTTAGCCCAAATCGAAAAAGGTCACGCCAAACATATCCTTGATAAAGTCAGGGAATTTGAAACCAATCACGAACTGCCTCCGCCGTCTTCAAGAGCAAAATTTCAATTGAAACTAGGAAGACTTTTTGGTTACAATTCCATCATTAGCAGTTTGTCGAATGTTGAAAAACAGTTTGCCGTAAATACCATAAAAAACAAAATCGAAAAAGGGGAGAAGCCCAACGGATTCGAACACAATCACCTTAATATTATTGAAGCCGTAAACAATAATGCTGCTCTGAATGTTTCCGGCGGATTATTGTCAAAATTCGAAAGTCGTCATAAATCCGTTGGAGGAAATGCGTTACGTGCTGCCGTTTTAGGTTCGAATGACGGACTGGTTTCTAATATGAGCTTAGTGATGGGAGTTGCTGGTGCGGCAGTTCCTAACAACACTATTTTAGTGACAGGAATTGCAGGGCTTATGGCGGGAGCAATTTCTATGGCTTTGGGCGAATGGCTTTCGGTACAAAGTTCCAGAGAATTAAACCAACGTCAAATCGATTTAGAAACCGAAGAACTCGAAGCTTCACCAGAAGAAGAAAAAAAGGAATTGGTTTTGCTTTACCAAGCTAAAGGAATGAACGCAGATGAAGCTCAAAAACTAGCCGATAAAGCATTTGAAAACCCTGAAACCGCAATTGATGCCATCATTACTGAGGAATTGGGAATTGACAAAGAAAAATTGGGAGGTTCCGCCTGGGAAGCGGCCATCGCTTCGTTTTTACTTTTTGCCATTGGTGCCATTATTCCGTTGTATCCTTTTATGATTTTAGATGGCAAAAACGCCATTTATTTGAGTATTGCCAGTAGTGTTGTTGGATTATTTGGCATTGGTGCCGCCATCACTTTACTGACTGGAAAAAGTATTTTGTTTTCCGGAATGCGACAAGTAGCTTTTGGATTAGCGGCAGCTGCGGTAACTTATGGAATTGGTACATTGATAGGCGTTTCTTTGGCTGGATAAAAGCCCCCTAACCCCCGAAGGAGGAATTTATAATTATAGAAGAAATCTTTGAATACTTGAAACTAAATTAATAAAAATAACTTTTAAACCTGTTTACCCCAAACAGTAATACTCCCATCGGGGGTTAGGGGGCTAATTATGAACGATGCTCATTTACATTTGGTTGTGAACCATTTTCCAATTATCGGTACAATTTTAGGATTAGGAATTCTAATCACAGGAATTATTTTAAAAAATAATACGGTTAAAAACACTGCTTATGTTTTATTTATCATATCTGCAATTTTCGCTGCATTGAGTATGGGAACAGGGGAAGGAGCTGAAGAAATGGTTGAAGACATTCCTTCTGTGGGGAAACAAATCATCCACGAACATGAAGAAATGGCTGAAAAACTAGCAATTGTTTTGTATGTTTTAGGAGTGATTTCTCTTGTAGGTTTGTACTTGAATTTTAAAAAACATGCTAAAGCCAAGTTAGTTTCCTATTTAGCCTTAACAATTGCTTGTGTTGGAGTATTTCTTGCGCAACAAACAGGAACTACTGGTGGTGAAGTACGTCACACAGAAATCAGGGCAAACGCCGTTCAAAATGTAGGTGAGCAAAATGTTGCTGGTGAAGAAAAAGTAGAAAGCGGAGATAAAGATTAATTTTTGATTTTTTATCACTACTAACCGACTAACTATTTTTAAGATAAAGGACTACTTTTTACAGTAAGCCCTTTTTTTCATACTTTTTACGCACAAACCAAAAAAGTTATGAGTTCCAAAGATATTGAAAAAAAGTTTGTCAGTCAGCCGATTTTCAAACAACTGATTGATTTTTACCCAAAAACAAGTTTGACGTTTTAGCATCAACACATCAAACAGACCGTTGCTACAAAGCATTCCCAGCTTGGACACAACTGGTCACAATGCTTTTCGGGGTTTTTAGCCGTTGCGATTCTATGGGTAAAATTTGCGACAGACCCTTCAAATTGAAAAAATTTGTAGTGCCCAAACCAGAGCATATAAATCATACAAATGAGAAAATTAAATGCTTGACGGGTTAATTGCTGCAAGTTGGGTTAACAGCAGGAGATTATACTGTTTATTTCGATAACTTGTTTACTTCTGAATGTGTCTGTTATTTAATACAATTGGTATTATTTCTTCAACAATATTTTTGCAATTGCTTTCTCGGCAAGAGGATTCATCACTTCATATCCTGCTTTATTGGGATGAACACCATCTTCGGAGTAAGCCGATTTTAATCCCTTTTGTTTATTGACCATCGCCGAATAATAGTCGAGATACAAGATTTTATTGGCATCGGCATATTTTTTAATCATTGTATTAAGATCTGCTATTTTTTCTGCTGGAAGTAATCCTTTTTTCCAAGGAAAATCAAAAGCCGGAAGCACCGAACATAAAATTACTTTAATGTTGTTGGCTTTTGCCAATTCTGCCATTGAAAAAATATTATCGGTAATCATTTCAAGTGTCGAAGGGCCAGTATTTCCGGCAATATCGTTTGTTCCCGCCATAATAAGTACCACTGATGGCTTCAAAGCAATAACATCAGCCCTAAAACGAATGAGCATTTGTGGAGTCGTTTGCCCGCTAATGCCACGATTTATGTATGGTTTTCCTGTGAAAAACTCGGAGAATGGCCAACCTTCGGTTATGGAATCGCCCATAAAAACGATTCTTTTTTGTCCGACTGCTAAAGGTTGGAGTGTGGCATTTTCGTTTTGGTATCTATTCAAATTTGCCCAGTCCTGAGCTGCTGCATTTTGTCCCATAAAGATTGATAAAAAGAGGATAAAGTAAATTGATTTTTTCATTTCAAATGTTTTTTAGTACACGGATAAACGCGGATTTGCTTTGTAAAACCACGGATTAAACTGATTTTTTAATAATTTATTTAAACTATATAAGAAATATAAGCTCATTTAAGTCAGAGTAAAAGCTTTTTAAAATCGGAATTTTTCAGCGTTTTTGCTTTAGCAAATCTGCGTAATCCGCGTTCCATTTTTTTTTAATCAAACAAATCCGAAGATAAATAGCGGTCGCCTCGATCACAAATAATGGCAACTACGACACCTGATTCTAGTTGATTTGCAACTTTTATGGCAACGGCAACAGCGCCACCACTGCTCATTCCTGCAAAAATCCCTTCTTCGTGTGCCAATCGTTTTGTCATTTCTCGCGCTTCTTGTTCAGAAACTTCCATAATGGTATCTACTTTCGAAGCATCGAAAATCTTGGGTAAATATTCCTGAGGCCATTTTCGGATTCCTGGTATTTGTGAGCCATCACTAGGCTGCGCACCAATAATTTGGATAGCAGTATTTTTCTCTTTCAAATAGGCAGAAGTTCCCATAATGGTTCCAGTGGTTCCCATTGCCGAAACAAAGTGAGTTACAGAGCCATCGGTATCATTCCAAATTTCTGGACCCGTAGTTTTGTAATGGGCTTTCCAGTTATCGTCATTGGCAAACTGATTTAACATAATATAACCGCCTTCGGCCACTTTTTTATCAGCATAATCTCTGGAACCAATAATACCTTGACTTGCAGGTGTTAAAATTACAGTTGCTCCATAAGCTCTCATGGTTTGGGTGCGTTCTTTGGTAGAATCTTCCGGAAGTACTAATTCGATTTCTATGTTTAATAATTGTGCAATCATCGCCAAAGCAATTCCTGTGTTTCCGCTGGTAGCTTCAATAAGTTTATCTCCTTTTTTGATTTCTCCTCTTTCTAATGCTGAGGCAATCATGTTATAAGCCGGACGATCTTTCACGCTGCCACCAGGATTGTTTCCTTCCATTTTAAGTAAAAGTTTTACATTCTTGTTGGAGACTAAATTTCTGGTTTCGACCAAAGGGGTGTTCCCAATCAATTTTAATATATCTTGTACGTCCATGCTATTTTAACTCTTTTATTTTTACTTCGGTGATGGTGGTATTGGTCACAAGCGATTTTGCCGGAATAGATTTTGTAATCCAGGTGTTTCCTCCAATAATGCTGTTTTTTCCAATGATGGTTTCTCCGCCCAAAATAGTGGCATTGGCATAAATGCAAACATTTTTTTCAACAGTTGGATGTCTCTTGGAGTTCTTCATATCTTTGCTGACACTTAACGCACCTAGAGTAACTCCTTGGTATAATTTTACGTGTTTTTCAATAACAGTTGTTTCTCCAATTACAATTCCTGTGGCATGGTCAATGAAAAAAGGCGAAGCAATATCTGCGCCAGCGTGAATGTCGGTTCCCGTGATTTGATGTGCATATTCACTCATTAATCTCGAGAAAAGCAACATATCCAATAAGTATAATTCGTGGCTCAATCTGTAAATGGCAATGGCGTAAAATCCCGGATAAGCCAAATATACCTCTTCAATACTGTTTGAAGCCGGATCATTTTCTAAAATGTAAGCAGCATCCTGATTCAACTTTTCGAGGACCGAAGGCAGTTTTTTCAAAAAATCATCCCAAACACCATTGCATAAATCTATGGGTTTTTTGCAAGAGATTTTCGAAATCTCCTTGAACAGCGTTTCAAGCTCATCAATACTTTGATTAAGAGGCGCATTGGCATCAAATAAAGTATAAAACAGTTTCTCGGTAAAGGCCTCAACCTTTGTCTTAATACCGTAATTGATGGAGGAATGGCTCTTTAAGTCCGTGATATTTTGGATAATCTGGCTCTTTGTCACGATTATAGAATTGAATTGTTAATAGAATGTGGTAAAAGTAAGGCGTTTTTAGAAATTGCCATAAGGAATGGGCAAATATATTTGCGAGTTGTAAGTATTCAAATAGTCAAAAAGTATCCTAAAATGATTTATTTGTAAATTTCAGAATATTAATTTGCAACCGATGGGGTTTTGCAAAACCTATTATTTTAAAACCTATATTTGAATTTTATAAATGTTAATTCATAGATAATGAAAACAATATACATTTCAATTGTGTTTTTGCTGTTTTTGGCAATTATAATTTCTTGTAAAAAAGAATTAGAACCACAAGAAAGCTCGGGTATCAGTATTCCAGCAACTACCGAAAATGCTGCTACGGCTCCGGTTTTAAATCCAGCCACAGGTGTAAATCCAACACAAAACTTACCAGCAACACAACAGAATACAAATACTTTGGCAGGGTTGAATCCACCACACGGTCAAGCAGGTCATCGTTGTGATATTGCTGTTGGCGCACCACTAAATTCAGTGCCAAATAAAACCATATCTTCATCTTCACCAACACTCACTAATTCAGCGTCAAATGCTAAAGCAACTCCTATCGTTACTAAATCAGGAATGAATCCGCCACACGGACAAGCAGGTCATCGTTGCGATATTGCTGTTGGTGCACCACTAAATTCAGCGCCAAATAAAACCAAACCTTCATCTTCACCAACACTCACTAATTCAGTGTCAAATTCTAAATCGACACCCGTAGTTACTAAGCCGGGGATGAATCCGCCACACGGTCAAACTGGTCATCGTTGCGATATTGCTGTAGGAGCACCACTAGATTCACCATCAAGCAAAGCTACACCTACACCAGCAACCACGAATTCTGAACCAAATAATTCTCCTGTACCTGCAATTTTAAATCCAGATACAACTACTACGATCCCAAAACAATAATTGATCTATATCATTATATGACCACTTAATGTTTTGCTACCCGAATTTTAGAATATAAGGAGGAACCTTTTCAATAGTAAACTATACTATTTTAAAGTTCATTACTTTTGAATGCTGTCATTAAGAGGCTAAATAATAATCAAAATAAAAATAAAATGTTCAAAATAGGAGACAAAGTTTCGGTTCTGGATGAAGATGTAAATGGAGTAGTGATTGCCGTCAAAGACAAGGAAATTACTATCGAAACCGAAGATGGTTTTATGATGACATATTTTGTCAATGAATTACTTAAAATAAACAATTCCAGTGATTTAATTGATTCTATTAAAAGTATAAATGTAGCCGTGGTTTACAAGGAAAAAGAAATCCCAAAACCAAGAAGTTTTGTCAAAGAGAAGAAAGATAAACGTGAAATTCCAGCACCGGAATTCGATTTACACATCGAAAAACTGGTTTCTAATAAACGAGGAATGTCTAATTATGATATCCTGACTTTGCAAACAGAAACCGCAAAACGCCACATAGAATTTGCCATAAGAAATCGCATTCCGAAGATTGTTTTTATTCACGGAGTGGGCGAAGGAATATTAAAAGCTGAGCTTGATTTTTTGTTGGGACGGTATGACAATATCATTTTTCAAGATGGAAATTATCAAAAATACGGACAAGGCGCTACCGAAGTTTATTTCAAACAAAAGAGTAAATAAGACGAAATTACTACTTCAGTAAATCTCCATAAGGATAAGAGTCTCCTAATTTAAAACTGCTATTTCCTTTCTTTAAAACCACGTTTTTGAGAACGATAGTATGTTTGTATGCAGTGGTACCACTTTTTACCGTAGTAACTTCGATAATGCCGCCATTTACGCCATTCCACTCTTCGCTAATCGTAGGAAGTGGCGGTGTGATTAAATTGCAAAAATAACTTCCTGTAACAATCCCGTTTGAATATAGTCGATACGTAAGTTTGTTTATAACGGAACCAATCGTTCCAGTTCTAGGCGAATTTAAAGGCGTTTCAGTATTCTCAATCAAAGCAGGATCAATATTGTCAATGGTTAATGCTTCGCTACTGGTATAATTATAAACTTGTTTTGAAGTAGGGCATTCCTCCAATGATTTGTCAAAACCAAAAGGCAAAGGAGTTGCAGGAGTTATATAATCACCAAAAGGAAACGAATCATAAACCTGATTTCCGCTATTTTTGGCGAAAGTGATATTTTTAAAAGTAATGTTATGGTTGTATCCCGTGATTTTTGTGCTTCCAGTAATAGAGCCAGCTTCTGTTATTGTAGTTGTGATAATTTGAATTTTGCCAGACGTAGCAGTCCATTGGTCAGTGACAGTAGGAAGTGCTGGCGGAATGGTGTTGCAAATATTATCCGATGCAACCGTGCCGTTGTATCCACGATAAATAACCCTATTTGTGGAATTATCAATATCAATTAAGGTTGGAGCATCTGGATCAGTAGGCTCATTGACAAATGTTGTTTTAGGGATTTCAAGAAGCAGTGCTTCCTTATCTTTTAGTTTATAGATAATGTCATTAGTGCTGCAGCTTTGTGTCTGAGCATCTTCAAAATTTATGGTTTCCAATATCAAATTACCATCATCACAACTGTTTAATAGCAATACAAAAACCAATAGACTGACAACTTTTTTCATCGTATAAAATGTTTGTGGCAAAAATAGTGAAAAAATTACCAATTGATAATAGAGAAATCACAATTGATATTTCATAACTTTGTGTCAATGAAAAAAGCCTATCTCGATAACGCATCAACCACACAACTCCTTCCTGAAGTTATCCAGGAAATGACAAAAGTTTTATCGCAAGATTATGGAAATCCGTCATCGACACATAGTTTTGGCAGGAATGCCAAAAGTATTTTGGAGCTTTCCAGGAAATCAATCGCCAAGAATCTGAATGCTTCGGCACAGGAAATTATTTTCACTTCTTGTGGAACTGAAGCTAATAATTGGATTCTTCGTTCTGCAGTTAGAGATTTAAAAATTGAAAGGATAATTTTAAGTAAGATAGAGCATCACGCTGTATTACACACAGTTGAACATTTACAAAGTGAATTTAATATTCAGGTAGATTATGTTTCGGTTAAACCAAATGGTGAAATTGATATTTCTGATTTAGTCGATTTGCTTTCACAGGAAATAAAAACGCTGGTCAGTTTGATGCACGTGAATAACGAAATTGGAACCATTTTAAATATCGAAAAAGTTGGCAGAATTTGCGAACAAAACAATGCAATGTTTCATTCTGATATGGTGCAGTCCGTTGGGAAAATAGCAGTTGATTTGCAGCGTTTGCCAATAGATTTTGTCGTGGCAAGTGCCCATAAGTTTCACGGACCAAAAGGCATTGGTTTTGCATTCGTTCGAAAAAATTCAGGGTTGCAACCTATTTTTTACGGAGGCGAACAAGAAAAGGGTTTGCGTCCCGGGACAGAAGCAGTGCATCAAATTGCGGGAATGGCAAAAGCATTGGAACTTTCTTGTCTTAATCTTGAAACAAAAAGAAACTATATTGCTGATTTAAAAAACTATTTGATTAACAGACTTGAAGTGGAGTTCCCTGCTTATGAAATCAACGGGAATCGAGACGGAATTTACTCTATATTAAATATTCTCTTACCTTTCTCTGAAGATAAAACGGCGATGATTTTGTTAAATTTGGATATGAAAGGAATTGCGGTTTCACGTGGCAGTGCTTGTCAATCGGGCAGTGTCAAGCCTTCCCATGTTTTGGCGGAGATGCTTTCGAATGAGGATTTAAAAAAACCGAGTTTGCGTATTTCCTTAAGTCAATTTAATACCAAAGAAGATATTGATTTGTTGATTGAAGGTTTGAAAAGCATCTGAAAACAGTATTCTAGGTTTTATTTTTTTTCTGATTTGGTGGCTTTAGCTTTTTCCTTTTCTAGTTTTTTGAAATAACCCCTAAATAAAAAATTGTGTTTCAAAGCTTCTAAGTCTTCGTTCAGTTTTATGCTCGCCGAATTGAGATTTGTCATTGTGGAATCAATTTTTTGAACTAATTCAGGGTCATTAGAAAGATAATTGATTGTACCCTTTCCGTCTTTAATAGTAAGAATTGTGGCATTGAGATTGGTCACTACTTTGTTAATTTCAGCTGACGATTGATCCAGATTGACAATCATGTTTTTTATTTTATTGGCTGTAGCCGTATCTTTTATAATTCCCACGACATTATCTTTGTTATCTAATGAGGCAATGAGTTTATCTAATTTTGTTACGGTTTCAGAAGCGCCTTTACTGGTTAATTTCAAATAGTGCATGGTTTCTTTTAGGTCATTAGATATAAGAGTATCATTTAGCAATGAGCCTAAAGTTCCTTTTCCTTTAATAATTTTATTGGTAATTGTAAGCAAATTGGCTGTGAGATTGGAAGCATTTTTATTGGTAACACTAAGTGTATTCAATAAATCGTCAGTTCGAACCCTGTTTTGAGTTTGAATTACATCACCTGGTTTAACTGCCTGAGCATCACCTTTTCCGGGAATAATATTTATAATCATATTTCCCACTAAACCGTCAGAACCAATGATAGCAATAGCATCTTTTTTTATGTAAGGAAAAATGGATTTATCAATATTCATATCAACTCGAATAACGGTGTCGTTTATCATTGTAATTCCTCGAACGGTTCCCACACTTATTCCTGAATACCGAACGTTATTGCCCAATTGTAATCCATTTACATTATTGAAAATGGCTTCGAGATGGTTTGTTTTTCCAAACATTTTTTGCTTGTCGCCAATGAAATAAACGGCAAGTATGAAAATCAATAATCCGATAATTACAAAAAAACCAAGGCTTATTTTTTGTGAGGCTGTTTTTTCCATTTTTATATTATTTAAAGAATGCTTGTACTTTTGGGTCGTTTGAAGAAATTAATTCTTCAAAAGTACCTTCGGCATAATTAATTCCATCGACTAATAAAATCATTCGGTTCGAAATGGCTCTTGCACAATCTACATCGTGAGTAATAATGATGGATGAAGTATTATATTTTTTTTGGATTGAAATCATCAACAACAAAATTTCTTTTGCCGTTATGGGATCTAAACCCGTTGTAGGCTCGTCATAAAGAATTATTTTTGGTTGGAGAATTAAGGTTCTCGCAAGAGCAATTCTGCGTTTCATTCCTCCTGAGAGTTCTTCGGGCATTAAATTTATCGTATGTGCCAAACCAACGTTTTCTAAAGCCTCCATCACTAATGGCGTGGTGTCTTTTATTATTCCAAATTTCTTGGTATGGCGTCTTAACGGGAATTCCAGATTTTCTCGAACGGTCATCGAATCATAAAGCGCACTTCCTTGAAAAAGAAAACCAACTTCGGTTCTCAATTCATCAAGTTCTTCACGACTAAGTTCGCTTATGTCTTTTCTCATTATGCTAATTGTGCCACTGTCTGGCTGTTCTAGTCCGATTAAACATTTTATCATTACTGATTTTCCGGAACCTGATTTTCCCATAATAACCAGATTTTCGCCTTCCTTCAAGTGCATATTGAAGCCGTCTAAAACATGATTGTCACCATAACTTTTTTTCAAGTTCTTGATTTCTATGATAGGATTATTATTTGTTACGGGAGTTTCCATAATTATAAGTCATAAAAAATTTCGGTTACAAAAACAGCAACAAAATCAATTATAAAAAGAAGCATTGAGGTAAAAACCACAGCAGAATTCGCAGCAAGTCCTACGCCTGCAGTTCCTTTTTTACAATTATAGCCTTTAAAACAACCTACTAATCCAATGGCAAAACCAAAGAAGAATGACTTAATTGTGGCAGGAATTAGATCGCCAAATTCCAAAGCGTCAAAAACCTGATTGTAATATAACAAAAAGGATACATGGTCTTTTATGTTTACAACCAGATACGAACCGTAAATGGCTATAAAATCGCCAAGAATCACTAAAATAGGAAGCATAAGCGTGGTGGCCAAAATTCGTGTTACCACCAGAAACTTGAAAGGATTTGTTCCCGAAACTTCCATTGCATCAATTTGTTCTGTTACTCTCATTGAACCCAATTCAGCTCCAATACCGGAACCAATTCGTCCGGCACAAATCAGGGCTGTGATTATCGGACCGATTTCTCGAATGATAGAAATGCTTACCATTGAAGGCATCCAGGAAACAGCGCCAAATTCCTGTAATGTAGGTCGTGATTGCAATGTAAATACCAATCCGATGATGAAGCCTGTGACGGAAACTAACAATAAGGAACGGTTTCCCATATTGTAACATTGTCTTAAAAATTCTTTAAATTCAAAAGGGCGTTTAAAGGCTTCCTTAAAAAAACGACCCGCAAAACCGGAAAGTTCTCCAATATTAAGCAAGAATGCTTTGGAGATTTCAATTATTTTAAAAATAGTTTCCATAGAGTAAGGAATTATTTTTCAAAAAAAAGCAGTAACTAGAATTTGATAATTATCGGAACGAATAGGCGAAGTAAATATACGAATAATCTGTTGATTTTCAGTAATTTTTTCGAATTGTTTGTCGAGTTTTCTGTTGTTGATTAGGTGTGTTTGCATTAATACAATTTTCTGAATCGTTTATGTGGTAAATAAGTGATGATGATTTCAATTATTCTTGTTGTCCAATAAGAAATCCAATTCACCAATTTTGTAGATAAACCTGCTCTTAATTTAAGCGTTTCGGGAGTTATTTTTTCGCATTCAGACATGATTTTGTCGAGATGCAAATGGAATTTATTCGAAAATTCGGCAGAAAGAATCGAAACATTCATTTCGATGCTCGCAAAGGAACTTAAATTATTCAGGTTGAAAGAGCCAATTGTTGTCCAATGATTGTCAATAACGGCAGCTTTTCCGTGCAAAATTGAATTTTTCCATTCGTATAATTCAATGTTAGATTTTAAAAGTTTGGAATATAAATGACAGCCGGCTCGTCTCGCCATTGGAATATCGGATATTCCCGAAAGTATTAATTTTATTTTCACTCCTTTCCGGGAGGCTTTTTTTAAGGTATTGGACAGTTTCCTGCCTGGCAGAAAATAACTGCCCACGATTACTATTTCTTTTTTGGCATTGCCAATATTTGTAATGTAGGATTTGAAAATTTCATTTTTTCTTTTCAGCCAATCATTTTGAAGGACGTTAACGATAGTTTCTTCATTGGTTTCAAAAATAGATTTGATTTCCTTTCTCCGAATAATTCTCTTTCTGAAATAAAGGTCATTGCATAATATTTGGAGAGGTTTTCCAATTTTTTCATCATGAATTTCCACTGCATAGTCCAGCCAAGGCGCTGTTTTTACGGTTCCGTTATATTTTTCGGCAATATTGATTCCTCCAATCAATGCGGTTTCAGCATCGGCAACAACTACTTTGTGATGCAATCTCCTGCCAATGTACAACGAATTTGCAGAGAAAAAAGAGGAGAAAAACCTGATGTTGACGCCGTTTTTTTTGAGTTCATTTATTATTTCAATCGGAAAGGAAAACGAACCAAAACCATCAATTAAAATGTATATTTTAACATTTCTGGAAGTGGCATTTTTTAATGCTTCCATTATTTTTTTTCCAATGATGTCATTTTCGAAAATATAAGTCTGAATGTGAATTTCCCTTTTCGCACTCAAAATAATTCGTTCCAAACGAGAAAAATAATCTTCACCGCTATGAACAAGTGTGATTGATTGGTCTAGTAAATGAGTTTTGTTTGGTATTGGCATTACTATTTTTAGTAAAATGATTCCACTCAAATTTACGAAAATATTGCCAAATCAGCCGTAAAAGCGTATAAAAAATCCCCAACCATTTTTCATAATTGGGGATTCTATTTATAAAGTATTTTCTAAATTCTTAAATGGCATTCACAATTGCCACAAAGTCGTCGGCTTTTAATGCTGCGCCTCCAATAAGACCACCGTCAACATCAGGTTTTGAGAAAATTTCTTTGGCATTATCTGGTTTTACACTTCCACCGTAAAGGATAGAAACATCCTCGGCAATATCGCTTCCAAAAGCTTTGCGAACTGTTTCTCTAATGAATTCGTGCATTTCCTGAGCTTGTTCCGGACTTGCCGTTTCACCTGTTCCAATGGCCCAAACGGGTTCATAAGCCAAAACTATTTTTTCCCAATCTTTGGCTTGAAGATGGAACAGTCCATCTCTCAATTGGTTTTCAACAATATTGAAATGGGTTGCAGATTGACGGTCTTTCAACTCTTCGCCAAAGCAAAAAATGACAGTCATATCGTGTGCTAATGCTGTATCTACTTTGCTTGCAATCAAGGCATCAGTTTCGTGAAAAATGGATCTGCGTTCTGAATGTCCCAGAATTACGGTATTTACACCAACGCTTTTTAGCATATCGGCCGATATTTCGCCAGTATATGCGCCACTTTCTGCCTGATGCATATTTTGGGCCGACACTGAAATATTTGTAAATTCAAGATGATCCACTGCCGAAGCCAGGTTAACAAAAGTTGGCGCAACAATAACTTGTGCTTCGCTATCAGTAGGAACTTTTGCTATTAATTCGTTTAATAAATCTTCGGTTTGTTCTGCGTTTTTGTGCATTTTCCAGTTTCCCGCTACAATCTTCTTTCTCATTTT
>DZAU01000161.1 GCA_022729635.1 Flavobacterium psychrophilum
GTGCTTACTCTATTCGGTTTTTAGCAACCCCGTTTGGCAAATATAGCCGATAACGGTTGAGGCTATATGCAGTAAGGGATTGCGGGCTTCTTTCCTGTCCATCTACACCGAAGTTTGAGCGGGTAGAATGCTTAAATTACCACTGAAACCCTTATTGCATATAGCCTTTGTTGGCGGTTCGTTGTTTTTTGTCTTCACGTTGTTCTTCTTAATTCTTTTGGTAAAAAAGCATCAATTTCTTTGTCCGAGAAAGTCAATTCTTCATTAACCTTTAGGGCTTTACTTGCTTCCTTATATGCTTTAAAATTAGTTCTTGGTAAACCGCTATAAATATTGAATAATCTTTTTTGAAGCTCGTCCCTTTGGTTGATTATTTGATTAATCGAAAGTTGAGATGCTTTAATATCAGTCAACAAAGAAAGATATGTCTCTCTAATATCCCATAATTCATTTGCAGCGTTAGTATGCTTTTGCGAAATTTCTCCTAAATCATAATCCTTCATATAGGTATTAAGTCCAAAAAGTATAGTAGACAAAATTACCCCAACCATTAATGCCCATTCTTGGTCACCAAATAGCTTGATTAAAAGACTCGTTGTTACAACGGCTGATATTACTATTAATAACAATTTTAATCTTTTATGCAATTTCAATAAAATATCCGCACATTTCTCTTGTGTTTTATGTGAATAAACAACTCGACCAAAACACTCACGAATCTGCGATTCAAGTATTTCCATTTGAACGGTTTTTTCAAGCGGGGAATTTTGTTCCATATATTTCTCTCCATTTAGATTTTGCTGTATAAGGATAGTCCTTTTCTTTTTCTATTGCTTCAAGTGAAAGATTATAACACTGTTTTGCTTTATATTCAAATTTCCCTTTTCTCCACACATATTGTCTTGCTCCAGGACTTAACCAATAACTTTGTTCAGAATTTTGTTCAGAAAGGTATTTAAAAAAATCTCTGCTAATAAAATCGTAATACAAGAATGATTTGTCTTTGTATTCGCAATTAGACATAAAATTATATGCAAGCGTATCAATGAGCAAACCACCCATTGGAACGTCCCACTTATATTTCCACGCACGAGCCATTCGACAAAGTCTTTTTAAATTTTTATTCCAAAGAATATTTTTTGCTGTGATTTCTGCAATTTCTGGTCTTGGATTTGTTTTCTTCCAACTACCACCATTATTAGTATCTGGAAAAGTATATGAATTATCATCGTTTATAAATGCTGGAACCAATTCAAAAACGATTCCATCTGTAAAGCTTATGACTATTACCTGTCCATCAGCCTTCATACTTGATTTATAAGTTTTCTCAATTGAGTTTTTAACAGCTTGAAGTAAAGAAGATTGACCGTTCCCACTATACGCATTATATTTCACATATTCAGAATATGGAAGTTGAAAAATCATATCAATGTCACTTACAACGATATCTGTTCCACGTCCATAAGAGCCAACATATAAACTGTGATAAATATCTGATTCGGAATTATAAAAGTCTTTATTCAATTGTTTTGTAATTCTTTTATAGCGGTAAGAAATGTTATCAACAGTGTCAGTTGTCATTCTTAAATTTTGATTAAAGGTCTCAAACCAATTTGCTACACTCATATTCTTTACTTTATTATGCTAATGCTGTGTCTCTTTACAATGACCGCCAACGTCTCGTGGCTTACAGAAGTGGGGGAATTAGAAGTACAAATGTTCATGTTAGCACAAATGTACAATAG
>DZAU01000083.1 GCA_022729635.1 Flavobacterium psychrophilum
CGCCTTCTGGACTGCCAACAGATAGTGATAATCCGTGGCAATAAAGTGGGTATTTTTCTAAAACTTTTTTTAGTTCTTGTTTCCAATAACCACCAATTCCGATCCAATTTTCTGGTGCAACTTCTACAAAATCGGGTTTAAGAATTTCACTTGATAAAAATGCTGCAGAAAAATCTTTGCGATAACCAATTCCTACCATACTATTTGTTTTTGAAAATACTACACTCTTTGTTTTTAAAAAAAGGAGGGATTATTAAATTAAACTCCTCCTTTTTTTTAAATTTTCATTATTTTTTACCCCCACATTTTCCTTCGCCACATTTAGCTTCAGATGTTTTTTTAGCTTTTTTGTCTTTTTTGGCAGCTTTTTTGTCGCCACATTTTCCTTCACCACATTTTCCTTCACCACATTTTCCTTCTTTTGTTTTAGCTTCTGCTTTTTTGTCTCCGCAAGTTGCTTCTTTTGTTTTAGCATCAGTCTTTGCCTCTGCTTTTTTATCTCCACAAGCTGCTTCGATAGTTGTTGCAGTTGTAGTTTTTACAGATGCAAAAGTTGTTGTTGTTCCCATTGCAAATGCACTTAACGCAAGAGCACCTACCAAAATTGATTGTTTTTTCATTTTTTTTATTTATTAAGTTTAAGATTGTCATTAGTAACAATCTATATCTTTATACCATAAACAAAAAAAAATCACCCAAGTTGGATGATTTTTTTTTAATATTTTTTTTAAGTAATTGATATTCAGCGTTGAAAATAGTTAAATTTATTTTTTTTCGTCTTGTTCTTTTACTTTTTTTATCTGCTCAACACATTTGTGTTTTTGATTTTGAGCATTGTGCTTGGTTGAATATCCGTATTCTTTTTGAATTTGGGCAATTTGTTTTTCTTGAAAAAAGATATCATCAATTATTTTTTGACAATGTATTGTTATTAAGGGTAAATATGACCTTAACTTTTCCCAATACGTTTTTTCGTGTTCAATAGCCAAACTAATCTCTTCAAAAAAGGTATTATCGAAACTATCTGTAAATTCTATTTCTTTGTAGGAAGTTCTTAATCTTTTTAGCCAAAGATTTTTAGCAATTGCCATTATATAAGTTTTAATTGATGCCGTAAGAATAAAGTCATCTTGTCGTAATTTTTCTAAAAAAACCAACATTGTATCTTGAAAAATATCCTCTGCATCGTCAGTCCTTCCTTTATTATTGGTTACAAATCGGTTTACCATTCCAAAATGGTCTTTATAAAGAAGTCCGAAAGCTGCATTGTTCTCTCCTTTTAAATCAATTAAATTTTCAGTTTTCATCTGACAGATTTTCTTTTTTTTGTGGTTCGGTATAATTGCCCCCAACGGCAGACTGTGAAAAAACGTTCACAATCCTTTTAACAAAAATACTAAAATTACTTTTAAGAAAATTAAAGATTTTGTAAATTTAGTAGATGCCACACAACTAAGTTAATTAATTAAAACTCCAAGCCTTATAATCACTGTTTTTCTCCAGACTATTTTCTGTTTTATCGTCTAATTTTGGAAAGAAATCAATTCCTGTCATTTTTTCGATGCTGTCAACAGAAACCACAAAATCATACAATGGCTTATCGCTTTTAGCATTTGGCACCAAAAAAGCGATCATTTTGTATTGTCCATTGGAATTATCCAACAAAATTTTATAAAAATAATTGGGGACCAAAACTTCTTCTTTTCCAATAGTTTTTAAATTAGGTTGCAAAACTCCAGCCGTAACTACATAAATTCCATCATATTTAGTCGCCCAATAGCGCACTTTTTGTTCTAATCTGTTCCAAATTCCACCATTAAAATCGTGTTTTTGAGGAGAAATATTTGAGGTAAAAAAGGTGTCATTATATGCATTAATCGCAAACTCCATATCGCCAGCCGGACAAAGATGTCCTTTATCATAACCTGATTTTTTATAATTTTTCCAATCGGCAGAGCGTGTTTTTACTTTTGGATCTTCAATAAAATAAGGCCTTTCAAAATTGCTGCTTCTTACGTAACTTTTCTTCAATTCATAAGCGACCCATTCTGCTTGTTCGTATTTTTCGTTATACGACAAAGTATAATAATCGTGTTTTACTATTTGATTTGTGGTGGGTTTTGGTAAAAAATCAAATACTTTTTTTGTGCTTTGACTTTCAATTTTTGGGTCCTTCTCCGATAAAATAAAGGCCGAAAATAATCCAAATGACAAAAAAAGAATTACCCCAAAAACAAAAAAACTCAGGGAATTCAAATTGAATTTCCTGAGTTTTTTATCAATAAATGATTTATTAGATGAATGCATAAAAAACTTATGATTTTACTAGTTTTTTAGTTTTTGGAATGGATGAAACTTCTTTCTTAACCACTGGTTTAGACTGTAAATCATCCAGAATATTCAAGGCTTCTTCCACATAAACATCCTTAGATAAACTTTCGTGCCATCTCTCTCTTTTTTCTTTAAGAGAGGCATCTGTTTTCATCGCTTCGACTTCTTTAGGCAGAGAAGAAAACTTCAAATGATAATCATACTCTGCTATTGATTTGTATTTTTTACTGGTCTCTTCAATTGCTTTCTGATTCTTTTTGAATTCTTCAAATTTTAAACTGTACACATTTTCTTTACTTCTGTCATCAATCCACTTAGCATTTTCTTCTATTAATTTAAATTGCTGATTTTGTGCAATTCTTTTCTTGCTATCCGCAATTGCTTTTTCAAATTTAGAATTATTATTCCAGACATTGTATTGTGCAGGATCAATTTTGTCCCAAGGCATTGCATTGTCAACATCTCGTTCTCCCATTTTTAAATATGCATATCTGTCCGGCATAACCACATCGCTGCTCACGCCGTCAAGTTGTGTGGAACCACCATTTATTCTATAAAATTTTTGGGTCGTAGTTTTCAAAGCTCCCAAATCGCCCTGATTGCTGCTACGCACAAACTGATTCAAATCGATAACGTTTTGAACCGTTCCTTTGCCATAAGTTTGTTTGCTTCCAATGATAATTCCTCTTTTATAATCCTGAATGGCTGCTGCCAAAATCTCTGAAGCCGAAGCAGAAAAACTATTTACCATAATTACTAATGGTCCGTCCCATTCTATTTTTTTGTCTCGGTCAAACAAGATTTCTTTTTTTCTTCCAGCCGATTTTATTTGTACAATTGGCCCTTGCTCAATAAATAATCCTGCAATATCCACCACTGTCGAAAGCGAACCTCCACCATCATCACGAACGTCTAGCACGATTCCGTTTACGCCTTCTTTTTTCAAGGATTCCACCTCTGCAGCAATGTCTTTTCCTGCATCACGACCGTTTCTGTCTTCGAAATCTATGTAAAATTTTGGCAAATAAATCACTCCATATTTCTCTCCATTTCTTTCAACTACACTCGATTTTGCGTAGGTTTCCTCAATTTCCACAATATCTCTAATGATAGAAATGGTTTTTATTGATCCGTCCACTTTCTTTACTGTTAGTCGAACTTCAGAACCTTTAGGCCCTTTTATTTTCTTCACAACATCGTCCAGACGCATTCCAACAATGTCAACCGGCTCATCACTTCCCTGAGCTACTTTCATCACAACATCGCCTGCTTCTAGTTGTTTTCCTCTCCAAGCCGGACCGCCAGAAATAAGATCAGTGATTTCGGTAAAGTCATTTTTCTTTTGAAGTCGGGCGCCAATTCCTTCAAATTTTCCACTAATGCTTACATCAAAACGCTCTTTTTCTTCGGGTGGAAAATAATTGGTGTGCGGATCAAATCGAGAAGTAATGGAATTAATATATACTGAAAACCAATCATCTCTGGTTAAATCCTTCATAAATCCGAAATATTCGTCGAGTGATTTCATAGAACTTTCTCGGGTAATTTTTTCTAATTCTTCGAAAGTTTTTGGCTTGTCGCCAGAGGATTTATCGGTTTTATTGATTTCAGTATCGATTGGATTAACATTAAACTTCTCTCCCTCATTTAATTTTGTGACACCCTCTTTTTCAACAATCCCTTTTTCTTTGTTTTCTTGAATTTCAAGTCGGTCTGTCAATGAAGAAAGTGTAGATAACTTAATTTGTTTACGCCATCTTTCTTTTAATTCTTCGGTAGTTTTTGCATAAGGCGCTTTTTCATAATCGGTATTGAAAGTTTCGTCTATAGAATAATCGAATGGTTTGCTCAAAATACCTTTATACAATTTCTTGCCTTCCTCCATTCTTTTTATCAAACGGTTGTACGTTAAGTCAAAGAAAGTCAGGTCTTTGTTCAGCAATGCATCGTCGAGTTCCATCTCATATTTTGCAAACTCATCAATATCCGATTGCAGGAAAAATCTTTTCGAAGGATCCAAAGCCTGTATATAATCTTTATAAACCCCTTTGGAAAACGTATCATCAATCGCTGCAGGATTATAATGCCCTTTTTCGATTACAAAAGTTAATAACTCTAAAAGCATTTTGTCCTTTTCAGGGTCTGTGCTTATAGTGGAATTGATCTTAAAGGCAAATAAGGACGCCGACAGCAAGACGACGGCAAGAATTATTTTATAATTTCTTTTCATAAAATTAAAAATTGTATCCATAAATATTTAAAAGCCAAATTACGGTAAAAACTATGCCAACCAATACAAAGACTCGCATAAATTTTTGTTAAAGATATAAAAATGTTTTTTTTTGTTTGGGGTTTAATCTTTGAACTACATTAATTTTGTTTCTTTGTTATCGAAAGACTATCTAATTTTTTAATTGAAATTTAACGACGAACATTTGAAAACTTCATCCCAAAAACAAGCCAAACCTTTAATTTTAGTTACCAATGATGACGGAATTTCGGCTCCTGGAATTCGGGCATTGATTGCTGTTATGGCAGAAATAGGCACCGTTGTTGTCGTCGCTCCTGACAGTCCACAAAGTGCTACGGGTCATTCCATCACCATAAATAATACTTTGTTTATTAATAAAATTTCAAAAGAAAACGATACAATTCAGGAATACAGTACTTCTGGAACTCCTGTTGACTGTGTCAAATTGGCCGTAAACGAAATCTTGAAACGAAAACCTGATTTATGTGTGTCCGGTATTAACCACGGTTCCAATTCTTCGATAAATGTTATTTATTCCGGAACGATGAGTGCCGCTGTTGAAGCCGGAATCGAAGGAATTCCAGCCATTGGATTTTCACTTTTGGATTATAGCTGGAATGCCAATTTTGAACCCATAAAATCATATATTCGGACAATTACTTTGGAAGTTTTAGAAAAGGGTCTTCCTGAAAGTGTGATTTTGAATGTTAATTTTCCAAAATTGGAAAAAAAAGAAATACAAGGAATAAAAATCTGTCGTCAGGCAAAAGCCTTTTGGATAGAAAAATTCGACAAACGAAAAACGCCTCAAGGACGAGATTATTATTGGCTTACCGGCGAATTCGTCAATCACGATAGTGGCGAAGATACTGATGAATGGGCACTTGCCAATGGCTTTGTTTCGGTGGTTCCGGTACAATTTGATTTGACCGCACATCACGCCATTAAACAACTCAACACCTGGAAATGGAATGAATAAAGCAGATTTATTAATTGGTTTTGCCATTGGGATTTTAGCTTCTGCTATTGGGAGTTATCTCTTCGTCTCCATTTTTACTGATTTTGATTTTATCACTGGAATTGAAAGTATGAAATCTGAGGGAAAATTGGGTAAATTAATTACCATAGGCTCTATTCTTGATTTGGTGATTTTTGGAATTTTACTAAAAATGAACAAGGAAATTATGGCGCGTGGCGTGGTTTTGGCCGTTATTGTTATTGCAATTTTTACTTTATTTGCCTAAATTTGATTAAACAACAACAATGAAATACTACATTATAGCAGGAGAAGCTTCGGGCGATTTGCACGGCTCTAACTTGATGAAGGCTTTGTATAAAGAAGATTCAAAGACCGAAATACGGTTCTGGGGAGGCGATTTGATGCAGCGTGTTGGCGGAATTTTGGTGAAACATTACAAGGATTTGGCTTTTATGGGATTTGTGGAGGTGTTGTTTCATTTGAAAACTATTTTGAACAACATCAAAATATGCAAAAAAGATATTACTGCTTTTCAACCCGATGTGATTGTGTTTATTGATTATCCAGGTTTTAATTTGCGAATTGCAAAATGGGCGAAAGAAGCCGGTTTCAAAACACATTATTACATTTCACCACAAATTTGGGCTTGGAAAGAAAGCCGAATTACCGATATCAAACGTGATGTCGATAAAATGTTTGTGATTCTGCCTTTCGAAAAGGATTTTTATGAAAACAAGCACCTTTTTGCTGTTGAATTTGTAGGTCATCCGTTGATTGACGCCATTCACGATCAACCGATAATTGACGGCGACGTTTTCAGGGCAGCAAATCAATTGAACGAAAAACCCATTATTGCCGTTTTGCCCGGAAGCCGAAAACAGGAAATTACCAAAATGCTTTCGGTAATGTTGAGTGTGGTTGATGATTTTCCGGAATATCAATTCGTTATTGCCGGAGCACCAAGTCAGGAATATTCTCTTTATGAAGGTTTTATAACCAATGAAAATATCAAATTTGTATCGAATAAAACCTATCCTTTATTGCAGAATGCCACTGCTGCACTGGTCACTTCAGGAACGGCAACACTAGAAACGGCACTTTTTAAAGTTCCCGAAGTGGTTTGCTATAAAGGCAGTTGGATTTCATACCAAATAGCGAAACGGATTATCACCCTGAAATATATCTCGCTGGTCAATCTGATAATGGACGAAGAAGTAGTCACCGAATTGATTCAGGAGAAATGTTCAAAGAAACACATTCGCAAAGAATTAAAAAAAATACTTCCCGATAGCAATCTAGATAATTATCGTGAAACGCTTTTGCATCAATACGATGTTTTGGAAGAAAAGTTGGGAGGCATTGGTGCCAGTGCAAAAACTGCGAAATTAATTGTGGCGAATTTATAAAAATGGTTTTCAGTTTTCAGTTATGAGTTGACCATCCTAAAATAACTATTAAATCCCTTCGAGTTTAATAAACAGGAAGGGATTTTTATTTAATTACCGATAAACTTTGTCAGTCTGAGCTTGTCGAAGACCTAAAAAACGATTTTATTGGTAACGATTTTCCCATTTTGCAAGCTCACTTTTACCA
>DZAU01000162.1 GCA_022729635.1 Flavobacterium psychrophilum
ATTTATTTAATTTCAAATTCTTACGTCAACTTTCAAAGTCCATTTAATTGTTGATAAGCGTTCTTTTATCAAATTTAGAGTTTTCTGTATGTCGTCTGCGTTTGGAAAATCGCCAAATACCAGTTCTTTAAAATCTCCATTGTAAGTTGTTTTTAATTCATTCCAAGTGGCCTCCAAATTGCTAAATATCAATGCCTCAGATGGGTGAAAATTTAACCATTGATTGTTGTTTCTGAAACTCGCAACATCGTCATTAGCCACTTTCAATAACATTTCATCGAAAGCAGGGGAATTGAAAAAATCCGAAAACTCATTTTGTTGCAGTAGTTGGTGTAAATCATAGGTATGTCTGATTTTTTTCTTTAAATCTTCAATCGGTTTTTCTCCATAAGAAAACCGAACCATGCTCATAATCTTTTCACAAATTGTTCTTATTGGTTCTAATACTCGAACTTCAAACGGTAACATTCCATTTTCTTCGGCTATGGCTGTTTGTCCATTTTTGAGCATCATATCTCCAATAAATGAGCTGAGAAGTCGAGTTTTATAAGGTTCATAATAGCCTAACCAAGTAGCTTCTATCACAATTACATCTCTTATTTGACCGTAATTTCCTTGAAATTCTTTGGTATAAGAATGTGCCGTCTTACGGTTCATTCCCATTTTATGTGTAAGTCCTTCAATTTCTACTTCAGGCAAATGAGCTTCAACCACTTTGCATATTGTTCTAATTTTATTTTTAAGTTTTGCATCGGTTTCGCCCTCTCGTCTTAATACCACCAAATCAATATCTTCCGAAAATCTGTTTATTAGATTGTAGCATTTCGAAAGTGCTGTTCCTCCTTTGAATATCGTTTCCTTTCCAATCTCATTTTTAAAAATTGTATGCAAAGCGTAAGTTACCCAATAATCTTTTTCAACATAAATTGGAAGCATGTCAAGTTGCTGTGCAGTAACTGTTACCGCATCTTTAAACAATTGTTTATCAAGGTGTAGGTTCATACAATGTACCAGTTATTAACGGTAGATAATTCTTTTTCAGTCAAACCAATTTTTATTTTTGTCAATGGGTTTAGACTTTCTTTTAATGCTGTAATATCAATTTTTTCGTTAATATTTTCCAACATAGCACCAAACAAGGCTCTCGTGCGTGGTGGATATGCCAAAGCATACAGAATCAGTTCTTTGATTTGCTTTTCACTCAGGTTTTTGATTTTTCCACCAAGAATTTTGACTGAGATTTTCACTTCAGCGTCAGGGATTGTTCTTATATCTTTTATAGCATCTAAAAGTCCAAGCAATTGATAATTATCGTCCGTTACTTCAACGTAACTTTTTACCGAACTTGCCTTCAAAGCCCCTCGGTTTATGGAAATTCGATTACTTCTACTGGCAATTTTTATTCGGAATGCCATTTGGGTAGTTAATCCTAATTGATTGTAAAGCGAAGGGCCTGTCACATAAGCTATTCTTTTTCCATTTCTAAACAAAAAAGGTTTTAACTGCTCGTTGTAATCTGGTTTTATTTCTCCAAAAATGGTTTGTTTCGGTTTGTAAAATACTCCTTTGGATATTTTCTTTATCGTTTCCTTTTTTTGTAGTCGTTCCAATACTTTAGCTGCTGTTTGATAATCTTCCTTGGCTATGCACAACTCAGCATAACCAAAGGTGCTTTCCTCTGGAAGTACTAATATCTTGTTTCGTATTTGTTCTGCTAAT
>DZAU01000163.1 GCA_022729635.1 Flavobacterium psychrophilum
CCGGGGTTCGGCCGCAAAGATTGTAACGGATAGCGGGAATAAGCTCCTGAAAAAAAACAATCTTTAGAGCAATAGATACGTTTAAGATAATAGCAATTCTGATTTTGTACATATAATATGAACAAACTTTATTTATATTTTGTATGTGTTTTTGGAATGGTCTATATTTGCATCCTTAAAATATTTAAACAATGATTAAGATTACATTGCCCGACGGGTCTTTTAAAGAGTTTACATCTGGTGTAACTCCTATGGATGTTGCTATTAGCATTAGTGAAGGATTTGCTAGAAACGTAATTTCGGCTTCCTTTGACGGTACAATTGTAGAAACTACAACTCCACTGACTACGGACGGCAGTCTTTTATTATATACATGGAATGACGAAGGCGGGAAAAAAGCATTTTGGCATTCGACTTCGCACGTAATGGCGCAGGTTCTTGAAGAGATGTATCCCGGGATTAAACTAACCCTTGGACCAGCAATTGCTAATGGTTTTTATTATGATGTGGATTTTGAAGACCAAAAAATAACGGAGGCTGATTTCAAAAAAATCGAAGATAGAGTTCTTGAAATTTCGAGAGAAAAACACGAATTTAAATTGCGTCCCGTTTCTAAAGCCGAAGCTTTGGAAGTTTATAAGGACAATGTTTACAAAACCGAATTAATTTCAAACCTTGAAGATGGAACCATCACTTTTTGTGACCATTCTACTTTTACTGATTTGTGTCGTGGAGGCCATATTCCGAATACCGGAATTATCAAGGCAATGAAAATAATGAGTGTTGCTGGTGCATATTGGCGTGGCGATGAAAAGAACAAACAATTGACTCGAGTTTATGGTATTTCTTTCCCAAAGCAAAAAGACTTAACAGAATACTTAGAATTACTGGAAGAAGCCAAACGCAGAGACCACAGAAAACTAGGGAAAGAGCTAGAATTATTTGCTTTTTCGTCGAAAGTAGGACAAGGTTTACCTTTATGGTTACCAAAAGGTGCTGCCCTTCGTGATAGATTAGAGCAATTTTTGAAAAAAGCACAGAAGAAAGCAGGTTACGAGCAAGTAGTTACGCCACACATTGGTCAAAAAGAATTGTACGTAACTTCAGGACATTACGCAAAATATGGTGCCGATAGTTTTCAACCGATAAATACTCCAGCCGAAGGCGAAGAATTTTTATTAAAACCAATGAACTGCCCACATCACTGCGAAATCTTTAATGTAAGACCCTGGTCGTACAAAGATTTACCAAAACGTTATGCCGAATTTGGAACCGTTTATCGCTACGAACAAAGTGGCGAATTGCACGGATTGACTCGTGTTCGTGGGTTTACTCAAGACGATGCGCATATTTTTTGCACGCCAGACCAATTGGATCAAGAGTTCAAAAACGTGATTGACTTGGTTTTGTATGTTTTTGGTTCTTTGGGATTCGAAAATTTCACGGCACAAATTTCGTTGCGTGACAAAGAAAATCGAGACAAATATATAGGTAGCGACGAAAATTGGGAAAAAGCCGAAAATGCAATTATCAATGCTGCTACTGACAAAGGATTAAAAACAGTTGTTGCTTATGGTGAAGCCGCTTTTTACGGTCCAAAGTTAGATTTTATGGTAAAAGATGCTCTTGGAAGACAATGGCAATTGGGAACCATTCAGGTAGATTATAATTTGCCGGAACGATTCGAA
>DZAU01000164.1 GCA_022729635.1 Flavobacterium psychrophilum
GGCTCTTATGACCTAACTCCACAAGTCACGGTTTGCGGATTAAACGAATTTTTAATTTAGGACTTTAAATGAAAACAATAGCCATCATTCCCGCTCGTGGAGGATCTAAACGATTGCCCAATAAGAACATTTTGTCTTTGGACGGTATTCCCCTGATTGCCCATAGTATTTTGTATGCCCGAAAAAATAGTGCTATTATTGACGAAATTTATGTTTCGACTGATGATGAAACAATCAAGAATATTGCCTTGCAGTTTGGTGCTAAAGTAATTGACAGACCCGAAAATATTTCGGGTGATTTAGAACCCACGGTTTCGGCTTTGAAACACGTTTTAGAAACCATAGACTTTGAAATCGAGAATGTAGTTTTGCTTCAAGCTACAAATCCGTTGCGTCCCGAGAATTTACTGAAGGATGCTTTTGCAGTTTTTCAAAAACAAAATTGTGAAAGTCTTTTTACTGTTTCTAAAAATTATCAAAAATTTGGAAAAATAGCCAATAATAAGTTTCATCCTTTCAATTATAAAATTGGGCAACGCAGTCAAGATTTAGAGCCTTTATATTTTGAAAACGGTTTGTTGTACATCACCAAAAAAGAACAGATTTTAAATGATATTATTATTTCAGAAAATGCTTTTCCTTTCGAAGTAAATCATATTTTTGCTACTGTTGATATTGATACCCAAGAGGATTTGGATTATGCGGAATATTTAATAAGCAAGTGCAGCTCTTCCCCTCTTGAGAGGGGTTAGGGGTGTGTCTTTTTAATTTGAATAAGAAAAAAATGAAAAACCCATACATAACAATAGCAGGAAGAAAAATTGGAATTGATTTCCCACCATTAGTCATTGCCGAAATCGGAATCAACCACGAAGGTTCTTTACAAGTAGCCAAAGAAATGGTCGATGCTGCCCATCGAGCCGGAGTAGAAGTGGTCAAGCACCAAACCCATATCGTGGAAGACGAAATGAGTGGCGCTGCCAAAAAAGTAATACCAGGCAATTCCGATGTTTCTATTTATGAAATCATGGAACGTTGTGCCCTCAATGAAGCCGATGAACTGAAATTAAAAAACTACGTCGAAAGCAAAGGAATGATTTTTATATCGACTCCTTTCTCCCGCGCCGCTGCCAATCGCTTGCAGAAATTTGATATTCCGGCTTACAAGATTGGTTCCGGTGAATGCAACAATTATCCTTTGTTAGAACACATCGCTTCTTTTGGTAAACCCGTTATTTTGAGTACCGGAATGAATACCATCGAAAGCATTCGCAAAGCGGTGGCTGTTTTTGACAAACACAATGTTCCTGTTGCCTTGTTGCATACGACCAATTTATATCCAACACCGATTCCATTAGTGCGATTGGGAGCCATGACGGCCATGCACGAAGCCTTCCCTGATAAAGTTTTTGGATTGTCAGATCACACCTTAAATAACAATGCTTGTTTAGGTGCGGTAGCATTAGGTGCCAGTATATTAGAACGTCATTTTACAGACCACATGCAACGAACCGGACCCGATATTGTGTGCAGTATGGACGAAAATGCCACAACTGAATTGATTGTCAGTTCTAATGAGATCTGGGAAATGCGTGGCGGAACCAAAGAACCCGCTAAAGAAGAACAAGTGACTATCGATTTTGCTTTTGCCACCGTCTGTACTATTGCTCCAATAAAACAAGGAGAA
>DZAU01000084.1 GCA_022729635.1 Flavobacterium psychrophilum
CCCACACAGTCAGAACCGGTATCTCCACCACCAATAACAATTACATTTTTACCGGTTGCTTTTATTTGGTCAGGAATAATTTCTCCGTACAAAGATTTAGTTTGTTGTGTCAAAAAAGTCATTGCTTGAACAACACCTTTGTTGTCGGCGCCTTTAGTGGGCAAACTTCTTCTTTCGGTTGCGCCACCACACAAAACGATGGAATCGAAAGATTTTAAATCTTCAATGCTGTAATTTACGCCAACGTTTACATTGGTTTTAAACACAATTCCTTCAGCTTCTAAAATAGCGACACGTCTGTCGATAATTCCTTTTTCTAATTTAAAATTTGGAATTCCATAACGCAATAATCCGCCAATGGCGTTGTCTCTTTCAAAAACGGTTACGCTGTGACCGGCACGATTTAATTGTTGTGCAGCAGCTAAACCCGCAGGACCAGAACCAATAACGGCAACGGTTTTTCCAGTTCTTGTTTCAGGAATTTGTGGTTTAATCCACCCTTCGGCAAAACCTCTTTCAACGATGCTTTTTTCAATATTTTCAATTGATATTGGTGCTTTTATAATTCCCAAAACACAAGCTTTTTCGCAAGGTGCAGGACATAAGCGACCTGTAAACTCTGGAAAATTATTGGTTGATTGTAAAATATTCAAAGCACTTTGCCATTCTTCCTGATGCACCATATCGTTAAAATCTGGAATTAAATTCCCCAACGGACATGCACTGTGACAGAAAGGAATACCACAATCCATACATCTTGAACCTTGTTCCTTAATTTTATCTTTCGCTAACGGAATGGTAAATTCATTGTAGTTTGAAACTCGTTCCTGAACCACTAAATTGCTTTCGTCAGCTCTATTATATTCTTTAAATCCACCTATTTTACCCATAACTATTGTGCTATTAGTTCTTCTAATTCTTTTTCTTTAGCTAATCTCAATAATGCTTTTTTGTAATCTGTAGGCATTATTTTGATAAAATGTTTTTGTTGGTTTTCCCAATCTTCAAGGATTCTTTTCGCTAACGGACTATTGGTGTACATAGAATGATTTCTTATCAAACGTTTAAGTTTCGTTAAGTCGTCGCTTTCCAAAGTTTCGAATGCAACCATTTCCATATTACACAAACCATTTTCGAATTTCTTTTTATCATCAAAAACATAAGCAATTCCGCCACTCATTCCAGCGGCAAAATTTCTTCCGGTTTTTCCAAGAACCACAACAGTTCCGCCTGTCATATATTCGCAACCGTGATCTCCAATTCCTTCAACGACTGCTGTTGCTCCAGAATTTCTAACGCAAAAACGTTCTCCGGCAATACCATTGATATAGGCTTCACCGGTTATTGCACCATAAAGTGCCACGTTGCCCACAATAATATTTTCTTCGGGTTTGAAAGTCGCAGTAGGAGGAACCTTGATGATTAATTTTCCACCAGAAAGTCCTTTTCCTAAATAATCATTACAGTTTCCGTGAATTTTGAACGACAAACCTTTGGTTGCAAAAGCACCAAAACTTTGTCCTGCCGAACCTTCAAAATCAACTAATATTGTATCGTCAGGCAATCCTTGTGCTCCATAAATTTTTGAAATTTCATTACTCAAAATGGCTCCTACAGCTCGATCTGTGTTTTTAATTTTAAAAGTAACTCTTGTTCTTTCCTTTCTATAAATGGAAGGAATCGCTGCTTTTATGATGTCAAAATCCAAAACGTGTTCTAAAGCATGATCTTGGGTTGTGGTATTATGATTTGGAACAAGATTTGCTTTTTCAGGTTTATAAAGTATGGTTGACAAATCTAATCCATTGGCTTTATAATGTTTTATCGCTTTGTTGACATTTAGTTTTTGAGATTGCCCAACCATTTCTTTCAAGGTTCTAAAACCCAGTTGAGCCATAATTTGTCTCAACTCCTCAGCAATAAAATACATAAAGTTGATAACGTGTTCCGGTGTTCCTTTGAAATTTTTTCTTAATTCTGGATCTTGTGTGGCGATACCAACCGGGCAAGTATTCAGGTGGCAAGCTCGCATCATAATACATCCTGAAGCCACTAACGGTGCAGTTGCAAAACCAAATTCTTCTGCGCCAAGCAAGGCTGCAATGGCAACGTCACGACCTGTTTTTAGTTGACCATCACATTCTAAAACTACGCGACTTCTTAAATCATTTAAAATTAAGGTTTGTTGTGCTTCTGCCAATCCTAATTCCCAAGGAATTCCGGTATGTTGTAGTGAAGTTAATGGCGCTGCGCCAGTTCCTCCGTCGTATCCCGAAATTAATATTACATCGGCTTTTGCTTTGGCAACACCAGCAGCAACAGTTCCAACACCAACTTCTGAAACTAATTTAACATTAATTCGAGCTTCACGATTGGCGTTTTTCAAATCGAAAATTAATTGCGATAAATCTTCGATAGAATAAATATCGTGATGTGGCGGCGGAGAAATAAGTCCAACATAAGGCGTTGAATTTCTCACTTTGGCAATCCAAGGATATACTTTTTCGCCCGGTAATTGTCCACCTTCACCAGGTTTTGCTCCCTGAGCCATTTTTATTTGAATCTCTCGGGCATTAGTCAAATAGTTTATGGAAACACCAAATCTTCCCGAAGCAACTTGCTTTATAGCGCTATTTCTGGAATCACCATTCAATTCTTTTTGGAATCTTTTTGGGTCTTCTCCACCTTCTCCAGAGTTGCTTTTTCCGCCAATTCTGTTCATTGCAATAGCTAAATTCTCATGAGCTTCTAAGCTGATGGAACCATAAGACATTGCACCGGTTTTGAATCTTTTTACAATTTCTGTCCAAGGCTCTACTTCATCAATTGAAATGGGATCAAGGTTATTAAATTCAAATAATCCTCTGATGGTCATTAGATTTTTACTTTGATTGTTGACCATATTTGAGTATTCCTTATAGCTTTCCGGACTGTTTAATCGAACCGCTTGTTGCAACTTTGCAATAGTGGTTGGGTTAAACATGTGTCTTTCGCCGTTTCTTCTCCATCTGTAAATTCCTCCAATTTCTAAAGGTAACAGGCTTGCTACTTTTGATTTTGGAAAAGCTTTCTGGTATCTTTTTTTGATTTCTTTTTCGACTTCCATCAGCCCGATTCCTTCAATTCTGGACGGAGTATTTGGAAAATATTTTGAAGTGAATGCTTTGTTTAATCCTAAAATTTCAAAAATTTGGGCAGATCTATAGGAGTGTAATGTAGAGATACCAATTTTGTTCATAATTTTCAGGATTCCTTTTGCAATTGCCTTATTGAAATTTTTGATGGCATAATCGGCATTTACATTAGTAATAACCCCTTTTTCAACTTGGTCACGAATGATTTCGTTTACCATATAAGGATTTATGGCACTTGCTCCATAACCAAATAATAATGCAAAATGATGAGGTTCTCTTGGTTCGGCAGATTCGATTATGATTCCGAATTTCGAGCGAACTTTTAGAATATTGAGCGTGTGATGAATGTAGGAACAAGCCAGCAACATTGGGATTGGTACCATTTTTTCACTCACATTTCTGTCGGAAAGAATTACGATATTGCAACCTTCGTTGACTGCTTTGAAAGTGGCTGCAACGCATTTTTCTAATGCATGCTCCAGTCCATTGACGCCTTTTTTAATTTCGTATAATGTAGCAATAGTTACCGATTTAAAATCAGGATGATTGACACTTCTTATTTTATCTAAATCTTCGTTCGAGATAACCGGATTATGAATTTTCAGTTTCTTGCAATGCTTTGGAACAATGTCAAAAATGTTGTAATCACCGCCAATTGCCAAGCTTATGTCAGTAATGATTTCTTCACGAATTCCATCTAAAGGCGGATTGGTAACTTGTGCAAATAATTGTTTGAAATAGTTGTATAAAAGTTGTGGCTGATCTGATAAAACGGCAAGTGGAGTGTCATTTCCCATCGAACTGATGGCTTCGGCTCCATCTTTTCCCATCGGGTTGATGATGGTTTTCAAATCTTCGATTGTGTAACCAAATAATCGCTGTCGTGCTTCAAAATCTACTTTTTCAGTAGGAATTGCATTATCGGTGTATGGAATTTGAGCTAGGTGCAACAAATTTTCATCCAGCCATTTTTTGTACGGATGTTTCGTAACGACTAAATTTTTTACTTCATCATCTTCAATGATTCGTCCTTCGTTCATATCAACCAAGAACATTTTTCCGGGTTCTAAACGACCGTGTTGAACCACGTCTTCGGGTTTTATATCTAGAACTCCTATTTCTGACGACATAATTACGAAACCACCTTTTGTAAGTGTGTATCTTGAAGGACGCAATCCATTTCTATCCAATAAAGCACCAATCACGTTTCCATCTGTAAACGGAATCGAAGCCGGTCCATCCCAAGGTTCCATAATGCAAGCATTATATTCGTAGAATGCTTTTTTATCTTCGGACATTGATTGGTGTTTTTCCCAGGCTTCGGGAACGACCATCATCATGGCTTCGGGTAAGGAACGTCCTGTCATTAGTAACAATTCGATGACCATATCCATCGAGGCTGAATCGGATTTTCCTTCTAATATAATTGGAAATAATTTTTTGATGTCTTCACCAAAAACGTCGTTTTTCATCAGTTCTTCACGAGCATTCATACGGCTAATGTTTCCGCGAAGCGTGTTAATTTCTCCATTATGACACATATATCGGAACGGCTGTGCCAATTCCCAAGAAGGAAAAGTATTGGTAGAAAAGCGTTGGTGAACCAAAGCCAGTCTTGTTACTAAATCATCGTCTAACAAATCAATATAATAAGGACTGATGTCTTCGGGTCTTAACAGCCCTTTATATATTATGGTAGTGGTTGAAAAACTCGAAAAATAAAATCGGTGACTTTCTGAAATTTTTGATTTGATAACGGCGTGTTCGGCAATTTTTCTTGCGGCAAACATTTTGGCATTGAATTGTTGCTCTGTTAAATCCAAACTATTTTTGCCTACAAATACTTGTTTTACCGTTGGCTCTTTTTCGGCAGCTATTTGTCCTAAATTTGATGGATCAACAGGAACATCTCTCCAACCTAAAATTTGAAGGTTTTGATTTTTGATTGACTCTTCAAAAGTTGTTTTACAAAAAGCAATTTGGTTTATACTTTTTGGCATAAAAACCATTCCCACAGCATATTCTCTAGGTTCAGGAATTTCAAAACCACAAACTTTTTTAAAAAAAATATGCGGAATATCAAATAATATTCCAGCTCCGTCACCGGTTCTTCCGTCAGCACTTACAGCACCTCGATGGTCTAGGTTTATTAAAATATCGAGCGCTTTATGTATAATGTCATTCGACTTGATTCCATTCAAATTGCAAATAAATCCGGCGCCACAGTTGTCGTGTTCAAATTCTGGTAAATAAAGACCTTGTGCTTTAACTTTCATGCTTGATAATTTTTATGCAAAAATAAAAATTTCATCAATTACCTGAATTTTAAAATTTGGGTTTCCCTTATTTTTATTATAATGTTAAAAAAACGTTTGATAAATAACAATAAATTATTCTTATAGATTCAAATTGACAATATGATAATTCAATTTTATTATACAAGAGCAATTCGGGGTTATACTATTTAAATTCTTACTTTTTAATTTAATTTCTCAAACGATATAGTGATTTGAATTTTAATATTTCTCATGAAAAGTTTCTCTAGTTTGCTAATGAAGGCACAAAAGGTATAATTAAAGGAACAAATTTTCATTAAATAAAATTTCTATTTTTATATTGAAAAAAGATTTTAGTTTTAAGATGAATTTCGTTATTTTTGTACCACTTTTTAAAAGTCAAAAAATTCAATCATGGATATACACGAATACCAAGGAAAACAAATATTAGCCAGTTATGGCGTAAAAGTGCAACGAGGCTATGTGGCGAACAACCCAAAAGAAGCTGTTGCTGTTGCAAAACAATTGACTGCCGAAACCGGAACAGGGTGGCATGTTATAAAAGCTCAAGTTCACGCTGGTGGACGCGGAAAGGGTGGTGGAGTAAAACTAGCCAAAAACCTTCAACAAGTAGAGGAATTAGCAGAACAAATCATCGGGATGCATTTGATTACACCACAAACTTCTGCCGAAGGAAAAGTAGTGCATAAGGTTTTGGTTGCAGAAGATGTTTATTATCCTGGCGAAAGCGAAACTTCGGAATTTTATATGTCGGTTTTATTGAATAGAGCGAAAGGACGCAGTATGATTATGTATTCTACCGAAGGCGGAATGGATATTGAACACGTGGCCGAACATACTCCGCATTTAATTTTTACCGAAGAAATTGATCCATCTGTGGGATTGCAAGCTTTTCAGGCAAGAAGAATTGCCTTTAATTTAGGGCTTTCCGGAAATGCTTTCAAAGAAATGGTTCAGTTTGTAGATGCTTTGTACAAAGCTTACATTGGTTCTGACGCTTCAATGTTCGAAATCAATCCGGTTTTGAAAACTTCTGATAATAAAATTATTGCAGTTGATGCCAAAGTAAATCTTGATGATAATGCTTTGTATCGTCATCCAAAATTAGCCGAAATGCGTGATATTCGAGAGGAAAACCCGATCGAGGTTGAAGCAAAAGAAGCAGGATTGAATTATGTAGATCTTGACGGAACGGTAGGTTGTATGGTAAATGGAGCAGGATTGGCGATGGCAACGATGGATTTAATTAAATATGCAGGTTTTGAACCAGCAAATTTCTTGGACGTTGGTGGAACCGCCGATGCAAAACGTGTGGAATTAGCGTTCCGTATTATTTTAAAAGACCCAAATGTAAAAGCAATTTTAATCAATATTTTTGGTGGAATCGTTCGTTGTGACCGTGTTGCCCAAGGTGTTGTTGATGCCTACAAAAATATGGGTGACGCTATAAAAGTGCCAATTATCGTGCGTTTGCAAGGGACCAATGCTGAAATCGCAAAAGAATTAATCGATAATTCAGGAATGCCAATTTTATCGGCGGTTGAGTTTCAAGAAGCAGCTGACCAAGT
>DZAU01000028.1:0-6178 GCA_022729635.1 Flavobacterium psychrophilum
AGACATCATCATAATCCACCACAATTTCTGCAGAAGTGGGTTGTGCTTGACAAGTTAATACCAAACCATCGGCGATTTCGCTATCAGTTAGGATGGAGTTTTTTTTCATCACGGCAGTTCCTGATTTTACTCGGGCGAGACAGCTGCTGCAAATTCCGCCTTGGCAAGAATAGGGAGCATCAATGCCTTGTTTTAGGGCTGCTTCGAGGATGGTTTGTTTTTTCGACATTTCGAAAGTGGTTTCTTCATCATCTACAAGAATGGTGATTTTGGAATGACCTTCAAGCGAATTTTCTCCTGAAATATTGGGATTATTTTCGGCTGAAGAAGCGGAGAACAATTCGAATTTGATATTTTTTTCAGCAATGTTATGTGCCGCTAAAACTTTGGAAACCGAATTAATCATTTCTTCCGGACCACACAAATAGAATTTATCAAATTCTATTTCCTTGTGTTTGTTGTTCAACACAAAATTCACGACGGATTTATCAATTCTTCCAAAAAGTTCGCCTTCAGCTTTAGCTTGGCTAAAAACATAATGCACAAATAATCGACCGGTATATTGAGATTGTAAATCGTGTAATTCCTGATGAAACAGGGTTTCTTCGGGCGATTTATTTCCGTAAACCAATACAAAAGAACTTCGTGGCTCACTCTTCAAAACCGATTTCAAAATAGAAATTACAGGTGTAATTCCGCTTCCGGCAACAAAAGCCGCATAGTTTTTTTGGCGGTCAGCTTGTGGTTCAAACGTGAATTTTCCTTCCGGTTTTCCTACTTCAAGAATGTCGCCCGCTTTTAGTTTTGAATTGGCAAATTTCGAGAAATTTCCGTTTTTCACTTCCTTAATTGCAATTCGCAATTCGCCACTTTCAGGATCAGCACAAATAGAATAGGCGCGACGAATTTCTTTTCCGTCAAGTGTCAGCCTCAAATTAACGTATTGACCTGCAATAAATGTATAATTTGGTTTTAATTCTTCGGGAACATTAAAAAGTATAGAAACGGCGTTTTTGGTTTCGCGTATTACTTCTTTTAGGATGAGTTTTTTGAATAAAGGCATTGTACTATTTTTTACAAAGATAGGAAACAAAAAAATTATAGAAGTTTATGTCTTTATAAGTTTAGTTTTCCTGTAACTTTTTCCTACTTTCACAAACTAATTACAAAACCAAAATCAGTATGATTAAAAAATTTCTTTATCTCGAATGGAAAGCTTTTGTTCGTTCGGCATCTTTCGGAACAAATTTGGCTTTGAAAATTCTTTTGGGTTTTGTCGCGACTCTGTATGCTTTTATTTTGTTAATAGCCGGAATTGGGGCGTTTTACGGATTAAAGAAAATGAATCTCGACCCGTTACAAGAAGTAAATAAATATTTGATTTATTATTTTTTGATAGATTTAGTCATTCGGTTATTGCTGCAAAAAATCCCGGTGATGAATATCCGACCCTTGATTGCTTTGCCATTCAAAAGGGAAACAATCGTTAACTTTTCGATAGGGAAGACGCTTTTGTCCTTTTTTAATTTTCTCCACGCCTTTTTCTTTCTGCCGTTTTCAATTATTTTATTGGTCGAAGGCTATGATGTTGTGAGCGTGATGCTGTGGCATTTAGCTATGATGTCATTAGTGTACAGCAATAATTTTTTAAATATCATTCTTACAAATAAAGACAATGTTTTTGCGGTTTTCACAGCAATTGTGTTGATTCTTGGAGGTTTGCAATACTATCATTTTTTTGATATTACTAATTATTCTTCGGTGTTTTTTGATGGATTGTTTGACACAAAATGGGTGTTTTTACTTCCAGTTTTAACTTTGGCGGGATTGTATTTTTATACGTTTAATTATCTTAAAAACAACTTATACCTTGATGCGGGACTTTCAACCAAACACGATATCGCCAAAACCGAAAACCTGACTTGGCTCAATCAATTTGGGACTTTAGGAACGTTTTTAAAGAATGATATTAAACTCATCAAAAGAAACAAACGGTCAAGGACAACGGTGGTTATGAGTTTGCTTTTTTTATTTTATGGACTACTCTTTTTCAGAGAAAATTCACACCAACCCGAAGTGATGCGGATTTTCGCCGGAATCTTCGTTTCGGGTGGATTTTTATTCACTTTCGGACAATTTGTGCCTAGTTGGGACAGTGCTTATTATCCGCTGATGATGACACAAAACATTTCCTATAAAGGTTATTTGAGTTCAAAATGGTGGCTTGTGGTTATTGCCACATTTATTTCGACCGTTTTAGCTTCGTTTTACTTGTATTTTGGCTGGCAAATTTATTTAACGATAATCGTTGGAGCGATTTACAACATTGGCGTCAATTCGCATTTGGTTTTGCTTGGCGGAGCTTTTACTAAAACACCAATAGATTTAGAATCCAGCAAAGGTGCTTTTGGCGACAAGAAAGCCTTTAATACAAATGCCATGTTGCTTTCATTACCCAAATTATTGTTGCCAATTTTGCTTTATTGGGCTGGATCTTCACTAATGAATCCAAGCTTAGGTCTTATATTTGTTGCCATAGCTGGAGTTTTGGGTTTTGCCTTGAGAGATAAAGTTTTTTCAATGATTGAAAAAATTTATAAAACAGAAAAATACAAAACCATTGACGCTTATAAACAAAAATCATAATTCGTAAAGACGCGATTAATCGCGTCTCTACATAAAAAATCAAAAAATGATACTCGCAGAAAATCTTTCAAAATCATACAACGGAAACTGTGTATTAAAAATAGACCGTTTAGAAATTCCAAAAGGACAAAGTTTTGGTCTTGTTGGCAATAACGGAGCAGGAAAAACCACTTTTTTCAGTTTGTTATTGGATTTAATTCAGCCTTCATCGGGACATATTATCAACAACGAAGTCCAGGTCAACACGAGCGAAAACTGGAAACCTTTTACCGCTTCCTTTCTTGACGAAAGCTTCCTGATTGGCTATCTCACGCCTGAAGAATATTTTTATTTCATTGGCGATTTACGCAACCAGAACAAAGCCGATGTTGATGCTTTGTTAGCCACACATTCAGAATTCTTTAATGGTGAAATTTTAAACAACAAAAAATATTTAAGAGATTTATCAAAAGGAAATCAAAAGAAAGTGGGAATCATCGCCACGCTCATTGGCAATCCCGAAGTGATTATTCTTGACGAACCTTTTGCAAATTTAGACCCAACAACCGTTAGCCGATTAAAGAAAATAATCAAGGAACTTGCCGAAAACCCAGAGGTAACCGTTTTGGTTTCAAGCCACGATTTACAGCATACTGTTGAGGTTTGCAGCAGAATTGTGGTTTTAAATAAAGGGGAAATCGTAAAAGACATTCAAACAACTCCGGAAACATTACAGGAGTTGGAGATGTTTTTTGCGGTTTAAATTTCGATATTTCAAAAAGAAACGTATTTTTACCAGTCATTATACTAAAATGTACTTTTAAAAGTTAAATGATAAACTGTTTCCCATTGAAAACCAAGACACTTAAACACACTTTTTTTATATTATTTTTGATTTTTTTGGTAGCCTGTTCTACTAAAAAAGACACTTTTTTGGCTAGAAATTCTCATGCGCTAAGCACAAGGGACAATATTTTATATAATGGTCAAATAGGGTTAAACAAAGGCATTCAAGATATAAAGTCGAGTAATAAAGACAATTTTTGGAAGCGATTACCCATCGAAAGAATGCAAACTAACGATGACGATCCCACTCAAGGAAGAACTAAAAACGCTAATTTTGAAATTGCCGAAGCCAAAGCCACCAAGGCAATTCAAAAGCATTCGATGAACATTGGCGGTCAGGAAAAAAACTATCAAATAGACGAGGCTTATTTACTTCTTGGCAAAGCCCGTTATTATGACCAAAGATTTATTCCGGCATTAGACGCTTTCAATTATATTCTATACAAATATCCCACAAGCAGTAATATAAGTCAAGCCAAAATTTGGAGAGAAAAAACAAACCTGCGATTGGGGAATGAAGTACAGGTTGTAAAAAACATAAGCAAACTACTAGACGATAAAAAGCTTAAAAAGCAAGATATTGCCGATGCCAACGCACTTTTATCGGCAACATTTATAAATCTTGAAGAAAAAGACAGCGCAATTACCAAATTAAAAATTGCCGAAAAATTAACCAAATCAAATTACGAAAAAACCAGATATCGCTTTATTCTAGGGCAATTATATCAAGAATTAGGAAAAAGAGACAGCGCTATTTACAGCTATCAATCTGTGATTGATATGAATAGAAAAGCAGAAAGAGAATATGTTATTCAGGCTTATGCTAAAAAAGCACAATTATTCGATTTTGAAAATGGAGACGCAGACGCTTTCGTAAAAACCTATAATAAACTAGTTGATGACAGAGAAAACCGACCGTTTTTAGACATTATTTATTATGAAATGGGAGTGTTTTATGATAAAAACAACGATCAGGAATTAGCCACAGAATTTTACAACGCTTCTTTAAAATCAAATTCTACAGACTCCTATTTAGTGGCTTCAAATTATAGGAATTTGGGGAATATGCATTTTAAAAACACTGATTATTTAACTGCGGCAAAGTATTATGACAGCACTTTAGTTAAACTTGATGTTAAAACCAGAGAATATATTCACTTTAAAAAAATCAGAAAAGATTTAGATGAAGTAATCGAATACGAAGCTATTGCAAAAAGAAATGACAGCATTTTGAACGTTGTTTCAAAGTCAGATGCGGATAGAATTTTATACTTTGAAAATTATATTGGCAAACTAAAAAAATCTGATGAAGAGAAAAGAATTTTAGAAGAAAAACAAAAAGAAACTCTCGAAAACATTGACAGAAATAATCTAACCACAATAGATGACCCTGCGACTGGAGTTAATCAGCAAGGGAAACCGACAAAAAAATCACCTCTTGCACCGCCTTCTATAACTGATACATCTGCAAAAAACGCGGCAAACACATTCTATTTTTATAATCCTTCAACGGTGGCTTTTGGCAAAGTAGAATTTAAAAAAAGGTGGGGAAACAGAACCTTAAGTGGCAACTGGAGATTGCCTGCAAATAGAGCAAATGTAGGCGAAGAAAGCGCGATAAAAGACAATAATTCAGTTCCGGAAAATCAAGTAACCGAATCCGAAACGCCTCAATATACTACGGCTTTTTATTTAGAACAACTCCCAAAAACACAAATAGAAATAGACAGTATTTCTAAAGAAAAAAACTTTGCCTATTATCAACTTGGGGTTATTTACAAAGAAAAATTCAAGAAATATGAATTGGCCAGCAACAAATTAGAGCAACTATTGCAGCAAAATCCAGAAGAAAAATTAGTGCTGCCAACAATGTATAATTTGTACAAAATATATCAAATAACCGATGCCACAAAGGCTGAAGACATGAAAAACCGTATTTCTAGCCAATATCCGGATTCGCGTTATGCCCAAATCATTAACAACACAAGCGCCAACACACTTTCTGAAAAGGAAACAGCAGAAAACGAATATGATAAATGGTATAAACTGTATCAGGAAGAGCAATTTGCCTTGGTGTTAGGAAAAATCGACGGATTGATTATTCAATATTATGGAGATGAAATTATTCCAAAATTCGAATTGTTAAAAGCAAATACTATAGGAAAACTCAAAGGATTAGAGGCTTATAAAAAAGCGATGCAGTTTGTTGCGGATAATTATCCAAACAGTGAAGAAGGAAAAAATGCACGAGAAATTCTGACCACCCAAATTCCGCTTTTGGAAAAAATGAAGTTTACCACAAACGACACAAAAAACTGGAAAATACTTTATAAAGTCGCAAAACGAGAAGACAAAAACACCAAATCGTTAGAAGACAAAATCAAGAAATTCATCGCTAGCGAAAACATAGTAAAACTTTCCTATTCGTATGATATTTATACCGAAAACGAGAATTTCATCACCATTCACGGAATAAAATCAGAAGCTTATGCCCAAAATATTGCCACAATAATGAAAGACGATAAGAAATATAAAATTGCGGAGCCAGCAATCGTGATTTCTAATGAAAATTATAAAGTAGTTCAAATCAAGAAAAATCTTGTCGAATATTTGGCACCTCCAAAAGTGGTTCCAGTTCCTAATCAATCGGCAGTTCCGCAACAAACCGTTCCGCAACCGTCAACTCCAAAACAAGAAACTCCAAAAC
>DZAU01000028.1:6278-25550 GCA_022729635.1 Flavobacterium psychrophilum
GTTCCGCAACAAACCGTTCCGCAACCGTCAACTCCAAAACAAGAAACTCCAAAACCCGGAACGTCTAAACCCGGAATGCCACCAGGAACAAGACCTCCAGTAGGAACGCCAAATGTAGAAGGAACAAATTCAACTCCAAAATAGTAAAAGATGTTCGAAAAGAAAGCAAAATCATACACAGAACTTCTAGGGAAAACAAACAGAATTGTTGAAGGAACCATAATAAAAGGCGATATTATTTCCCAAGCCGATTTCCGTTTGGACGGCGAATTAAAAGGAAATTTTCAATCGAAAGGAAAAATCGTCATTGGTCCTGCCGGAAGTGTAACCGGCGATATAATTTGTAAAAATGCCGATATTGAAGGGAAATTTAACGGCAAAATTCAAGTTGCCGAAATTCTGAACGTAAAACATAAAGCCAGTATTCACGGCGAAGTAATTTGCGGAAAACTATCGGTAGAACCTGGAGCTGACTTTAGCGCATCTTGTATGATGAAAACCAATTCGAAAACCCCAACGGAAAATGACGGACAATCAAAACCCGAAGAAGCAAACCAACAATAAATGGCTTGCGCTTATTAATATTCCCATACAAATGGGAGCAATCATTTTTTTGTTTTCCTATTTTGGAAATTGGCTTGACGAAAAATATTCTAATCCACACAATGTGTATGTCAAAATTTTAACTTTGGTTGGAGTCGCAATCGCTTTTTACAACATCAACAGGCAACTAAAAGACATCAATAAATCTTCATAATCCAGATGAATTTAAAAAAACACCAGCCTATTCTTGAGGTTTTAATTATCTCAGTTTTGATTTATTTGATGCACAAAACGTTTTTTTTCTTAAATAAAAACAATCTCAATTTTCAAAACTTTCATTTTCCAATAGAAACCATATATGGGTTTTTCTTAATTTGTTCTTTGATTATTATGTACATTCTGATTTTGGTAAAAGAAAAAAACATAGACAATGTGGGCTATACCTTTTTATTGGTAACCTTCATTAAAATGGGAGTTTCTTATCTTGTTTTATCTTCCATATTGCAATCTAGAAACCTATCTATGCGAATCGAAAAACTTAATTTTTTTATTATTTTCGCTTTGTTTTTAGCAATAGAAACTTTTATAACAATAAGAATTTTAAATAAAAAGCAATAAATCTCTTTGTAAAGAGACAAATTCATCAATTTTATTTATTTAATACTTTTGGCATATTAATTTAAAATGTACCTTTGCGCCCAATTTAAGAAATTAAAAATTAAGATAATTAACAATTATGGTGATTTCAAATAAGCCACTTCAATTCGTAATAGCTCTAGTAACAGCATGTCTTCCTTTGATGAGTTTTGTAAATCCTGCACAAAAAAACGAATCACACCCAATTGAAGTTGTTGCTGAAGGTCAATCAGAAACCACAGATGTTAAATCAGAAATCAAAGAGTTTATCAATCATCACTTATTAGACTCACACTCTTTTATTTTTAATGCCAATAAAGAAACTGGAGAACACTATGGTTTTTCATTACCAGTAATTCTTTGGGATAACGGAGTTCAATTTTTTATGTCTTCTGAATTTCATCATGGTCCAGTTGCCGATGTTGCAGAACACAATGGAAATTTCTACAAATTACACCACGAAAAAATTTATAAAACCGATGCCAAAGGGACTCTTACAGAAGAACATGGTCATCCAACAAACGTTAAACCTTTAGATTTATCCATAACTAAAAGTGTCGTTGGAATATTATTTGTGGCACTATTAATGTTTTTGTTGTTTTCTAGTTTAGCAAAATCTTATGCAAAAAATAGTGGCATTGCCTCTGGAGCAGGGCGTTTCTTTGAGCCATTAGTATTGTACATAAGAGACGAGATTGCCATTCCAAATATTGGCGAAAAAGCTTATAAAAAATACATGAGTTATTTATTAACGATTTTCTTTTTTGTTTTTTTCTTGAACATTTTAGGATTAACACCACTAGGATTTAATGTTACAGGAAATATTGCAATTACGGCTTCCTTAGCATTATTAACCTATTTAATTACAACCTTAACTGCGAATAAAAATTATTGGGGACACATTTTTTGGATGCCAGGCGTGCCTACTCCAATGAAATTCATTTTAGCCCCTATAGAATTACTAGGAACAATCATCAAACCATTTTCATTAATGATTCGTTTGTATGCTAATATTTTGGCAGGTCACGTAGTGTTAATGAGCATTATTGGTTTAATGTTTATATTCAAAAGTTGGATTGGGAGTTCATTGTCATTCGGATTGGCATTTGCACTATCAATACTAGAAATATTAGTAGCGTTTTTACAAGCCTATATTTTCACAATGCTTTCTGCACTCTATTTTGGAGCCGGAAACGAAGAGCATCATCACGAGGAAGCTCACTAAAATTCAGATTTCAGATTTCAGATTTTCACTAATCTAAAATCTAAACTCAAGAATCTAAAATCAAATTGAATGTTTAATTTTTAATATATATATTATGCAAATTCCAACTATTGTAGGAGCAGGATTAATTGTTATCGGAGCAGGATTAGGTATTGGTAGAATTGGTGGTTCAGCAATGGATGCTATCGCTCGCCAGCCAGAAGCTTCAGGAAAAATCCAAACCGCCATGCTTATTGCAGCGGCACTTATTGAAGGTATTGGTTTCGCAGCTTTATTCGCAGCTTAATTAAAACTAAAAAAACAATGGTTGCAACGGTTGGTTGCAACTATTGTTTTAAATTAAAAAATTAAAAAAAAGAGATAAAAATGGAAAAGTTAATAAATGATTTTTCGTTTGGATTATTTATCTGGCAAATAATAATTTTTGTTGGATTGATTTTGTTATTGAAAAAAGTTGCTTGGAAACCAATTCTTGATGCGGTAAACGATAGAGAAGAAGGAATCAAAAATGCCTTGCTTTCTGCTGACAACGCCAGAAAAGAAATACAAAATCTTCAAGCAGATAATCAACGTATTTTGCAAGAAGCAAGATTAGAGCGCGATGCTATGTTGAAAGACGCTCGTGAAATCAAAGAAAAAATGGTTGCCGATGCTAAAAATGAAGCACAAGTTCAAGGTCAAAAAATGATTGAACAAGCAAAAGCAGCAATCGAAAGCGAAAAAAATGCTGCTATGGCCGAATTGAAATCTCAAGTTTCGACTTTATCTATAGAAATTGCTGAAAAATTATTACAAGAAGAATTATCTAACAAAGCTACTCAAGTAAAATTGGTAGAAAAAATGTTAGGAGACGCAAAATTAAGCTAATATGTCTGGTACAAGAGCAGCAATTCGTTACGCAAAAGCCATTCTGGAAATCGCAGACTCCAAGAAAGTAGCTTCTCAAGTTAGTGCTGATATGGCATTGATTTCTTCAACCATTAATACAAATGCCGAATTGAATACTTTTATTCAAAGCCCAACTATTAATGTAGAACAAAAAGAAAATGCAGTTTTAGAAGTTTTTGCCAATGCTAATGCAGTAACAAAAAGCCTTTTTCATTTATTAATGGAAAACAAAAGATTTGAAATTTTAAATGCCATTGCAGTAGAATACAACAAATTGTTTGATATAATGAATGGTGTTGAAGTAGCCAAAGTAACTACTGCAGTTGCTATGGATGCAGCTTTAGAAGCTAAAGTTTCGGCTAAAATAGCCACATTTTCAGATAAGAAAATCACGATTGAAAACACAATAGATCCATCGATTATTGGAGGATTTATTTTGAGAATAGGCGACAAACAATACAATGGTTCTGTTGCAAACCGATTACAAGTTTTAAAAAGAGAATTGAATAACTAGTTATTTATAAATAATTATGGCGGAAATTAAACCTGCTGAAATTTCAGCAATATTAAGAAAACAAGTAGAAGGATTCGAATCTGGAGCTACACTTGAAGAAGTTGGATCAGTACTAAATGTAGGAGATGGAATTGCTCGTGTTTACGGACTTTCTAATGTTCAATATGGCGAACTTGTAGAATTTGACAATGGTCTTGAGGCAATTGTATTGAATTTGGAAGAAGACAATGTTGGGGTTGTGCTTTTAGGACCATCAACAGGAATCAAAGAAGGTTCAACTGTAAAAAGAACACAACGTATTGCTTCTCTTAAAACAGGAGAAGGAATGGTAGGTCGTGTAGTAAACACGCTTGGTTTTCCAATTGACGGAAAAGGACCCATTACAGGCGAATTATTCGAAATGCCATTAGAAAGAAAAGCTCCTGGAGTTATCTTTCGTCAGCCAGTGACCGAGCCATTACAAACAGGAGTAAAAGCTGTAGATGCTATGATTCCAGTAGGTCGTGGACAACGTGAGTTAGTTATTGGTGACCGTCAAACAGGTAAATCAACTGTTTGTATCGATACTATCTTAAATCAAAAAGAATTTTACGATGCAGGAAAACCTGTATTTTGTATATATGTTGCAATTGGACAAAAAGCGTCAACTGTAGCAGGAATCGCAAAAATGTTAGAAGAAAAAGGAGCAATGGCTTATACAGTAATTGTTGCTGCAAATGCTTCTGATCCAGCTCCAATGCAAGTATATGCTCCAATGGCAGGTGCTGCAATTGGTGAGTATTTCCGTGATTCTGGTCGTCCAGCATTAATTGTTTATGATGATTTGTCTAAACAAGCAGTTGCTTACCGTGAGGTTTCTCTTTTATTAAGAAGACCACCAGGACGTGAAGCTTATCCTGGAGACGTTTTCTACTTACACTCTCGTTTATTAGAAAGAGCGTGTAAAATAATTGCTGATGATAGTATTGCTAAAAATATGAACGATTTACCAGACTCATTAAAAGGTATCGTAAAAGGCGGTGGTTCATTAACTGCGCTGCCAATTATCGAAACTCAAGCTGGAGACGTTTCTGCTTATATCCCAACTAACGTAATTTCGATCACTGATGGTCAGATATTCTTGGATGGAGATTTGTTTAATTCAGGTGTTCGTCCGGCGATTAACGTAGGTATTTCGGTATCGCGTGTGGGTGGAAATGCACAGATTAAATCAATGAAAAAAGTAGCAGGTACTTTGAAATTAGACCAAGCACAATTCCGTGAATTGGAAGCGTTTGCAAAATTTGGTTCTGATTTGGATGCTGTTACTTTAAACGTAATCGAAAAAGGAAAACGAAACGTAGAAATTTTGAAACAAAATCTAAACGATCCATTTACTGTTGAAAACCAAACTGCCATTATCTATGCAGGTTCTAAAAACTTGTTGCGTAATGTACCTGTTGCTAAAGTGAAAGAATTCGAAAAAGATTATTTGGAATACTTAAACAACAAACACAGAGATACACTTGATGCTTTGAAAGCAGGTAAACTGACTGATGAAATCACAGATGTTCTTGAGGCAGTTGCTAAAGAAATTTCAGCGAAATACAACTAAGTTGGGAGCTGGAAGTTGGGAGCTGGAAGTGAAAATCGTACTTCCCACTTCTAACTTCCCACTTCCCACTTCTAACTTCTAACTTTATATGGCCAATTTAAAGGAAATCCGTAATAGAATTACTTCCGTTTCATCGACGATGCAGATAACTGCTGCGATGAAAATGGTTTCTGCAGCAAAGCTAAAGAAGGCGCAAGATGCCATCACAGCGATGCGACCTTATGCCGAAAAATTGACGGAATTATTACAAAATCTTTCTTCAACTCTTGATGGAGATGTAGGAGGGGAATTCACTACACAGAGAGAAATCAAAAAAGTATTGGTTGTTGCCATCACTTCAAACAGAGGATTGTGCGGTGCTTTTAATACTAATGTAATTAAAGAAGTTAAAAACCGTGCCGATTTTTATGCAGGAAAACAGGTTGATGTTTTTGCTATTGGTAAAAAAGGAAACGACATTTTGACTAAAACTCACGCTGTTGTTGACAATCAAAGTCATGTTTTTGACGAATTGACTTTCGAAAATGTTACCAAAATTGCTGAAATAATGACTCAAAAATTTGTGTCGGGCGAGTATGATAAAATCGAATTGGTTTACAATCAATTTAAAAATGCGGCAACTCAAATCGTTCAAGTAGAACAATTTTTGCCTTTGGAGTCAATAAAATCAGATAGCTCAGCTTCTACAGGCGATTATATTTACGAACCTTCAAAAGAAGAAATTGTATTGACTTTGATTCCAAAATCATTAAAAACACAATTGTACAAAGGAATTAGAGATTCTTATGCTTCTGAACACGGAGCGCGTATGACTGCAATGCACAAAGCAACAGACAACGCAACCGAGTTGAGAGATCAATTGAAATTGACTTATAACAAAGCACGTCAAGCTGCCATTACTAATGAGATTTTGGAGATTGTTGGTGGAGCAGAAGCTTTGAAAGGATAAGAAAAACGCAGTTTTTCAAATCTTCAAATAAGCAGAAGCTTTGAAAGGATAGTAGATTTCAGATTTCAAAATAATATAGAAAGTCAGCAATTTATTGTTGGCTTTTTTTGTGGTTTAAAAACCTGAAATTTTACATAAAATTTAACTTGAATAAATACCAACACATACTTATTGTTTAGCTCACAATTAATTAACATTAGAGGATTTTAGTACAAATATGTTAATCTATCATTAACATTTAAAATTTTCATAAAAAGTATTTTTGTCGAAAATTTTAAACACATGATGAAAATTAAATTTCTTGTAGCATTCCTTTTTTGTGCATCTATTGTAATGGGACAATCAAAAGGTACTTTGACAGGGATTATTAAGGATAGGGAGGCTAATAACGCCCCGTTACCATTTGCAAATGTTTATGTTAAAGAAACAAAAAAATCAACAACCTCTGATGAAACCGGTAAATATTTAATTGAATTAAGCCCTGGAAACTATGTAATTCAATTCGGTTCTGTGGGATATGAATCATTTGAAAGTAAGGTAACTATCATATCTGGTGAAATTACAACACTAAATTGTACTTTGGGTTCTGGAAATTACACCTTAAAAGATGTTGTAATAAAAAACACCACCAGCAGAGAAAAGGAAACGGCAATCTTAATGGATCAAAAAAACGCTGTTGTTATCAAGCAGAGTATAGGTGCACAAGAAATGTCAAGAAAAGGAATTAGCGATGTTGAGGAAGGTTTAACGAAAATTTCAGGAATTACTAAAGTTGACGGTAGAGGTCTATTTATTCGTGGATTGGAAGACCGGTATAATAATTTACTCATTAATGATCTTCAAACACCATCCAATAGTCCTTTCAAAAAAATTATACCATTGGATTTGTTCCCTACAGATGTAGTTGGTGTTTTGAATGTATACAAAACATTTAATCCAAACATTTCAGGTGATTTTGGCGGGGCTACTGTAAATATTGAAACGTCCCAATCCAAAAATATTACTAAATTGAATTTTGGTTTTGGATATACTACCAACAATAATTTAAATAATTTTTTAATTTCTTATGACGCTGATTCAGCGAAAGGATTTTTTGGTTTAAACGGAAATGACAGAGCTCTTTCTCCTATATTTGGCAATGTGCCAAGTGCGGTTAAACTTACACCTTCGCAATATGATGAGGCGTACGGAAAGAATTCTTGGGATGTTGCTTCAACAAAAAGCCCTTTGAATACTAACATAGGTTTTTTGAATTCGCAAAAGTATAATTTTGGAAAAGAAAGAAGTTTAAGTTATATACTTGCTCTAAATTTTGATAATAATTTTGTTTATACAGAAGGGGTAGAAAGAACTTTCAATACTGGGTTTAACAATTATGACAATAATTTATATACAACTCAATACAGTTATCAAACTACACTTTCTACATTATTGGGATTTCAATATAAATCAAATCGTTTTAAAGCAATGCTTAACACCATGTTAATCAAAGCAACCGATAGTAAAATTCAAGATCAACTTGGATATACACTAAGTCAGGAAAATCAACCCAATTCCCTTATTCGAATGAATCAATACGAAGAATCACTGTATTGGAACAATCAATTATTTGCGGATTACAAAATTACTGAAGACGGCAAACATACTATTAAAGCAGGTGGCTCTTATGTGGACACTTCTTTTGAACAACCGGATAGAAAATTTATTCTTGGTGAAAAAATAAACGAGACAGATATAAATATATCTTACGGTGGAAACAATTTGAATCGTCAATATTTAGACATAAAAGGGAACTATTATTTCTCTTCATTTTTAGAATATAATTGGAAGCTTGGCGCAAAAGAAAAACCTAATAATCTTTCTATAGGATATAATAATTTTCTAAATGATATGCAATCTACCTATCGATTCCTTTCAGGAAAGAAGATTATAGATAAGAATTACACCGCGAATTTAAACAATATTAGTTCATTCATAAATGAAGATATTAATAATGGTATTTTATATGTACAAGAAGAATCTAACGGGGATTGGAAAGTAAAATTGAATCAATTTGTAAATGCGGGTTATTTTAATTTATTCTTAGCCATAAACGAAAAATTTGATATAAACGCAGGATTAAGAGCTGAAAATTCTAATCGAGAAATAAAATACCGTGAGCAAGGATTTGGGTTTACACAAGCGTATAAATCACTTAATGAAGATAAATTAGATATTCTACCCTCTATAAATGCTAAATATGTTTTGAATGACAAGAGTAATTTAAGATTGTCATTGTCAAAAACAATTACTCGTCCCGTTGCGATGGAATTATTACCAATAACCTATGTAAATGCTGATGGTACCTCTATAAAAGGTAATGAACATCTAAAAAATTCTGACAATTACAATGCCGATTTTAAGTATGAATTATTCCCTAACAACAAAGAACTTTTTGCGATAGGAGTATTTGGTAAATTGATTGAAAACCCTATCGAAAAAGTATTTTTCCCATCGGCATCCAGTGGAGGACAATTAACCACCTTTAAAAATTCAAAAGAAGCAATACTTTTTGGGGCCGAATTTGAAATGATACTACAACTAAGCAGATTACACGAATCACTTTCTAATTTTTCTTGGGGCTTCAATACTTCTTTGATGAGCACAGATGTTACCATCGATAGAACGCAACAAGGAAATGAATTTGAAAATTCTGACAACAGAGATCTTCAAGGAGCTTCTAATTGGTTAGTCAATACGGATTTAAAATACGATTTCAAATTTTCCAAAGATTGGAAAAATTCTATGAGTATAATTTATAATATATACGGTGACAGAATTTATGCAGTGGGTTCAGGAGGATTAGATCATGAATACGAAAAATCATTTGGTAAACTTGATTTTGTTTGGACAAGCACAATAACAAAAGCAATTGAATTAAAATGGAGTGTAGATAATATTCTTAATCCAAACTACACCAGAGAGATTGGCAGTAATAGCACCATAGATATTGTTGAGGATTCTTTGGTTACTAGGCAATTCAAAAAAGGAGTAGGTTTTTCGATTAATTTGGGTTACACTTTCTAATACAAAAAAGAGCTTTTAAGCTCTTTTTTTGTGAGTTTATCCAAACTAAGATAACACTAATTTTACAATGTAATTACAGTTTTATAAAGCTTTAATAACAATAAATTAACCAATTTTTACTACCGTAGTAAGTAGCTTTGTCAAAAATAATTAACAAAAATTAAACACATTCAAAAATGAAAAAATTAGTTTTAAGTTTAGCTATTGCAGCTTCATTTTTTACATCTTGTTCTAGTGATGATGAGACAACACCGACAACTCCACCAGTAGTTGGAGAAATAAGTGGGGATTTTTCTTCGTCTAAAACATTCGTAAAAGGCACATATACTCTAAACGGAACTGTAAGAGTTAAATCGGGTGCTACTTTAACAATAGATGCCGGATCTGTTATCACTGCAGATGTTTCTAACGGAACAGATGTTTTAATTGTTGAAAATGGTGGTAAGGTAAACTTTGTAGGGACATCTGCTGAGCCAGTAATTTTTACTGAAAAATCAAAAGTAAATGGATCTTGGGGCGGTATAATCATTTTTGGCGATGCTCCTATTGTTGCAGGAAAAATGGCTGATGGATCTCCCATTACTACCGCAACCTCTGAAGATGGAACAAATACTGTTTATGGAGGTTCAAATGCTTCTCACAATGGAGGAACTATGAAATACGTACGTGTGGAATATGCAGGCAAAAAAATCTTAGATGGTACTTCTGAAATGAATGCGTTTTCATTCTATTCTGTAGGTTCAGGAACTGTATTAGAAAATTTAGTTGCTTACAAAGGAGCTGATGATGGATACGAATTTTATGGCGGAACAGTGAGTGCTAAAAACTTAATTTCTTACGGAAACACGGATGATTCATTCGACTGGCAGGATGGATGGCAAGGTCAAGCCAATACGAACTGGTATGCTTTTCAAACGGGAGCTGGTAATTATGGAATGGAAATTGAGGCTAAAGGTGTGAATAATCTTTTCTCCCCTAAAATTTCTAATATCACTCTAAGAAGAGATGCAAATACAGGCCCAGAAACTGCTGGAAGTGTTGAATTTGATGCTTTTCAATTCAAAAAAGAAGGGAATGGCGATTATTCAAATATTATTATTTCTGGTTATACTAACACTGTATCAACAACTAATGCAGTTGCTGTAAGAATTCAAGATGCTAGTACAAACATGAACCAAGTTAACGGTAATAAACTAAAAATAGTAAATATTAAAATTGAAGGAACCACAGCACAAACAGGTGTAGGTTCTTCTACTTTCTCCGTTGCATTTCCTGTAGGCAATTACACCACTAGTACAACAGCTACGGGTGCTTCTTTAACAAAAGGTGCTTGGTCAACAGTTGACGGAATAGATTTATTAGCTAAATTATAAGGGTTTTTATCTGCATAAAAAAAGGTCCCGATAAGGGACCTTTTTTTATTTATGAATGAGTTTTATTTTGTTTAGTTACTGTATGCAACAGGGTTTTTATTGACAACAACAACCTGTTCAATAATGTTGTTTTTATAAGCAACTTCTTTTGTTACAAAGGCACTATTAAAATACTGCCATTTACCATTTTTTTTCCCATCCTTAAATTGAGCAATAGCCTGTACCTTACCATCCTCTGAGTAAGAAATCCATTTTCCGTTTAATTTTCCATCAACAAAATTGCCAACTTGTTTCACGTTACCATTCTCATAGTAATAAGTTGCAATAACTTCATCATCTATACTTTCTAATTTAGGTTTGTCTTGAGAAAATATAACTGCTGAAACCATCATCATCGAAATTAATAATACCTTTTTCATAATATTTTGTTTTTTAATTAAACAATTACATAACAAATATATAAAATATATTTACAATAAAAAAACTTTTTCTTAACAATTTGGTAACATTGAAATAATTTTTTAATTCAGTTACCTCTAATAAAAATATAAATGACTTTTTCTTCCGCAATTGCGGGACTTTTTTATTTATTTTTATACCCTAATTATAACAATCCCAGCCTTGAAAACCATAGAACTGACCACATTCGATGAAATGTTTGCCCAAATCGAAATAATCCGTCATCTGTATCCCAATATTTCAGATGAAAAATACAAAGCGTATCTCGAAGCAATGATTCCTCACAATTACACTCAAGTTGCGGTTTTTGATGGAGAAGAATGCGTCGGACTTACAGGTTTATGGTATGGAATTAAACTTTGGTCAGGAAAATATTTGGAAATCGACAACTTCATAGTCCATCCTGAACATCGTTTGAAAGGAATTGGAAAAATCCTAACCGATTTTGTCAATCAAAAAGCAACAGAATTAAACTGTACAATGATTGTTCTTGACGCTTACACTGGGAATTTCACCGCACACAGGTTTTATTATAATCAAGGTTATGCTCCGAGAGGATTTCATTTTGTAAAAACCTTAAACGAAGAAGGATTGACTTAACCCGAAGGGTTAAAAACTATTGGGTTTGAGTCAATAAAATCAGGATTAAACCAAAGAAATGGTTATTTTTGTTTTTTAAAATCAAAAAAGAAACCCTTGGGATTATATAAAAATCTTTTCAAACAAACTGCCATTTACGGACTTGCAACGGTTTTGCCCCGTATGTTGAGTTTCTTTCTTGTAAGAATCTATACTGGTGTTTTGCCCACAGCCGAATACGGCGAAGTTTCCATCGTAATGTCTTGGATGGTTTTTTTCAACGTGATTTTATCTTACGGAATGGAAACCGCCTTTTTCCGTTTTTATAATTCCGAAAAAGACAAGCAAAATGTAATAGCAACCACCACAATTTCTATATTTTGGTCTTCTATTTTCTTCCTTTTTGGCGCCTTGATTTTCAGAAATTCCTTGGCCTCTTTAGCAAATGTCGATGTACAATATATTACGTATTCCATTTGGATTTTAGCACTTGACGCTTTAGTAATAGTTCCGTTTTCGAAATTACGAGCGAATCAACGTCCCATAATGTACGCCGCAATCAAGATAGGAAATGTGATGGTCAACTTGACTCTCAACATTTTCTTTTTACTGTATTTGCCAGATTTAGCCGCTTCTCATCCTAATTCATTTATTGATAATTTATATGTCGAACACTTTGAAATAGGCTATATTTTCGTGGCTAATTTGCTAGCAAGTTTACTCACATTGGTCGTGCTTTCGCCAAATTACCTTTTCTTAAACCGAAAATTTGATGCTGTCCTTTGGAAAAAAATGATGAAATACGGCTTGCCAATTCTAGTAGCAGGAATTGCTTTTGCAGTCAATGAGCATTTCGATAAAATATTGTTGGGGTATTTACTTCCGGAAAACATCGCAAAATCCGAAGTTGGCGCTTATTCTGCCTGTTACAAACTCGGATTGTTTATGGTTTTGTTTGCCACGGCTTTCCGACTGGGAATTGAACCTTTCTTTTTCAGTCATTCCGGAAATGAAAAAGCACCACAAACCTATGCTATAATTACCAAATATTTCGTGATATTTGGGTCGCTAATTCTCCTCGGTGTCATTGTTTTTGCCGATGTTTTAAAGTTTTTGTTGCTCGATGACAAATCCTATTGGGAAGCGATGAAAGTCGTGCCGTTAATCATTCTGGCGAACTTCTTTCTGGGTATTTACAATAACCTTTCAGTATGGTACAAACTTACCGATAAAACTAAAATTGGTGCTTATATTTCCATTGTTGGAGCGATATTAACCTTGGTTTTAAACTATTTATTAATCCCAAAATACAGCTATTATGGCTCTGCAATTGCGACTATTGCGGCTTACGGAAGTATGATGCTCATTTCATACTTTCTAGGAAATAAATATTATCCAATTCCTTATGATATGAATAAAATAGGGGGTTATTTAGGATTATCAATCTTGTTTTCCGCTATTTCTTTCTATGGATTTAGAGAAAACTATTTCGTTGGAATCCCTTTATTAATCGCATTTATGTATTTTGTTTATCACAACGAGAAAGAAACTATATTAGGCATCATAAAAAGGAAAAAATAAAATAAGTACAGACAAGTCGCGACTTGTCCCTATGAATATTCAAAATTAAAAAATGAAAATAAACATCATCAACAAATCGCAACACGACTTGCCCAACTACGAAACCATAGCTTCGGCAGGAATGGATTTACGAGCAAATCTAACCGAATCCATAATCCTGAAACCATTAGAAAGAACTATCGTTAAAACAGGGCTTTTCATCGAATTGCCCATAGGTTATGAAGCCCAAGTTCGGCCAAGAAGCGGCTTGGCAGCCAAAAAAGGAATCACAGTCCTCAATTCACCGGGAACTGTTGATGCTGATTATCGAGGAGAAATTGGCGTGATTTTGGTCAATTTATCCAATGAAGTTTTCGTTGTCGAAAACGGCGAACGCATTGCCCAACTCATCATCGCCAAGCACGAAAGAGCCGATTGGATTGAAGTTCCCGAATTATCCGAAACATCAAGAGGAGAAGGCGGTTTTGGAAGTACGGGAGAGAAATAAGCCCCTAACCCCCGAAGGGGGAATAAATGGGATAAACTAAATAATTTAACATAAATCCTACTTACCCCTAGTAGTAGTTCCCCCTTCGGGGGTTAGGGGGCTGATATGAAAATAATAGTACCAATGGCTGGACGAGGTTCCAGATTAAGACCGCACACATTAACTATACCTAAACCTTTAATTCCAATTGCAGGAAAACCAATCGTTCACCGTTTGGTTGAAGATATTGCAGGGGTTTTGAATCAAGATATCGAAGAAATTGCCTTTATCATTCACGAAAGTTTTGGTAAAAAAGTAGAAGAAGATTTAATAGCCATTGCTCAAAAGTTAGGAGCAAAAGGAACTATTTATTATCAAAACGAAGCATTGGGAACAGGTCACGCCATTATGTGTGCCAAAGATTCTTTGAGCGGACCTGCAGTTATTGCTTATGCAGATACTTTGATTCGTGCTGATTTCGATTTGGATCAAAATGCCGACAGCGTGATTTGGGTAAAAAAAGTCGATCAACCGGAAGCTTTTGGCGTGGTAAATTTGAACGAAAAGAATGAAATAATAGAATTGGTAGAAAAACCCAAGGAATTTGTTTCAGACCTTGCCGTTATCGGAATTTACTATTTTAAAGATGTTGCCGTTTTGAAAAACGAATTGCAATTCGTTTTGGATAACAATATTGTTAATGGTGGCGAATATCAAATCAATGACGGAATTAAGCAAATGATGGCAAAAGGTATGGTTTTTGTTCCTGGAGAAGTTGCCGAGTGGATGGATTGCGGAAACAAAGATGTTACGGTTGAAACGAATTCCAGAATGTTGGGATTTTTACATAACGATGGAGAAGATTTAGTTGCAAAAAACGTTAAATTAGAAAATTCAACCATTATTCCGCCGTGTTATATTGGCGAAGATGTGGTTTTGATTAATGCAACGGTGGGTCCAAATGTGTCTTTAGGAAAAGGCTGTCACGTAATAAACAGTTCGATAATAAACAGTTTAGTGCAGACGCATTCGCATATAAAAAATGCCAATTTAGACAATGCAATGATAGGAAGTCACGCTAGTTTTGACGGCAATTTTACAAGCATTAGTATTGGTGATTATTCGGTTTTGGAATAATTTTTTACCATAATTAAGTTAAGTTGTTATGACCGTCACTTCGAGTGATCCCGCTTTTGGGCGGGATTGTATCGAGAAGCATACAATACTAGGGTTCTCGATACATTTTATTGAAAAAAGCTATCGCATTTTTAAATAAAACACTCGAACAGACGAACTACTATTCATTTGAACTGACAATCGGACTAATTTATAATAAATGAAAAAAACGGTTTCATTCTTTTTATTCTTGGTTTTGCTTTGCAATCCAGCTTTGCTTTTGGCGCAAGCCGAACCTGAGGAAATCAAGCCGGAAACTGATAAATTCGAGGAGTTTTTTTATGAGTCTTTAAAGCAAAAAGGAATTGAGAACTATGACAAAGCCATTACAGCATTAGAAGAATGTTCGAAAATAAAACCCAATAATGCTACGGTTTATTCAGAATTGGGGAAAAATTATTTGGCATCAAAAGAGTATGAAAACGCGTATAAATCTTTCGAAAAAGCATCACAAATTGATCCCAAAAACAAATGGTTTTGGGCGGGAATGTACGAGGTAAATTATCAAACCAAGAATTATAATCAGGCGATAATTACGGTAAATAAATTGATAGAATTTGACCAAGTGTATAAGGACGATTTGGTTTCGCTTTATATGTACACGCAACAATTTGACAAAGCTTTGGCATTGATTAATGAGTTGAATGAAAAAGTTGGAAAATCAGCCAGAAGGGAATCTTATAAAACGCAGATTTTATCTCAAGGGAAATTTCAAAATGCCCAAATAGCTAATTTAATTGAACAAATTAACAAAAACCCAAAAGAAGAGTCGAATTATATTGCCTTAATTAAGTTGTATTCTGAGAATAATGAAACTCAAAAAGCGCAAGAAATCACTCAAAAACTGGAAGCAGAAATTCCAAATTCAGAATGGGCACAAGTGAGTTTGTTTAAGTATTATTTGGAAAACAATGAAGGACAGAAAGCGATACATTCGATGAATATGGTTTTATCAAGTGCCAAAATAGATTCGAAGATAAAACACAGAATTTTGAATGAATTTCTGATTTTTGTTAACAAGAATCCGCAGTATGAGCCAGATTTAGAAAAAGCAATTGCCTATTTTGACAATGACCCCGATGTAAATGTAGCCAAGGAAATTGGAAAGTATTATCACAATAAAAAGCAATGGGACAAAGCCATTCAATATTATGAATTGGCTTTAAAAAATAATTCTGGTGAAGATATTGAAGCTAATTTACTTTTGCTTCAGGGGTATGTCGAAACGAAACAATTTGAGTTAATGGCAAAAAAAACAACGACTTTGGTAGAAATTTATCCAACACAACCTCAGTTTTATTATTTTTCAGGATTGGCAAACAATCAATTGAAACAGTTTAAAAAAGCCAAGGAAATGCTGGAAACAGGAATTGATTATGTAATTGACGATGTGGTTTTGGAAATTAATTTCAACATTCAACTAGGCGAAACCTACAACGGATTGGGTGATTTAAAGAAAAAAGAATTGTATTTTCACAAAGCTAATCAATTATTAAAAGAAAAAAATGAGAATTGAAATGAATAGATTTTTAGTAAGAACATTGGTAATTTTTGTGACTTTAGTCGCTAGTTCGTTTGCACTTTCTTCCTGCAAATCGAAAATGGCAGTGGTTGAAGCAACAAAAAACGAAAAGAGTATGAGTGTCAATAAAATAATAGAAAACTACTACAACAATAAAAACGAATTTTCTACATTATATATAAAGTCCACAGCCCAATATACAGATAGCAAGCAATCGCAAAATGTTGCCGCCGAAATCAAAATCAAGAGAAACGAACAAATTTTAATAAGCATTCGAGTTTTGGGAATCACAATGGCAAAAGCATCGATTACACCAACAACAGTAAGCTATTACGAAAAAATAAATGGCAAATTTTATGAAGGAGATTTCAGCACATTGAGCCAATTATTAGGAACCAATTTAGATTTTAATAAAATTCAAAATATGTTATTGGGACGAGCAATTGATGATTTAAAAAACGGAAAATACACAGAATCATTTGTTGATCAAGTCTATAGATTAGACGACACATCTGATGATAATATCAAAAAATCCTTTTATTTTGATGAGAATAAATTTTTAATTAACAAACAGGAAATAACACAAACCATCGAGGAACGAATGATTCAAGTTGCCTATTCTAATAAAAAAGAGTTTAACGAAATGATTTTGCCTTTGGTCATTACTATTGACACCTATCAAAAGAAAGGCAAAACCGAAATAAACCTAGAATACAAAGCAATAAGTTTTAACGAAGAACTTTCTTTTCCATATAGTGTTCCAAATGGTTACAAAAGAATTATAATTAAGTAAATTTGCACAAACTTTTTAATATGCCAAAAATTCTCCTAAGCCTGATTTTTATATGCACGACTTCATTTTTATGGAGCCAATCGACTCAACAAGAAAAATTAGAAGAACGAAAAGCTCAAATTCAACAAGAAATCAAAGAAAATGAAAAGTTGTTGCAATCTGTAAAGAAAAAGGAAAAATCAGCCCTAAGCGTTGTTATTATTCAATCCAATAAGATAAAACTCAAAGAAAAACTGATAAATACTACCGAAAGGCAAACCAAGTTGCTGAATAATGACATGTATATTAATCAGCTGAAAATCAATAAATTAAACAGAGAACTTACAGTCCTGAAAGAAGATTATGCGAAAATGATTGTAAAGTCATATAAAAGCCGCTCAGAACAAAGCCGAGCCATGTTTATCCTGTCGTCTAATAGTTTTTTACAAGCTTACAAACGAGCCCAGTATATGAAGCAATATACAAATTACAGAAAAATGCAGGGCGAAGAAATAAAATCAAAATCAGACCAACTGATAGTTTATAACGAAAAACTAGACGTTCAAAAAGCAGCTAAGAAAAAACTCATCGCCGAAAACGAAAAAGAAAGATTGTCATTACTTAAAGCCAAACAAGAGCAACAAAAAGTAGTTAATTCTATCAAAAAAGACAAGAATAAAATTGCCACACAAATCAAGAAAAAACAGCAAGAATCGAGAGCTATAGATAGACAAATAGACAAATTGATACGTGAAGCCATTGCCGAGGCCAATAGAAAAGCAGCAGCCGAAAATGCAAAAGCTAACCCAACGGCAACGGTTTCTAAAGCGGCGGTGTCTTCATCAAGAATAATATTAACAGCCGAGTCAAAAATACTATCAGATAATTTCAAAGCCAATAAGGGAAAATTGCCATGGCCTGTAGAAAAAGGCTTTGTTTCATTGCCTTTTGGAGACCAGCCACATCCTCAATTTAACTCCTTAAGGGTTCATAATAGCGGAGTTGAAATCACAACCGATCAAGGCGCTACTGCAAGAGCCGTTTTTGGAGGTGAAGTTACTAGTGTTTATGTCTTATCCCCAGTAAATAAAGCGGTGATGATAAAACATGGAGATTATTTTACAGTGTATCAAAATTTAAGTGCCGTTTATGTGAGCAAAGGCGATAAAGTAAGCATTAAACAAAGCATCGGAAAAGTTAGAACCAATGGCGAAACAGGAAGAACAGTACTTAAGTTTACCATTTCACAAAACACTACCTACAATAATCCAGCAATCTGGCTGTATAATATGTAATCTGTTTTAAAATATAAAAGAGAACACATCTTCAAAAAAGAATATTCCTAAAAGAAATTAAAGTTATTTTTTAGCTTAATTGTAGCCCCGCCGAGAATCGAACTCGGATCAAAAGTTTAGGAAACTCCCATTCTATCCGTTGAACTACGGGGCTGAAAATAAGCACTAAAATAATAACTTAAATGTATTTATCGAGTAATTTATTTAGGATTTCAGGATATAATAATAAATTTTCGATGTAAATCTTGCTTTTCATCTTTTTGATATGTTTTTCGATTGCTAAACCTTGTGTTTTCGATTGGCATTCGATTTTGAGAAAAGTAGTCCAGTCGTTTGCATTGTGTGTAAATTTTCGTTGCTCATCTGAGTTTAAGTGAAAATCAAGTCTTGCATCAAAATCAGAGGTAAAACCAATATAATAACGGCTTAATTTAGAAGAATGTAGTATATAGACACAAGGCATATTTTAATAATATTTGAAAACAAAAAAGCCAGTCGAATGACTGGCTTTTTAAAAGCTCCCTCTCTTGGGCTCGAACCAAGGACCCTCTGATTAACAGTCAGATGCTCTAACCAACTGAGCTAAGAAGGAAACTGTATATTTTAATAATCTAAAGAACGTTTTATTCTATTC
>DZAU01000085.1 GCA_022729635.1 Flavobacterium psychrophilum
TGCCGTCTTCCATTTTAGATTATGGTTTGATTGAAACAGTGAAAGAATATTGTATCAAGATTAATAATTCTGATAATTTTAAAATTGACTTTCTAACTTTTGGCAATTATTTGGCACTTTCTAAAAAAACAGAAACAGTGATTTACAGAATTATCCAAGAATTGGTTACCAATATTCTCAAACATTCCAAAGCAACCGAAGCCATGATTCAATTCAATTATAGAGAAGACGAACTTTTTATAACAGTAGAAGATAACGGAATTGGTTTTGACAAAAACACTATTTCTAAAGGAATTGGTCATAAAAACATTAAAACAAGAATTGATTTTTTAAACGCACAATTAGATGTTGATAGTTCTTCTGCAGGAACTTCTTATATTATTTCTATTGATTTAAATAAAGTAAAATGATTCAAATAGCCATTACAGACGACCACACCATTGTTATTGAAGGCATCAAAAACATGCTCAAATCAAACAAGGAAATTGAAGTTTTGCAATCTTTTGAAAACCTGAAAGGCACTTTTGAAAACTTGAATGATTCGGTTGAAGTCTTGTTGTTAGACATCAATTTACCCGACGGAAATGGTATTAATGCTTGCAAAGAACTTTTAGAAAAGCATAAAGATTTAAAAATTATAGCCTTAACCAATTTTGAAGACAGTATTTTCATTAAGCAAATTCTAAAAAATGGAGCAATGGGTTATTTACTCAAAAACACAAGCAAAACCGAACTTACCGAAGCTATAAAAGAAGTAAATAACGGCAATCGATACTTACCAAAAAAAATTAGCGATATTCTATTAAATGATTCCATCGGAATTGAACAATCGAGTTATTTTATTCCAAAATTAACGAGTAGAGAAAAAGAGATTTTAGCATTAATAATCAAAGAATATACGACAGATGAAATTGCAAATGAACTTTTTGTAAGCAACAAAACAGTAGAATCGCATCGAAGTAATTTAATGCAAAAATTAGGCGTAAAAAACTCCGCAGGATTAGTTAGAGTTGCTTTTGAAAAAGGACTTCTTTAAACAAAAAAACGCATCCAAATGAATGAATGCGTTTAAGTAATTAAACCAAACCTCAAAGGTTTTGAAAACCTTTGAGGTTTTTTTATCTTATTTCAAACTCGCAGAAAGGTATTCTCTATTCATTCTAGCGATATTTTCAAGTGAAATTCCTTTAGGACATTCTACTTCGCAAGCTCCGGTATTGGTACAGTTACCAAAACCTTCCAAATCCATTTGACGTACCATATCCAAAACACGATTTGTTGCCTCAACTCTACCTTGTGGCAACAAGGCATATTGTGAAACTTTTGCTCCTACAAACAACATTGCAGATCCATTTTTACAAGTAGCCACACAAGCACCACATCCGATACAGGCTGCTGCTTCAAAAGCTTTGTCAGCATCATCTTTTGGAACTAAAATGGTATTGGCATCGATGGTGTTTCCAGAAGTGTTTACTGAAACGAAACCACCAGCTTGTTGAATTCTTTCGAATGAAGTTCTGTCAACAATTAAATCTTTAATGACTGGAAATGCCACTGAACGCCATGGCTCAATAACTATAGTATCACCATCATTGAACATTCTCATGTGCAACTGGCAAGTGGTAATTCCTGTGTCAGGTCCGTGTGCACGTCCGTTGATATACAAAGAGCACATTCCGCAAATTCCTTCACGACAGTCGTGGTCAAATGCGATTGGTTCTTTTCTTTCATTTACTAATTGTTCGTTCAATTGGTCTAACATTTCCAAAAATGAACTAGCAGTAGAAACATTATCTAATTTGTAGGTTTCCATGCTTCCTTTAGCTTTGGAGTTTTTCTGACGCCAAATGTTAAGGGTTATATTGATATTTTTTGCTGCACTCATATTATTCTATTTCTTTAATTAAATTGTCTATTTGAAATTCTAATTCTTCTAAATATTTTGTAATAATTTCCCAAACTATTTCATAATCAACACCTGTGTAATCGTGAATCATCCGGTTTCTTAAGTTTTTCATATCAGCCCACAATATTTGAGGAGTTCGAAATTTAAAATCCTTATCAATATTTGAACTTGCTTCTCCAATAATTTCAAAATTACGAATAACTGCGTCAACCGTTCTGTCATCATTTACAAAATCATCAAAAGAATATCCTTTGGTATATTTTTTAATTTTTTGAGAACATTCTTTAATGTCTTCGAGCAATAATTTTAAATCTCTTTTAGACATAAATTAAGTCAGGTTTAATAAAATTGAAATACCTTGGTTTTATTCCATTTCTTGAAGCAACATCAGTTTTTATACCTAAATAATCTTCGATTTCGTCAGCCATTCTGAAAAACTCGATACCCATTTTTCCATTCAATTCAATCATTACATCTACATCGCTGTCTTCAGTTTGCTCATTTCGAGCATAGGAACCAAACAAAGCAATTGCTGCGACAGGATATTTTTGTTGCAGAATTGGCTTTAGTTCCGTCAGCTTTGTTTTTATGTCTAATTGAGTTCTCATTTTATTATTCAATTAAAAATGGGTTATCAAAACTAAATAATTATTAGTTCTGAATCGCGTTATATACTATTTATAATTACGAGCTACTATTTTGATAAACTCGTATTTCAATACTTCTTTATGAAGTGCTGACTTGTTAATGTCTTCGCCTTTGTATTCCCAAGCTCCAACAAAATTAAAGTTTTCATCATCACGAAGTGTTTCTCCTTCAGCATCTTGATATTCTTCACGGAAGTGTCCTCCACAAGATTCATTTCTTTGTAAGGCATCGATTGCCATCAATTGTCCTAATTCGAAAAAATCAGCTACACGAAGTACTTTTTCTAATTCTGGATTCAATTCGTCTGCACTTCCCGGAACATAAACATCTTTCAAAAATTCTTCTTTTAAAGCTGCAATTTCGGATATGGCTTCGGTTAAACCTTTCGCTGTGCGTCCCATTCCTACTTTATTCCACATAATTTGACCTAAACGTTTGTGGAAATGATCCACTGTTTTAGTTCCATTATTGTTTAAGAATTTTTCAATAGAATCTTTAACATTTTTTTCAGCTGCTGCGAATTCAGGCAAATCAGTAGGTATTTTTCCTGTACGAATATCATCAGCCAAATAATCAGAAACGGTATATGGTAATACAAAATAACCATCAGCCAGACCTTGCATCAAAGCTGAAGCTCCTAAACGATTCGCTCCGTGATCAGAAAAATTGGCTTCTCCAGCTACGAAACAACCCGGAATAGTTGATTGTAAATTATAATCAACCCAAACGCCGCCCATGGTATAGTGAACTGCAGGATAAATTTTCATTGGTGTTTCATACGGATTCTCATCGGTGATTTTTTGGTACATGGTAAACAAGTTCCCGTATTTTTCCTCTAACCATTTTTTTCCTAACGATATTATTTCTTCTTGGGAAGGATTGTGATTTCCTTTGGCGTAAGCCGTTTGTTTTCCTTTAGATTGAATCTCTGAAGTGAAATCTAAATAAACTCCTTCGTTAGTGTCGTTAGCCTCAATTCCTAGACCAGCATCACAAACTTCTTTTGCTGCTCTCGACGAAATATCTCTAGGAGCTAAATTTCCGTACGATGGATACTTTCTTTCTAAATAATAATCTCTATCTTCTTCTGCTATTTGTGATGCTTTTAATTTTCCTTCGCGAATTGCAACAGCATCTTCTATTTTCTTAGGAACCCAGATACGTCCCGAGTTTCTCAACGACTCAGACATCAACGTCAATTTCGATTGATTGGTTCCATGAACTGGAATACATGTTGGGTGAATTTGAACATAGCAAGGATTGGCAAACAAGGCTCCTTGTTTGTGCACTTTCCAACCAGCAGTTACATTCGAACCCATTGCATTGGTAGAAAGGAAATATACGTTTCCGTAACCTCCAGTTGCCACAATTACAGCGTGAGCAGAATGCCTTTCTAATTCTCCTGTAATCAGGTTTCTAGCAATGATACCGCGTGCTTTTCCATTTACTTTTACTAATTCAAGCATTTCGTGGCGATTGTACATATCGACTCTTCCCAAACCAATTTGTCTTGATAAAGCAGAGTAAGCTCCCAATAATAATTGTTGACCCGTTTGTCCGGCTGCATAAAAAGTACGTTGTAGTTGTGTTCCTCCAAAAGAGCGATTGTCTAAATATCCACCATAATCACGGGCAAAAGGAACTCCTTGTGCCACACATTGGTCGATGATGTTTCCAGAAACTTCTGCTAAACGATGTACATTTGCTTCACGCGATCTGTAATCGCCTCCTTTAATAGTATCATAAAACAACCTGTAAGTACTATCGCCGTCATTTTGATAATTTTTTGCTGCATTAATTCCTCCTTGTGCTGCAATGGAGTGTGCACGGCGTGGCGAATCTTGGTAACAAAATGCTTTTACGTTATATCCCATTTCGGCAAAAGATGCTGCAGCCGATGCTCCTGCCAATCCTGTTCCTACTACGATAATATCTATTTTTGGTCGGTTGTTTGGTGCAACTAACTTTAAGTGATCTTTATAATCGGTCCATTTTTTTGAAATATGACCTTCTGGTATTTTTGAATCTAACTTCATTATTTAGAAATATTAGTGGTGAGAAAAATGATGAAATAAAGCAATAAATATAAATCCAATAGGAACTATAATGGCATACGCTTTAGCACAACTTTGAAATCCTTTTGTAAATTTATTGTTTAATCCAACTGATTGAAACGAAGAATTAAATCCGTGCCATAAGTGAATAGACAATAATACAAAAGCAATACTGTATAATCCTGTTCGAACTGGGCTTTCAAATTTGTGTACTAACTCGCCAAAATAACGGGTTGTGTCAATTTCTGTTCCAGCAATGTACTTGTAGGTGATTTCTTGAACCCAAAAATCATAAAAATGTAATCCTAAAAAGGCTAATACTACTAGCCCAGAAATAATCATGTTTCTTGATGCCCAAGATGCATTGGCTGCGCCATTGTACTTAACATAACTCACTGGTCTTGCACTGTTGTTTTTTCGTTCTAAAACGATTCCCATAACAAAGTGAAAAACCACCCCTGCAACCAGAATTGGCTGCATAACAAATTGAATTAATGGGTTATAACCCATAAAATGTGACATCGCATTAAAAACATCGGCACTGAACACCGAAGTCATATTAACAAAAAGATGTAATGCGAGAAACATAACCAGAAATAAACCTGAAAGCGCCATAGCCACTTTTTTTGCTATCGACGACTTCAACATTGGAGATTTTGCCATACGTATTTTGAATATAAATTATTAATAATTTTAAGCAAAAATAAAGCAATTTAAAAGGAACTACAACCTTTTCGTGTTATTTATATTCATTCTTATTTTTTAAAGTTTCATATCCAATCTGAGGTTTGTTTTTAAAAACTTCACTATTTCATCATTGCTAAACAGCTACAATTTAGGTAGTGCTGTGAAATACTAATTTTTCAGAAAACATATTCAAGCTTGATATGTTTACGTTTAAAAAAAACATTTAACAACACTAAATAAAAATGTTATTTTTCGGTTTTTATTTCCAAAGTAACTACTTTTGAATACCCAAAACTGAAATAGAGATAGTATGTAATCGCCACAAATTATACATTGACACAAACAAAAGCTGATACTATAAACGATAAAAAATAGAACCGCTAACAAATAAATTTTACTAATATGAAATACCACCAAATAGACCGTCAACTTTTTATAAAAAATCGCTCAAAATTCACTGCCCAAATGAAACCAAATAGCGTTGCGGTTTTTAATTCAAATGATATTTATCCGATTTCTGCCGATAGTACTTTGCCATTTGCACAACATCGAGATATTTTTTATCTATCGGGCGTTGATCAGGAAGAAAGCATCTTGTTGCTTTTTCCAGATGCTCCGTATGAAAATCAACGTGAAATGTTGTTCCTGAAAGAAACCAGTGAACATATCGCTATTTGGGAAGGCGAAAAACTGACCAAAGACCGAGCTTTTGAAGTTTCTGGAATCAAAACCGTGCATTGGTTGCAGGATTTCGAAAAAATTTTATTCGAAATGATGACACATTGCGAAACTATTTACATCAATACCAATGAGCATTATCGCGCTTCCGTCGAAACCGAAACTCGCGAAGCCCGTTTTGTAAAATGGTGGAAAGCCAAATATCCGGCACACGCTGTCGCAAAAAGCAACCCAATTTTGCAACGCATTCGTTCTGTGAAAGAAACCGAAGAATTGGATTTAATACAAAACGCCTGCAATATCACCGAAAAAGGGTTTAGAAGATTATTAGCATTCGTAAAACCAAACGTAACCGAATATGAAATCGAAGCAGAATTGATTCACGAATTCGTTCGAAATCGTTCCAAAGGCTTTGCTTACACTCCAATTATTGCTTCGGGCAATAATGCTAATGTCTTACACTACATCGAAAACAACCAACAATGTAAAGCCGGAGATATAATTCTGCTTGATGTAGCCGCAGAATATGCCAATTATTCCAGTGATATGACTCGAATGATTCCTGTTTCAGGGAGATTTACTCCCAGACAAGCTGCAGTTTACAACTCTGTTTTACGGGTAAAAAATGAAGCTACAAAAATGCTTACGCCAGGAACATTTTGGAAAGAGTATCAATTTGAAGTGGGGAAAATTATGACATCGGAATTGCTTGGGTTAGGGCTAATTGACAAAGCCGACGTTCAAAACGAAAACCCGGATTGGCCAGCCTACAAAAAATATTTTATGCACGGAACTTCGCACCACATGGGATTGGATACGCACGATTACGGAAAATTAACCGAACCGATGCAAGCCAATATGGTTTTCACCGT
>DZAU01000086.1 GCA_022729635.1 Flavobacterium psychrophilum
AATTTATGACGCAATCTCCAATCGTTTCAATAAATTTCTATTCAGGCTTTCTTTTGCATAATCCACATCTATTTCTAATATTTTCTCGTCAGAACTTGGCAATTCATACATCGCATCGGTCAGGATGGCTTCGCATAAAGAACGCAATCCACGAGCTCCGAGCTTGTATTCTAAAGCTTTTTCTACAATAAAATCTAAAGCCTCGTCTGTGATGACAAATTCTACTTCATCCATCAAAAACAATTTTTTATATTGTTTGATTAAAGCATTTTTAGGTTCGGTCAAAATGGCTCTCAATGTTTCTCTGTCTAAAGGATCCATGTGGGTCAAAACAGGCAAACGCCCAATGATTTCAGGAATTAATCCAAAATCCTTAATGTCTTTCGGGATAATATATTGCAACAAATTGTCTTTATCGATATTGTCGGCATTTTTAGAAGTATTGTAACCCACGGCTTGGCGATTCAATCGTTTCGAAATTATTTTCTCCACTCCGTCGAAAGCACCACCGGCAATAAACAAAATATTTTGGGTATTGACTTCCACAAATTTCTGGTCTGGATGTTTTCTTCCTCCTTTTGGTGGCACATTGACAACCGTTCCTTCTAGTAATTTCAACAATGCTTGTTGAACGCCTTCGCCCGAAACATCACGAGTAATCGATGGATTGTCACTTTTTCGGGCAATTTTATCAATTTCGTCAATAAAAACGATTCCTCTTTCGGCTTTCGCCAAATCATAATCTGCGGCTTGCAAAAGGCGTGTCAAAATACTTTCGACATCTTCGCCTACATAACCAGCTTCGGTCAAAACTGTCGCATCTACAATTGCCAAAGGAACGTCGAGCATTCTGGCAATGGTTTTTGCAACTAAAGTTTTCCCGGTTCCGGTTTGCCCTACCATAATGATATTGCTTTTTTCAATTTCTACATCGTCGTGCAATTCCTGTTGCATCAACCGTTTGTAATGATTGTAAACCGCAACTGCCATCACTTTTTTGGTTTGGTCTTGACCAATAACATATTGATCCAGAAACGCTCTGATTTCTTTTGGTTTTCTTAAAATCAAATCGGTTGGCAAATGATTTTTGCTGCTTGATTTTAATTCTTCTAATACGATTCCGTGTGCTTGCTCGATACATTTATCACAAATATGCGCATCGATTCCGGCAATCAATAAATTGGTTTCCGGTTTTTTTCTTCCACAGAACGAACATTCTAATTTAGGTTTAGCCATATTTTGAGGTTAAAGGTCAGAGGTTAGAAGTTAGAAGTACACAATCGTATTTCTAACTTCTGACCTCTAACTTTAATTTATCTTCTTAAAACTTCATCAATCATTCCGTATTCTTTCGCTTCATCGGCAATCATCCAATAATCGCGCTCGCTGTCTTGGTGCACTTTTTCGAATGTTTGTCCTGAATGTTGCGAAATAATTTTATACAATTCGTCTTTTAATTTCAACATTTCACGCAAGTTGATTTCCATATCGGTTGCAACGCCTTGTGCTCCACCAGAAGGTTGATGAATCATCACTCTCGAATGTGGCAATGCCGAACGTTTTCCTGCTGCTCCGGCGCATAATAAAACCGCTCCCATTGAAGCTGCCATTCCTGTGCAAATCGTTGCTACGTCTGGTTTGATGTATTGCATGGTGTCATAAATTCCCAATCCTGCATAAACGCTTCCGCCTGGCGAATTTAAGTAAATTTGAATATCTTTCGAGGCATCGGCGCTTTCTAAGAAAAGCAATTGAGCCTGAACGATATTCGCAATTTGATCATCGATTCCTGTGCCTAAGAAAATAATTCTGTCCATCATTAATCTCGAAAAAACATCCAATTGTGAAACATTCAGTTGTCGTTCTTCAATGATATATGGAGTCATATTCGTTGGCGTCATTGCGCCAATTATTTTATCGTAATACATTGCATTAACACCGTGATGTTTTGTTGCAAATTTTTTAAATTCTGCGCCGTAGTTCATAGTTTTATTGTTTAAAAGTTTAAAAGTTTAAGGTTGTTTAATCTTATACCAAATCGACATATTAAATAGTCCAAAATATTACTACTGAAATTGGGCTAAATAATAATTACAATTGGTATTAATCTATTCAACCAAAAGAGCATCAAAAAATATTTTTTTTGACGCTCAAATATAACTATTTTTTCTTTACGATTTTCGCTTCCTCTTATTCCCCCTTCGGGGGTTAGGGGGCTTTATTCTCCATAAGAAGCAGCAATAAATTGCTCGTAAGTAACTTCTTTAGTTGTTGGATTTGCTTTCTCTTTAAATAAATCTAGCATTTTTTCGGCAACAACTTGTTCTGAAAGGCGTTTTACTTCTTCTTGATTTCCTAAAACTCTTGCCACAATTCCTTCAACTTCTTCGTCAGTAGGATTTGTTTGCCCATATTGTGCCATTTGCTGACGGATTGCTTTTGCAGTAAAAGATTTCAAATCTTCGAATGTGATTTGGATATTGCTTTGTGCCAATGCTTTTCCTTCGATTAATTGAAAACGCAGCCCTTTTTCTGATCTTGTGTATTCAACTTCAGCTTCTTCTGGAGTAAGTTGTTTTTCACCAACTGTTTGCAACCATTTTTTAAGAAATTCGGCTGGCAAATCGAATTTTGTGTTTTCGATTAAGAATTCCTGAACATCCATCATTAGTTTTTGTTCGGCTTGCAAAGCAAATTGAGCTTCTGCATCTTCTTTAATTTTTGCTTTCAATTCTTCAACAGAGGCAAGATTTCCAGCTCCAAAAAGTTGATCGAATAATTCTTGGTTTAATTCAGCCAATTCGATTGAATTAATATTTTCGATAGTGAAATCAACATCAATATCAAGTGTATGCACATCATCGTGACCCACTTTCAGGTAATCCATTAATTGGTGATCATCAAAAAACAAACCTTTTGTGCTTACCGTCACTACATCGCCTGCTTTTTTTCCGATAAATTTATCGGCCGTAGCTTTATCTTTAAAAACATCTAAAGAAAGGGTAGTTGTGCTATTGATACCTTTTTCGATATTGAAAAAAGTTCCTGAAACATCGTAACCTTCACCAACAATTTCTTGAGGAACAGCTTTTCCGAATTGTTTTTGAATGCGGGAAATTTGACCATCGATGAGCTTGTCTTCGGCAGTAATTATATATTTTACGATGTTGTTTTTAGCTTCAAGATCTAATTCGAAATTTGGGACTAAACCTATTTCGTATTCAAAAACCAATTCTTCGGCATCCCAATTTAAGTTTTCATTTACTTTGGCAAGCGGAGTTCCAAGAAGGTTTAATCTTTCGGATTGCACAAAACGTTCTAAAGCTAAATCAACCACTTTTTTTACTTCTTCTTGTTTTATGGCACGGCCGTATTGTTTTTCAACCAAATCTTTTGGTACTTGTCCTTTTCTAAAACCTTTAACGGTAGCCAAAGGCATTTTTTCATTTATTCTTTTTGCAACTTGACCTTTGTAATCCATGTGGACTACTGTCATTACAATTGTTTCGTTTACTGCGTCTAATGCTACTCTTTTAATATCCATTTCTGTCTTTAATTTACATAATAAAATTGGGTTGCAAAATTATAAAATTTTTGCAACCCAAACAAGTTTTTAATCTATTGAATTTTAGCCAATTATTTGACCCAAAATACAATGCTTTTTATTGATCATCCCCAACAATTTTATATACAATTGACTGGCAAACAGAGAGAATTATACTAAAAATTAAGGCCGTCCAAAACGAATTTACCCTAAATCCGGGAACAAGCCGGGAACACATTAAAATAATAAAGGCATTGATAACAAATAAAAACAAGCCTAATGTTAAGATGGTTACAGGTAAGGTCAATAGGACCAAAATGGGCTTAATAAATATATTGAGTAACCCTAAAACAACCGCAACAATTATAGCAGTCGTAAAATCAGCTACACTGACACTTGTCATAAAGTGAGCAATAAGCAAGACCAAACCTGAAGTAATTAGAATTCTGACAAGTAGTTTCATAATTAAGTTTTTTAAAGTTTTATTTCAAAAGTATGATAAATATTTTATAAACAATCATTTTTTGAGTATCTTCGTGGGAATAAACTTAAAACCAAAGTTATGAAAAAAGTATTACTTTCCGTTTTATTGATAAGTTCGTTTGTGGCAAATGCCCAGTTTTGGACTGAAAAAGCAACTGGATTTACAACTCCAAACAGATCTCTATATAGCATATCTATTGTAGATGCTAATGTCATTTGGGCAAATGAATACGATAATTCACCCGATTATACCGTAAAAGGATTTACACGCAGCACTGATGGAGGAGAAACTTGGACTTCTGGCACAATAGATTTAGGTGTGGCAACACCAGACGATTTAGGCATTTCCTCAATTACAGCAGTTTCAGCAACAACTGCTTGGGTTTCAGTATATCCAATTAATTTTAACACTGCTGGTGGCATTTGGAAAACAACCGATAGCGGAACCACTTGGACAAAACAAATAACAGCCCAATTCAGTAGTCTAGCTGAATCATACGCCAACTTCGTTCATTTTTGGGATGCCAATAATGGAATTGCAGGAGGGGATCCAGAAAGTGGCGAATTCGAAATCTACACAACAAGTGATGGCGGAACAAATTGGACAAGAGTTGACGGCACAAATATTCCAGATCCGGATGCTGGAGGCGAGTATGGTTATGAAAATCGTTTTACCGTTTCGGGCAATACTATTTGGTTTGGTACTGATATAGGAAGAATTTTCAAATCCACAGACAAAGGATTAACTTGGGCTTCTTATCAATCTCAAAGTATAGATTTTGGATTGGACAGATTTACTTTTTCAGACGCAAACAAAGGTCTTTTAATGATATATGACCCAATTGCATTATACAGTACAACTGATGGCGGAGCCAACTGGAGTCTGGTCACATTTACGGGTCAAGTTTTTAACACTGATATTGCCTACATTCCCGGCACTTCAATTGTAGTTTCTTCTGCAATGGCGAATCCTCTTGGTTCTTCTTATAGTCTTGACGATGGCTTGACTTGGATACCTATTGATACTAATATTACTCACGGAACATTAAAGTTTTTGAATGATAGTTTTGGATTTTCGGCTGGACTAAACACGAACGCAACCACTGGCGGAATTTATAAATTTACTGGAATCCCATTAAAAACTCCTGATTTTGATGCCAAAATTAAATTTGTAGCCTATCCAAATCCAACAAAGGGGATTTTGCATCTAGATTCCGAAGTATCCTTAATTAAGGAAGCGGCAGTTTTTGATTTATTTGGAAGACAAGTTTATGATTCTAAATTTCAATCTTTAAATAAAGTAGATTTAGATCTAAATCACTTTCAATCCGGACTGTATTTATTGAAAGTTACCACCGAGTCTGGAAAAACCGAGACTTTGAAAATTATGAAAAACTAGATTTTTTTGACTAGCCCTAAAAAAGCGATACAGATTTATTAGGACTAGTCAAAAACTCAAATTCGTCTTGCTTTCAATTTCTATAGGAGTTTGATTTTGTCTGAAAAGGCGAGCGGTCAAATTTCCTTTCAATAGTATGTTTTCCCCTTTTACTTCAAGCCAGCTTCCTTCTCTTAGTCCAAGAACCGGAATTTTGTTAAACGAGTGGAATTCATTTATTCTCGTTTCACGAGTTTCTCCCATGTGCTTTGATTGCATGTCGGCATCAAGATAATGTGGGTTCAAATTAAAAGGGATCAATCCTAATGTTTCAAAACTTGGAGGATAAATAATAGGCATATCATTAGTGGTTTGCATTGTCAGTCCACAAATATTGCTTCCGGCACTTGTGCCCAAATAGGGTGTTCCTTTTTTGATAGTTTCGGCAAGAACATCCATAATGTGGTTTTCGTATAATTGGGTTACCAATAAAAAAGTATTTCCTCCACCGGTAAAAATTCCTTCGGCATTTTTTATAGCTTTGGATACGTCTGCAAATTCGTGAATTCCTTTAACTTCTTTATTTATTTTGGCGAAAGCCAATGCAACTTTTGCCGTATAATCATCGTGCGAAATCCCTCCAGGTCTTGCATAAGGAATAAATAATATCGTTTTGCAGTGTTCGAAAAGCAGACTTAATTCCGGCAATAGATATTCTAAATATTCTCCTCCGTGAAGTGTGGAAGTGCTGGCAATAATTAAATTTTTCATTATATTTATTTTGGATAAAGATATGAAATCGTGGTTTTTATTATGGTGTTTTGCCTTTTTAAATTAACATATTTTTACCAAGTCCTTAATACTTAATTTGGAAGACATTGAGATACTTTTACAGTGCAATCAAAAAAATTGTGTGTTGGCTTATGCGAGAATTTCTACTTGTCCTAATTTTTTTGTTTTCTCAAATTACGTTTTGTCAAACTAGTGGTGAAAAAATACTTCACGGTAAAATAATGGTAGAATCGGGTCAAGTTGCCGGTGTCACTATAATAAATTTAGTCAACAAAAAGAGCACTTTTAGCGACAATAATGGCGAGTTTTATATATTGGCAAAAGCCGAAGATTTATTGGTTTTTTCGTCAGTGAATTTAGAATATTATCGTAAGATTATCGAAGAAAGTGATTTGAAATCGGAGGTCATAATTATAAAAATGACATCAAAAACCACTGAACTCAAAGAAGTAATTGTCAATAAATATCCCGAAATTAATGCGGTTTCATTAGGGATTTCTCCAAAAGGAATAAAACATTATACTCCTGCTGAAAGGAAATTAGCTACGGCAAGTTCGATGAAAATGAATCCAATGGGTCTTGATCCATTACTAAATTTACTTTCAGGTCGAACCGCAATGCTCAAAAAAGAACTCGA
>DZAU01000029.1:0-4843 GCA_022729635.1 Flavobacterium psychrophilum
AAAATTTATTTTTTGCTTGTGTTTATGGACACAGATTGCAAAACTGCGCTATCGGGATGTTACTGATCTCAAAAAGACAAAACCAACTTCAGATTAAGCCCAAAACTCGTCATATTCCAAATTGCGGTTGTATGCTGTGCTTTATTTTTCATTCCATTCGTCAACCCAACGGTCATAACTATTATATTTTATTGTGTCATCTCTTTTCCAATCAATATCTATCTTTTTTGTAGAGTTGTGATCTACTAATTTTCTAATAGCTTCATTTGAAATTTCAACTCCTCTGGGGTTTGTGCCTGCTTTTGGAAGTTTAAAATAGAACTCTTTTCCATATTTTTTTAGAACTTCCTTTTGACTTTCTTTAGATAGTAGATATATTGCGCCTTGACTGTTCCAATTAATATGTGCAAATAAAATATCACATTCAGGTGAATAATTATTAATAAATTCAAGAGCTTTATGAGCATCTACTGTCCATATTAATTTTACTCCAATAACATTGTTATTTGTAACTGTTTTTATAGAAATTGGTTCATCAAAAACGATAACGTCAATTTCACTTTGAGTTATGGCAATGTCTGTTTTTATATTTTTTTCTCCAAATTTGTAAATTAATAACGCAATTAATATTCTTTCTCTTGCAGAACCAATTTCCATTCCTAATTTCCCATCACGTGAATTGTCAATTTCAGCCAATTGAAATAAATACGGAAGTTTTTCTTTTATCTTTTGAATTATTTCGTTTTCATCAAATATTCCATAAATTTTTTTTGCCATTTATCTCGTTTTTATTGAGTTTAGTGGCAAATATAATAATCATTTAAAGTAAAATTGCCAATTTGTCTCTATCTTTTTTGCTATATGATATGCCAATAGTGGTGGAACAGCATTTCCTACTAATTTATAACCGATTGATGGACTAACTTCAAATTTGGTATTTTTCTCATTTTTAGAAATAACAAAATTAAAATCATCGGGAAAAGTTTGTATTCTTGCACATTCACGCAAGGTCAATCGTCTTTCCTTCATACCTTTTTGAAGTTCATCTGTTTTTTTTCCACCATTTTCAACTGCAAGCCTTCTATATTCTATATTTCCGTGATGTTCAGCTCTAATTGTAGGAGCTAGTTTGTCAAGGTCAACCTCTTTTTGTCCTTGGCAATGAACACCCATAAATTTTGCTTTAGAATAGTGTATTTGAGACAAATCAGAAGTTTCTTCAGGTTCTTTTAAATCTAATAAAACAGCTGCACTTTTTGTGAACATCGTCATTAAATGCTCGACTGAAGAATAATGTAATTCACCATTTAATCTATGCGTTGGAACTGGATAAGGATTGAATTTTTCTAAAATATCCTTTTTTGAAAGTTCTTCCAATGCTTCTTTTGTCAAAGCAGATTTTTTAAATCCAATAAAAATAATACGTTCCCTTGATTGTGGAACTCCAAATTGTCCAGCGTGTAGAACTTTTGGGGATAAAACTAAATATCCATCTCCATTAATATTTGAAAAGTCTGATTGGATAATTTCTTTCACTTCGCCTAAATTGGCTAATCCTTTCACATTTTCTGCAATAAATATTTTTGGTAAAGTTATTTCAATAACTTCTTTCATCCACATATATAGTTTTCCTCTTGTTTCCTCCGTTGGAATATCAGAATTAATTATTTTACCATTATGGTCTTTGTGAGAATTAAAGCCATTTCGTTTACCTGCAACACTAAAATCTTGGCAAGGAAAACCACCTGTAACTATTTCTACGTTTTCTGGAAATACATTTTTATTTCCGTTTTTGTATTCCTTTACAATATCAACAATACTTCCAACTTTAAAAGTACCATTCAAGTTTTTATTACGTTTTTTTGAAAAATAATCATTCCACGCAATTTTTGCATATTCGCTAATATCATTAGCGAATTTTGTTTCAAAAATATTTTCTTTTAAATGATAATATATTTCATCCTCTTTTTCAATCCAATCTTTATGAATGTCTGTATTTATTGTGGCTTTAGGTATTTTAAATCCTCCTTCAAAACCAATGTCCATTCCACCACAACCTGAAAATAGTGATAATAAATTCTTTTTCATTTCTTCTTAGTTTTAAGGTATTCTACTTTTGATTCTGCAACTTTTAAGATTTCTAAAGCGTGATTTTCTAATAATAAATCATAAGCGACTTTATCACTTTGCCACGAAATAATAAGGTCATCTTGAGATAAATTGTAAATTTGAGCAAATCTTATGACTTGTTCTCTTGAAGGTTTTCTTTCTCCTTTTTCAAATTTGCTTATTATTGATTGGTCTATTTCAGTTAATGCAGAAACCTCTCGGAGCAATAAATTTTGATCTTCTCTTTTTGCTTTAATAATTTCTCCGAATGTTTTCATTAGACATTTTTTGTTTAGACAAATTTAGTCTAATTAATTTAATTTCAAAATATTTTTAAGAATATTTTTTAAGCATAGTATTTTCATCGTCTCGCAACGCATAGCGCACAACTTGTATTTGGTCTAATAAAAAAACCACAATCAATCCTTAATTTATGTTGCTTTGCCTGACAAACAGCAGTATTTATTTTATCACACCGCAACACTTCCTTTTATCAAAGCGTGTGGTTCGTAACCTTCGAGCGTGAAATCTTCAAAAGTAAAATCGAAAATATTTTTTATGGTAGGATTCAGGATCATTTTTGGTAATGGTTTTGGTTCACGAGTCAATTGCAATTCGAGTTGCTCAAAATGGTTGTTGTAAATGTGTGCATCACCAAAAGTGTGAATGAATTCGCCCACTTTCAAACCGCAAACCTGAGCAATCATCATCGTCAGCAAGGCATAAGAAGCAATGTTAAAAGGAACGCCAAGAAAAATATCGGCACTTCGTTGATACAATTGACAAGACAACTTTCTTGCTCCCCCTTCGGGGGTTGGGGGGCTTACATAAAACTGGAAAAAAGCGTGACAAGGAGGCAAAGCTGCTTTGTTATTGGCAACATTTTCTGAAAAAGATTTTGATGTATCAGGCAAAACACTAGGATTCCAGGCCGAAACCAGCATTCTGCGACTGTTAGGATTTTGTTTTAAAGTAGCTATCAATTCACTGATTTGGTCTATTTCTTCGCTGTTCCAGTTGCGCCATTGGTGACCGTAAACTGGTCCTAAATTACCATTTTCATCAGCCCAGGCATCCCATATTTTTACTCCGTTTTCCTGAAGATATTCAATATTGGTGTCGCCTTTCAGGAACCAAAGCAATTCATAAATAATAGATTTCAGGTGTAATTTCTTGGTTGTCACCATCGGGAAACCTTCATTCAGGTCGAAACGCATTTGATAACCAAAAACACTTTTTGTTCCCGTTCCGGTTCGGTCTCCTTTTTGATTTCCGTTTTCTAAAACGTGTTTTACTAAATCGAGGTATTGCTTCATTGTATTGGGTTTGTGGTCTTGGGTCTAAGGTTTGCGGTTAAAATTGAGTTTTTACGTATTTTATTAAAGAAGAAATTCTTTTTTGTATTCGTTCGATATTTTCAAGATGATTTCCCATTTGTTCTTTATCTAATAATTCTAAATCTATACAAAGAATTAAATGACTTTCTAATTCAAAACTCGAGCCTAGACTTATTTGTAAATATCTTAAAAAATCCTTTTGGGAATCTTTCGCAGCACCTTCGGCAATATTTGATGGAATTGAAATTACGCATCTTCTAATTTGAGAAATTAATCCAAATTTTTCGTCTTGAGGTAAGGAATTTGTCAATAAATAAATGTCTTTCATAAGAACTCTTGACTCTTTCCATACTTCCAGTTCCTTAAAATTTCTCTTCAATTATATTTTTTTACCCAAAACCCTAGACCCAAAACCTCATACCTAAACTATCTTTTAGAAATTTCGTCTCTAATTTTGGCGGCTTTTTCATAATCTTCGTGTGCCACAGCCTGATCCAGCAATTCGTTTAATTCCTGTAAACTGTGTCTTGAATAGGTTTCGCCAGACTGATTACTTTCTTCTCCTTGCCTGAAAGTTTCAGGATTAGAAAGCACATCATCCATATCTTGAGAATCTTTGTTTGAATCCAATGGGTTTGCTTTGAGGAAGATTCCGGCTTTGTCCAGAATATTTTTGTAAGTAAAAATAGGTGCGTTAAATCGCAATGCCAATGCAATAGCATCAGAAGTTCTAGCATCGATAATTTCTTCGATTTTATCTCTTTCGCAAATAATACTGGAATAGAAAACGCCATCAACTAGTTTGTGAATAATGACCTGTTTTACCACGATGTCGAAACGATCGGCAAAATTTTTGAATAAATCGTGCGTCAACGGACGAGGTGGTTTTATTTCTTTTTCCAATGCAATTGCTATAGATTGAGCTTCGAAAGCACCAATAACAATAGGTAACTTTCGCTCTCCGTCAACTTCGTTCAAAATTAGGGCATAAGCTCCGTTCTGGGTTTGACTGTATGAAATTCCTTTTATAGATAATTTAACTAAGCTCATTTTTTTAAGAGAAAAAGCACAACGTACTTGTTTATATAATGTTATTTTTAATTAAAAGGCTCTTTTTGAAATGTTGTGGACATTCTTTTTTTGAACCATTAAGCGGATTAAGAAAATTAAGAATGCTACAAATCTTAACTCGCTAAAAAGTTTGAACACAGCAAAACTTAATTCCCTTAATTATCTTAATGGTTTAAACTATTTGTGGATTTTAATTTTAAATGTTTTGACTATTCACACGAATACCTGTAAAACCAATTAAAAGAATATGCAATTTTAATCAAAAAATATTGAACAAAAAAGCTACCTATAACAAAGATACGAATATCTTAATTGTAGGCAGCTAG
>DZAU01000029.1:4943-18595 GCA_022729635.1 Flavobacterium psychrophilum
GAACAAAAAAGCTACCTATAACAAAGATACGAATATCTTAATTGTAGGCAGCTAGTTTTAGGACGAGAATTAAAAAATTATTAATGTTGTGCTTTAAAGGCTTTCAATTTTTCGGTTAGTTTTGGAACAATTTCAAAAGCATCTCCTACAATTCCATAGTCGGCAACTTTAAAAAATGGCGCTTCTGGGTCTGTATTTATGACTACTTTTACTTTCGAAGCATTGATTCCGGCGATGTGTTGAATCGCTCCCGAAATTCCTACTGCAAGATATAAATTTGCGGCAACAGGCTTTCCGGTTTGTCCTACGTGTTCTGAATGAGGTCGCCAATCTAAATCTGAAACTGGTTTTGAACAGGCTGTTGCAGCACCAAGAACTTCGGCTAAATCTTCAAGCATTCCCCAGTTTTCAGGTCCTTTTAGTCCACGACCACCAGATACTACAATATCAGCATCGGCAATGGTAACTTTACCGGAACCTTTTTCTACTGATACTACTTTTACTCCAAAATCATTTTCCCCGATACTTGGATTAAAATTTTCTTCGGTAGAGACGTGATTAATCGCATCTTTACTTTCGAAAACACCATAAGAATTTTTTGCTAAGCCAAGAACTTTTACGTCGCTGGAAATTTCGGTGATATTGAATGCTTTGGTCGAAAAGGCATTTCTTCGGACCTGAAAAGGCGAAGTACTCACCGGTAATCCCACAACATTTGAAGCGAAACCAGCTTCTAGCGAAACTGCAACAAGCGGCGAAAGATAAATACTGTCAGTGGTTGAGGAAAGTAAAATTAGTTTTGCACCTTCTTTTTGGGCTGCTTGTTTGATGACATCGGCATAAGCTTTTGCCGAAAAACCAGCTAATTTATCGTTAGTCACTTTCAAGACTTTATCGACTCCGTATTTCGATAATTCCGAAACATCTTCAGTATTTAGGGTTACGGCTGTAACGGTTGTTCCAAGAGATTCGGCTACTTTTTTTGCATAAGAAGCTAATTCGAAAGCTACTTTTCTGAATTTTCCTTCTGCGGATTCAGCATATATTAATATTGACATAATGATTTTAGATTTTAGATTAACGATTTTAGATTTATGATTTAGACTTATTGATTTTGGATTTATTTTGCAATCTGCAATCAAGAATCGTTAATCAAAAATCTGTAATCAAGTTCTTAAATTACTTTAGCTTCGTTGTGTAATAAGTTGATTAATTCGTCCAAGTTGTCGGCAGCAACTAATTTCACTGCCGATTTTGGAGCAGGTTTTTCGAATTTCACGGCTTTTGTATTTACCGAAGCTTCAACAGGTTCTACGACAGTCAGCGTTTTTGTTCTTGCTGTCATAATTCCTCGCATATTTGGGATGCGTAAATCTTTTTCTTCTACTATTCCTTTTTGTGAGCCAATGATTAAAGGCAAAGTGGTTGAAACGGTTTCTCTTCCGCCATCAATTTCGCGAATGGCTTTTACAGTAGTACCTTCGACAGTTATTTCTGTACAAGAATTAAGGAAATTATAACCTAGAATTCCGGCAATCATTCCGGGAACCATTCCGCCGTTATAATCCAATGATTCTTTTCCGGCAATTATGATGTCGTAAGCACCATTTTTTATGACTTCGGCAAGTTGTTTGGCAACAAAAAAGCTGTCTGTTGGATTGGCGTTTACACGAATCGCATCGTTTGCGCCAATGGCCAATGCTTTTCTCAAAGTGGGTTCTGTTTCTGGTCCGCCAACATTGGCAACAGTAATCGTCGCACCTTGTTGTTCCTGAAACCAAACCGCACGAGTTAAACCATATTCATCGTTGGGATTGATTACAAACTGAACGCCATTAGCATCAAATTGTGAGTCATTATTGTTAAAATTAATTTTTGAAGTAGTATCAGGAACGTGACTGATGCAGACTAATATTTTCATAATTAAATTATTTAATTTCAAAATTTCTAGCACAAAATTATAATAATAATTTGAATAATATACTATGCACGCATAATATTTTTTGCTATTCTATCGATTTCGTAATCCTAACTTTTCCGAAAATTTAGTAAGCTCACTTTCTAGGACGATGCACTTTGTTATTTTAAACACAATTTATGCTTTTAAGTGATTTAAAATATTTATTTTTGCGATTCGAAAATCATATACAATAGATGAAAAAAATGAGAACGATACAGTTTAGAGAGGCCATTTGCGAGGCAATGAGTGAAGAAATGCGTCGCGATGAGTCAATATATTTAATGGGCGAAGAAGTGGCAGAATACAATGGTGCTTACAAAGCATCAAAGGGAATGCTTGCCGAATTTGGAGAAAAAAGAGTTATCGATACGCCAATCGCAGAGCTTGGTTTTACCGGAATTGCAGTAGGTTCGGCAATGAATGGTTGCAGACCAATCGTTGAATATATGACTTTCAATTTCTGTTTGGTTGGGATTGACCAGATTATAAATAATGCTGCCAAAATGCGTCAAATGACCGGTGGACAATTTAATGTTCCTATTGTTTTTCGTGGTCCAACAGCTTCTGCGGGACAACTTGGAGCAACACACTCTCAAGCTTTAGAAAATTGGTTTGCCAATACTCCAGGTCTTAAAGTAGTTGTTCCATCTAATGTTTATGATGCCAAAGGGTTGCTAAAATCGGCCATTCGTGATAATGATCCTGTAATTTTTATGGAATCTGAACAAATGTATGGAGACAAAGGAGAAGTTCCTGAAGGAGAATATACCATCCCGATTGGACTTGCCGATATAAAAAGAGAAGGAACCGATGTTACAATCGTTTCTTTTGGAAAAATAATAAAAGAAGCTTTTATCGCTGCCGATGAGTTAGAAAAAGAAGGAATTTCTTGTGAAATTGTCGATTTAAGAACCGTTCGTCCTATGGATCACGAAACGATTCTGGCTTCGGTACGAAAAACAAACAGATTAGTAGTTCTCGAAGAAGCTTGGCCTTTTGCAAGCGTTTCTTCTGAAATTGCTTATATCGTTCAGGAACGTGCTTTTGATTTTCTTGATGCACCAATTCAACGTATCACAACTGCCGATACTCCAGCACCTTATTCACCAGTTTTACTGAAAGAATGGTTGCCAAATGCTGACGATGTTATCAAAGCCGTGAAAAAAGTATTATATAAATAAGGTGTTAAACTTTTCTGAATATTAGAATTATAAAAAATTTGACATTAAGGAAATAACTATATTTGAAACTTCATCAGAATCTAAAATTTGATGAAGTTTTTTTATTATGATGAAAAAGATATTGTTTAATTTGTTTTTCCTATTTGCTTTTGCAAGCACAATTTTTGCTCAAACAAAAGTTAGTGGTGTTGTTATAGACAAGTTAAATAAGCCTGTTTCCTTTGCTAATGTGGCTTTCAAAAATTCAAGCGAAGGTGCTGTTTGTAATGAAGATGGGGTCTTTTATTTAGAATCTAAAAAAACTTATACAACGCTCATAGTTACTTCGGTGGGATATTCTGACAAGGAAATTGAATTGGAAAAAGCAGTCAACTATAATTTTAAAATTAAATTAAATGCGGTTGAGAGTTTAAAAGAAGTGGTAATTTATAGAGGTAAAACCTCTAAAAAGAACAATCCAGCTTTAGACATTCTTAGAAAAATTTGGGAAAGACGTCGCAAAAACGGTTTGCATTTATTTTCCCAATACCAAATGGAAAAGTATGAAAAAATAGAATTTGATATGAATACTATTGATAGTGCTTATATGAAAAAAAAGCTATTTAACGGAATGGAATTTATTTTTAAACACGTTGATACATCAAAGATAACAGGAAAAACCTACTTACCTATTTTTATAAACGAAGCCCTTTCTGATGTTTATGGCGACAACAAATTAAAAAAAGTAAAGGAAAAAGTAAAAGCCAACAAAACCTCTGGCTTCAATGGGAATCAGCAAATTTTGTCTTTTGTAAACGACTTATACACAGACTTCGATGTGTATGACAATCACCTTACTTTTTTTGATAAAAGCTTTACAAGTCCTATTTCTACAACAGGAATAGACGTTTATAATTATGTTTTAAGAGACAGTGCAGTTGTTGATGATAAATGGTGCTTCAACATTGTTTTCTATCCAAGACGACCAAATGAGTTGACTTTTAAGGGAGATTTTTGGGTCAGCGACACCACTTTTGCGCTAAAAAACATCAATATGGCTGCCACCAGAAGCGCAAATTTGAATTGGGTAAAAGACATCTATATAGAACAAGAATTTGAAGTATTGAATGATTCCGTTTTTCTTTTGTCCAAAGATTATATGATGGCGGATTTTGCCTTAAATAAAAAAGAAAATTCTAAAGGTGTTTATGGAAAACGAACCACTTTCTATCGTGACCATAAATTCAATTCTGAAAAACCCGAGAAATTCTATAAAGAAGAGGTGAATTTTTATGACAAAGAAGTCTATAATAAATCCGATGAATATTGGCAGGAAAACCGTTTCGAAAATCTGACCAAAGAAGAAAAAGGAATTTATAAAATGCTCGACACGCTTCAAACCGTAAAGAAATACCAAAAAATTTACAGCTTAGTAGAGATTTTAGACAGCGGTTATATCAATCACGGTAATTTAGATTATGGACCAATATATGCAATGTTTGGTCAAAATTCAGTAGAAGGATTGCGATTGAGAACTGGCGTGCGAACTTATTTTGGACCCAATGATCCCTGGCGATTGCAAGCCTATATCGCTTATGGATTTAAAGATGATAAAATCAAATATGGTGTGACTGGAAAATGGATGGTCGAAAAGAAAAACAGAGTGATTATTGCTGCTGGAAACCGCAGAGATATTGAGCAAATAGGAGCTTCTCTCACCACGACAAACGATATTTTGGGGCGGAATTATGCTTCCTCGGGTTTATTAACCTTTGGAAGTAACAACAAACTAACCAACGTCAATTTGAGTACTATTGAAGTTGAAATTGAACCCATAAAAAACCTGACTTTTGGAACAGGAGTTACCTACCGAACTTTAATATCGGCCAGCCCTGAATTTAGTCTTGATTTTTATACGGATTTATCACAAACAACCATAAAAAGTCAGGTAAAACAGTCCGAAATAAACTTAAAGGTCGAATATACACCTAACAGAAAACCCATTGGTTTCGCCGTAGAAAGATATAATGCCGACAGTCCTTTTACCAGTGTTTTTGTGAACTACAGCCAAGGTTTCAAAGGACTGCTTTCCAGTGATTTTGAGTATAAAAAACTACAATTTTATTACAAGCAACCCATAATTATTGGTCCTTTAGGGCGTTCGAATATCATTGTTGAATTGGGTAAAACTTTCGGATACATTCCGTTAGGATTATTGAGTGTTGTTCCTGGAAATCAATCTCTTTTCAATATTTCTAACACGTTTAGCAATCTTAAATATTACGAATTTGTAACCGATCAATATGTAACTTTAAAATGGGATCACGACTTTCACGGACGGTTTTTTGCCAGAATTCCTTTTATGCGAAAACTAAACTGGCGTGAAAACATTGGTGTCAAATCTGTTTATGGAACCGTTTCAGATGAAAACAGATTGATAAATGCCTCGGGTTTAGTTTACAACGCTCCCGAAAAAGTATATTGGGAATACAGCGCAGGAATTGGAAATATTTTCAAATTTTTTCGCATAGATTTTTCTTGGAGAGGCAATTATCTGGAGATGCCGGATGCTAATAAATTTGCGACGAAAATCTCCTTTGGGTTTTATTTTTAATATGCAACAAGCCATTAAATATCTTTTAGAAAAGGACGCTATTTTCAATCACATTATTGATAAATATGGTTTACCAATAATTCCAAAAAGACCACAAGGCTTCGAAACATTGGTGTTATTAATTCTCGAACAACAGGTTTCAATAGATTCGGCGAAAGCCACTTTTTTAAAATTAAAAGAAAAAAAACAACCTTTCAATCCAGAATCATTGCTTGACTTTTCAGAGGAAGACTATAGAAATATTGGCGTAAGCCGGCAAAAAACTTCTTATATAAAGGCTTTGTCACTCTCGATTATTAACAATGAAATTGATATTGAAAGTCTGGCAACTAAATCTTCACAACAAGTTCGTGAGGAATTAATCAAAATCAAAGGAATTGGCAATTGGACCATCGATGTGTATTTGATGTTTTCACTTCAAGCACAAGATATTATTCCGCTTGGCGATATTGCTGTTGTAAATACAATAAAAGAACTGCTTGACATTCACGACAAACAGGAAATAGAAAATTATGTATCAAAATGGAGTCCGCACAAATCTGTAGCGACTTTTCTTTTGTGGCATTATTATTTGCAAAAAAGAAATAGAACCATAGAATATTAAAATGCCGCCTTATCACAATTAACTAATAGATAACATCTAATTTTCATTGGAAAAAGTATATTTTGCCTACTTTTGCAACCTGAAATAAAGAAAATATAAAAAATGACTGCAGACAGAAAAAAAACATTCGATGTACTTATCGAAATACCAAGAGGAAGTAGAAATAAATATGAATATGATTTCAAAATAAAAAGAATGCGTTTTGACAGGATGTTATTCTCGTCGATGATGTATCCGGCAGATTACGGATTTATCCCGGAAACACTGGCATTAGATGGTGATCCATTAGACGTATTGGTTTTGATTAACGAACCTACTTTTCCCGGTTGTGTAATGGAAGTAAAACCTATTGGTGTTTTCCACATGGCAGATGATAAAGGACCTGACGAAAAAATTATCTGTGTGCCCGTATCAGATCCAATCTGGAATACATTAGAAAATCTTTCGGATGTAAATCCGCATTTATTGAAGGAAATTGAACATTTCTTCCAGGTTTATAAAGACCTTGAACATAAGATAGTTGACGTAGAAGGTTGGGGAGATATTAATGAAGCTTTTGCGATCATAAAAGAATGTACACAACGTTTTGACGATATAGAGAATAAACCAAAAGGATTATTTAGCATAAAATAATTTTTTTCTAAATGTTTTGACAAAAAAGCAATATTCTAAACAGAATATTGCTTTTTTATTTATGTAGGTTTGTTACATTTGCAAAAACTAACAATAACCAATAAAATTTTTATGGAATCAATGATGATTTACTTGCCAATAGTTTTGGCAGCAATTGGACTACTTTTTATGTGGGTAAAAAGAGCATGGGTTTTAAAACAAGATGCCGGAGATGGAAAAATGAAAGAAATTTCAGAATACATTCACGAAGGTGCATTGGCTTTCCTTAATGCAGAATACAGATTATTGACTGTATTTGTGATTGTGGCAAGTATTGTTTTGGCCGGAATTTCCTTTTTAGTACCAACAACACACATGTTAATAGTGGTTGCTTTTATTTTTGGAGCAATTTTCTCGGCTTTGGCAGGGAATATGGGAATGAAAATAGCGACAAAAACAAATGTCAGAACAACACAAGCTGCCCGTACAAGTTTGCCACAAGCTCTTAAAGTTTCTTTTGGTGGTGGAACAGTAATGGGGTTGGGCGTTGCAGGATTAGCTGTTTTGGGACTTACAGGGTTTTTCATTATTTTTTTCAATGTGTATATGGATGGCGTTTGGACTTCAACCGAAGATATGACCATAGTTTTAGAAACGTTGGCAGGTTTTTCTCTTGGAGCTGAATCCATAGCTTTGTTTGCGCGTGTGGGAGGTGGAATTTATACAAAAGCTGCCGATGTTGGAGCTGATATTGTGGGTAAAGTAGAAGCTGGAATTCCAGAAGATGATCCTAGAAATCCTGCCACAATTGCTGATAATGTCGGGGATAATGTAGGTGACGTTGCAGGAATGGGTGCTGATTTATTTGGTTCTTATGTTGCAACAGTTCTAGCAGCCATGGTTCTTGGTAATTATGTGATTAAAGATATGGGCGGAAGTATTCAAGATGCTTTTGGAGGAATTGGCCCGGTATTACTGCCAATGGCTATCGCTGGTTTTGGAATAATATTCTCAGTTATTGGAACAATGTTAGTTAAAATTAGCAGTAATGATGCCAAAGAAGCCGAAGTGCAAAGAGCGTTAAATATAGGAAACTGGGTTTCTATTATTTTAACCGGAATTGCTTGTTTCTTCTTGGTCGAATATATGTTGCCAGCCACTATGAAAATGAATTTCTTTGGTGAAGGATTAAAAGAAATTTCTTCAATGAGAGTTTTCTATGCTTCAATCGTAGGATTGGTAGTAGGTGCAATCATCTCCTCAGTTACTGAATATTACACTGGTTTGGGAACAAAACCTGTATTGGCAATTGTTGAAAAATCTTCTACTGGAGCGGGAACTAATATTATTGCGGGTTTATCAACAGGAATGATTTCCACTTTTCCAAAAGTTCTTGTATTGGCAGCCGCAATTTGGATATCTTATTCTTTCGCAGGTTTTTACGGAGTGGCACTTGCTGCATCGGCAATGATGGCTACAACAGCAATGCAATTGGCAATCGATGCTTTCGGACCAATATCTGACAATGCCGGAGGAATCGCCGAAATGAGTGAATTACCAAAAGAAGTTCGTACAAGAACAGATATTTTAGATTCAGTAGGAAACACAACTGCAGCAACAGGAAAAGGTTTTGCAATTGCTTCGGCCGCAATGACTTCTTTAGGTTTGTTTGCCGCTTATGTGACTTTCACAGGAATCGATGGCATCAATATTTTCAAAGCACCGGTTTTATCAATGTTGTTTGTTGGAACAATGATACCGGTAGTTTTCTCAGCATTAGTAATGAATTCTGTGGGGAAAGCCGCTATGGATATGGTAAACGAAGTGCGTCGTCAATTCAGGGAAATTCCCGGAATTTTAGAAGGAACAGGAAAACCGGAATATGCAAAATGTGTTGATATTTCTACAAAAGCTGCTTTGCACGAAATGATGTTGCCCGGAATTTTGACAATTGGTTTTCCAATAGGGATTGTTTTACTAGGGAAACTTGTTTATATGAATGATGCCAATGCAAATTCAATGGTTGCCGAAATGCTTGGCGGTTATATGGCTGGAGTTACAGTTTCAGGTGTAGTTTGGGCCATTTTCCAAAACAATGCCGGTGGAGCTTGGGATAATGCAAAAAAATCTTTTGAGGCTGGAGTTTTAGTTGACGGAGCAATGAGTTTCAAAGGTTCGGATGCTCATAAAGCCGCTGTAACCGGAGATACTGTTGGTGACCCTTTCAAAGATACTTCAGGACCATCAATGAATATTTTAATTAAATTGACTTGCTTGATTGGATTAGTAATTGCTCCAATTTTAGGACACGGAAGCGCTTCTGAAGAAACCAAATGTGTTAAAATGGAAGTGATGATGCAATCAAAATGCACAATGAATGGAAAAGAGGCTATGTCAATGGGTAAATGTGACATGTCTAAATGCGCCACATTGAGCAAAGAAGAATGTGCTAAAATGTGTGACACAAAAGGATGTACTCCTGATCAAAAAGAAATATGTATGTCACGTTACGACTCTAAAGAAGGAAACAAAGCCTGTTGCGCTAAAAAAATGGTGAATGAAAAGAACATTAAAGTTGAAATGATCAAAACTGACGACGGAAAAGCAAAAGCAACAGTAACCACTTCCGAAAAGGGAAATGTAAACGTTCAGGTTTTTGAAGGTTCACTAGAAGAGGTAAAAGCTAAAGTAGAAGCTTTGAAATAAACTTTTTAGATTCTAAATTATATCAAAATGTCCCGAATTTTCGGGACATTTTTATTGTAATTCGTAATTAATAATTTGCAATTGATTTTAAAACAATCCGTTCAGTTCCGCGTTAATTTTATTGATAATCATTCCCAAATCTTCTGGATTATCCACAAAATTGATGTTATCCACATCAATAATCAGCAGTTTTCCTTTGGTATAAGTCTGGATCCAAGCCTCATAACGTTCATTCAATCGGTTGAGGTAATCAATAGAAATCGAGTTTTCGTATTCGCGACCACGTTTGTGAATTTGACTCACTAAATTAGGGATGGAACTCCGTAAATAAATAAGCATATCTGGCGCCTCAACCATTGATTCCATTAGTTCAAATAGTGACGAATAGTTTTGAAAATCACGGTTGGTCATTAAACCCATTGCGTGAAGATTGGGAGCAAAAATATTGGCATCCTCATAAATGGTTCTGTCCTGAATGATATTCTTGCCACTTTGGCGAATTTGTAACACCTGACGAAAACGACTATTAAGGAAATAAATCTGTAAATTAAACGACCAACGTTCCATTTGATGATAAAAATCGTCCAAATACGGATTGTCAACCACGTCTTCAAAATGAGGTTCCCATTTAAAATGTTTCGCCAATAAACGTGTCAATGTTGTTTTTCCTGCGCCTATGTTTCCTGCTACTGCTATGTGCATTACGGTATCGTGATTTTAAAATTTGTAATTTCTTGGTTGGTAAAAATAGACAAAATTTGGTCTTTGTAATAGAAATTTTCAATTGATTTTTCCATATTTTCAATTGGGGAAACACTATTCTTTTTTAAATCTTGCAAATACAATTTTCCATCTTTTGAAAAAAGAACAACTTGGTCTGAAACAATTTGAATTTCATCAAAATCAGATACATTTCCCAATACAGAAGTTTTTCCAAAAACATCACAAGAATACCAATTGAGGTTGTCGTCAATCCATTGAAAAGTGTTAAAATCAGAATAATAATACTTTACACTTCCTTGAAATGAAGGAGTTATCGATTGAAAAGTGTTTTTTAAATAATCGAAAAGCCCAATCTGTTGCGACAAACTATTGTAAATCCACAACCTGTTTTGAGACGCAATTCCGATTGCTGTAGCAATTATCGGAATTTCATTTTCCGAAAAATTGATTTTTTGGGTTTCGTTTAATTGATTATCCAAAGTTACAACCGTATTGAAATTTTCATAAAACAAAACAATTTTCAACGGATTTTGCAGGTCTATTTTAGTGATTTTTCCTAAAGAAAGATTTTTATATTGCCATAATTCCTCCCTGTGTTTCTTAAAAAAAACATTGTTTTTAATGTAATATAAATTCTCCAAACCATCAAAACCCACAAGAAAATCAGCCTCGAGTTTTTGTGTCGAAAGAGGCAATGCTGTCAAGGATTGATTTTGAGAAAAAAGCAAAGTGCATTGCAATGCAAAAAGTATAAACACAAATTTTTTAATCATTCATTTTTATTTTGAATTGTATAATGTTTTTATAATCTTTCTAAATCTTTAATTTTAACCAAAATTTTCAAATTATAATTTGTTACAACTATTTTATCTTCTTTTTTGCTACCACTAGCTTGGAGATAATGTATTAAAATTTCATATTTTGAAGCATCAATTTTTTGGATAATTTCCTTTGAATTCGACAAAAAATCAGGATTGTTATTTATAAAATCATTAATTTTCAACGGAATAATAACGTTGTTTATTGTCAAATTCAGACCATAATCTTTATTGATGGTTTTAATGGAATACGATTTGTTTTCAATGGTAATGCAGTTTTCGCAATCCATTTCTAGATTAGTCCTAAGCGTAAATACTATATCATAACCGTGAATATTTTCCACGTAGTCGTTTGGACTCGAATAGTAAAAATCAGACTTTGTTTTTGTATCATATTCCGAGCGATAAGTAAAACCTAAAGCCCTAACAATTTCGCCAGACGAAGGATGTTTTTCTTTTTTGATGAGTTCTTTTAGTTTTTCATTGGCAAAAGGAAGAAAAATTTTTGCTTTATAATTTGTATTCAAAAAACTCACAATACTGCTCAAATCCTGTTCTTGTTCAAAACTCAATTTTTCGGTTTTTGTCTTTTTCATATAACTTTCAAAACGAGAAAGCTGACTCTTTTTTGAAATAGTATTAGCGCTTTGTGGACCAATAATGGTAAGCAAAGCCACAACGCATAAACTTATTGGAATATATTTTATTTTCGGATTTTTTTGAACCAAAAAATAGGCTACAATGCCTGTGAGCCATAAGGCTGTCGCAAAAACATAATAGCGTTCTGGCGTGAATCCGTAGAGCGAAATACGGTAAACAATAGCCCAAAATAAAAGACCAATAAGCGGAATCAGCAAATAATAAAACCAGCGATTAAAGCTTTGCATCCATAAATTTTCGGTTTTTTTGGCAATGGGATGAATGAGTAAAAACGACAAGATTCCGAAAATGGCAAAGACCAAAATCAAGACCGAAACCCAACCTTTTGGCAGCGAAAAAGTTACAATAATTTTAATTTCGTAGGCGATTAATATGATCAAATACACACTAATTAATGGCAACAAAACATATTGGGTGAAGTTTTTTAAGCTTTTTGGATAATTCAATTCGAGTTCGTTTTGAGGCGTAATTTCCGGAACTCCAGACAAGAAAAACAGAGTGTTAAATAAACCGGCAATGACAACAAACAAGTGACCAAAAATCGTATCGTAAATTTCAACATCGAATAAATTTTTAATAGCTGCAATCGCTAAAGCCAAACCAATAAACAGCACTGCGCTGTACAAACCACTCATCAAAATCCGTAAAAAAAGCTGTTTGTTGAATTCCCAAAAGGATTCTTGGTTGTATTTTTTTGGTAAAAAAGCTGCAAACGAAACCAGTAAATGCAAGGATAAACTCAACACCACAAAGGATAAAATTTCTATTTCGGAAATTTCTTTTTCAAAACTAAACACAAATGCTACGGCTAATGCGCCTAAACCAAGGCTTGCCAAATAGCGAAACCCTTTTTTGTTTTGGCTTGCTTCAAAATAAAAACTAATTGCCAAAAAAAGCACTAAACACAAGGATGCGCTCAATATAATTTTTACATACAACTCTTCGAAATCGCCATCATGACTTTTTTCAATAAGGAAAATGGCAGCAAATACGCCAATTAAAGCAGCTAAAGTTTCGAGCGGAAACCTAAAAATAGTGTTTCGGGTATTTTGAATGATGTTTTGAAATGAAGGAAATTTTGCCATAATGTTGTAATTTTTCATTACTAAAGTACATTATTTTTTCGAATAGAAATAAAAAAACCCAACTAATAAATTTAGTCAGGCTTTTGGCTTGTATTGGATTAATTTGCTTTTGTTCTTATAGACCGAAAGTAGTTTTTATTTGGTCAACAAAATCTAATTTTTCCCAAGTAAACAATTCAACTGTAACCGTTTTTTCAATTCCACCAGGAGCAGAAAAAGTTTTGGTTACGGTTTCCGGAGTACGACCCATGTGCCCGTAAGCCGCAGTCTCGCTGTATATTGGATTTCTTAATTTTAAACGCTGTTCAATAAAATAAGGACGCATATCAAAAATAGCTTCCACTTTTTTGGCAATTTCGCCATTGGTCAAATTCACTTTCGAAGTTCCATAAGTCTCAATAAAAATTCCCATTGGTTTTGCAACTCCAATGGCATACGAAACCTGAACCAAAATCTCGTCGGCAACACCGGCAGCCACAAGATTTTTGGCAATATGACGGGTTGCATAAGCGGCACTTCTGTCCACTTTGCTTGGATCTTTTCCGGAGAAAGCACCACCACCGTGAGCACCTTTTCCGCCATAAGTATCCACAATAATTTTCCTTCCTGTCAATCCTGTGTCACCGTGTGGTCCGCCAATAACGAATTTTCCGGTTGGATTAATATGATAGGTAATTTTATCATTGAATAAATGCGCATATTGTGGGTTG
>DZAU01000029.1:18695-25298 GCA_022729635.1 Flavobacterium psychrophilum
GTTTCAGATTTCACTTCACCTGCCAAGACAACTAATCCTGTAGTTACCAAAGTTTCGCAAGCTACTTTTGACTCAGGGTCAAAGGCCAAAAAATTATCGATTAATGCGTCTGAAATTTGATCAGCTACTTTGTCTGGATGTCCTTCGCTCACAGACTCTGACGTAAATAAATAAGCCATAATTAAAATTATTTATTAATTTAAAATTTGATTATCAAGAAAAAAATTTGGAATTGCAAACGAAAACTAAAGAGGATACCTGCTTTAGCTTTTTTTAATGAGGTTGCAATCAGTTCAAATTATTCCTCTAATATTAGGGTACAAATGTATGAAACCATTTTGAATTGAAAATTATTCTTTACTTTTTTTTGAATAATTTATGTTTTATAATAAATGCAAATAGTTTAAGGGAATGTTTCTAAAACATTATTTCTTTAAATAATATTTGGACAATCAAAATATATGTTGCACATTTGCTAAAGAAAACAGAGAATATGAAATTTAATGTGTGTATTATGTCGAAAACCACTCAGGAAAAATCCTGCGGGTTGTCTATTGCTTAAATTTTAAAACAAAAAAATATAGCAAAAGCTTCCCGAAAAACGGGGAGCTTTTTTTTTGAAATAACAATAAACCGAAAATAAATGAAGATTTTAATGCAAAAACAAACGAACAATTGCCAAGTCAAATCGATGATTTGTTCAAAATCAGTGTTTTTTACCCGTGTCTGTTGATTCCGAAAGTAAAGTTTATAATACAACTTAAAACCCTTTTGGATTCGTGTCTAAAAGGGTTTTTTAATTAAAAATAAAAATTAATAAAACTAAAACTAATACTAAAACAAAACATTATGAAAACATTAAATTATTTTTCAAACAAAATCAGAGCTCTAAAAGAGTTGAAAACACCTAAAAAATCAAGAGATGGAGATAATTCTAATTATGAATTGAATCATACTTTCTATGATGAAAATTTTGAAGAATCATCTACTGATAGTAGAACGACAAATATTTTGCTGTCACAAATGTATTCCGTGGAGAATGAAACTCTTTTTATATAAAAATGAGAAGGGTTGAATTAACGAAATATTAAATCAGCAACAGTTTGAGTCTTTTTTTAAGCTCTTTCGGTTGCTGTTATTTTCGCATATAAATAAAAACCTTCCGATATATAATTTGGTTGTTAAAAAAATTAGTGGTTAATTTGTGCCTTTAAGTTCACAAACGTATTGAAATGTTATAAAGAAAGCCCGAGGGAATAGACCCAATGAAAGCTTAGCAACCTCCGCCGTGTCGGAAAGGTGCTGCATTCTATCCGCCGCGGCGGAAAAGATAACAACAAGAATAGACCAAATTTACCGCTGGCTTTCTTTCTAATATTTCCAAATACAAATCAAAAATTATAAAAGATTTGAAATTGGAAAATAAATTATCCCATATTAGTTTACAAAATTTCACTACCGAAAGTGGTGTGGTTTGCCCATTAATTAATTTAAGTTATCAAACTTTTGGTCCTGAAATAAATTCGGCACCCATTGTTTTGGTCAATCATGCCTTAACGGGAAACTCCTGTGTTATTGGTGAAAACGGATGGTGGAACGACTTAATTGGTGTCGATAAAACAATCGACATCCGAAAATATACCATACTATCTTTTAACGTTCCCGGAAACGGTTTCGACGGAAAAATAATTGATAATTACCTCGATTTTAATACCAGGGATATCGCCAGACTGTTTATAGAAGGCATCAAATATCTTAAAATAAAACAACTATTTGCGCTTATCGGAGGTTCAGTAGGTGGCGGAATTGCTTGGGAAATGGTGGCTCTTGAACCAAAATTAACCCAGAATTTAATTCCCATTGCTTCCGATTGGAAATCGACAGATTGGCTGATAGCAAATTGTTACTTACAAGAAAAAATATTAAACAATTCTTCAAAACCCATCGAAGATGCCCGTATTCACGCGATGATGTGTTATAGAACGCCCGAATCTTTCAAAGAAAAATTTCAAAGAAATGCAACAGAATCTTTGGGTTCATTTGAAGTCGAAAGTTGGTTGAATCATCACGGCGAGAAATTGCAAAAAAGGTTTCAGCTTTCGGCATACAAAATGATGAATCAGTTGCTAAAAACCATCGATATTACCAGAGGAAGAAAGTCGTTCGAAAGTATAATTTCTGAAGTCGATGCGAATATTTATATCATCGGAATCAATTCGGATTTGTTTTTTACTGCCATTGAAAATAGGGAAACCTACCACGAAATTAAGAAATTCAAAAACAATGTGTTTTATAGCGAAATTGATTCACAACACGGTCACGACGCTTTTTTAATGGAATACGATCAATTAAATAATTTGCTGGATGTTGTTTTTAAAAACAAAAAAAACAGAATGAAAATATTAAAATTTGGCGGAAAATCATTAGCTAACGGTGAAGGAATAAACAAAGTTTTAGACCTAATTATCGATAAAAAAAGCAAAGGCGAAAACATTGCCGTTGTGGTTTCGGCAAGAGGAAACGCTACCGATGAACTCGAAGATATCTTGACCATTGCCACAAAAAACGGAAATTACAAACCTTTACTTGAAAGTTTCAAAACCTATCAACAAGACGATTACAATGGAGTTGATTTGTCTGAAGAATTTGAAAAATTAGACAAACTTTTTGAAGGCGTAAGTTTGATTGGCGATTATAGCGAAAAAATTAAAGACCAAGTGTTGTCGCAAGGCGAAGTGATTTCGGCAAAAACCATAACTTTTATTTTAAATGAAAAAGGAATAAAAGCCCAATTTGCGGATACACGCACCTTGATAAAAACCGATTCTAAATTTGGAGATGCCCAACCTTTGGAACAAATTTCAAAGAAAAATATAGTTGACTATTTCAAAAAAAATACCGACAAAGTCATTATTATAACAGGTTTTATTGGTTCGAATGAACTTAACGAAACAACCACTTTGGGCAGAAATGGAAGCAACTATTCAGCTTCATTAATTGCAAATTATGTCGATGCCGAGGAATTGCAAAATTACACTCACGTTGACGGGATTTACACAGCCAACCCAGATTTAGTTCCAGATGCCAAGAAAATTGACCATTTGTCGTTTAATGAAGCCAACGAATTGGCAAATTTTGGAGCCACAATTTTGCACGCCAAAACCATAATTCCGCTTTTGGAAAAAAATATTCCACTTCGAATTTTAAACACTTTCAACTACGAAAATCAAGGAACTTTAATCACGTCCAACTCGAATAAGGAAGGAATCAAAACGCTTTCTGTTCTTGAAAATGTGGCATTGGTCAATCTCGAAGGAAGAGGATTGCTAGGAAAAACAGGGGTCGACGCCCGAATTTTCAGGGTTATGGGCGACAACAATATTAGCGTAAGTATCATTTCGCAAGGTTCTTCTGAACGAGGAATTGGTCTTGTTGTTGCTGCCGATAAAGCGACCAAAGCAATGATTGAACTCGAGAAAGAATTCGAAAATGATTTTTATTCTAAAGATGTGAATAGAATTTCGGTAACCGATGATGTTTCGGTGATTTCAATTATTGGTCAGGATTTAAGTACTTTTCACAAACCGTACACTGCTTTAATCAAAAATAAAATTATTCCAATACTTTTCAATAATACAGTTACAGGAAAAAATGTGAGCTTGGTGGTAAAAAAATCCGAATTGCACCGCGCTTTGAACGTAATTCACGGAGAGATTTTTGGCGTTTCAAAGAAAATAAACATTGCCATTTTTGGTCACGGATTAGTGGGAGGAACTTTAATTAATCAAATTTTAGAATCGGCCGCCAGCATCGAAAAACGAAAAGATATTAAACTGAATGTTTTTGCAATTGCCAATTCAAAAAAATTGCTTTTGAACAAAAACGGCGTGTCACAAAACTGGAGAAATGAGATTCAAAACAACGGATTCTCTTATACAATTGATGACGTTATTGCTTTCGCCAATGAAAATCACCTTGAGAATTTGATTGCCATTGACAATACGGCAAGCGCTTCATTTGTGGGAAATTATGTAAAATTAGCCGAAAGTAGTTTCGATTTGATTTCTTCCAATAAAGTGGCGAATACTTTGAGTTATAAATTTTACAAAGACTTGCGAAAAGTATTGGCTGACAATCAGAAGTCTTATTTGTATGAAACCAATGTTGGCGCAGGATTGCCGTTAATTGACACCATAAAATTATTGCATCTTTCTGGCGAAAATATTACGAAAATCAAAGGAGTTTTCTCCGGAACTTTGAGCTATTTATTCAATAATTTTTCAGCAAAAGACGTTCCTTTTAGCGAAATTCTGAAAGAAGCTATCGACAACGGTTACACCGAACCCGATCCAAGAGAAGATTTATGTGGTAACGATGTGGGCAGAAAATTGCTAATTTTGGCAAGAGAACTAGATTTGCAAAACGAATTTGAGGAAATCAGCATTCATAACCTGATTCCGGAATATTTGCGTGAAGGAAATGTTTCTGATTTCTTGAATAAATTAAAAGAATTTGATCCAATTTATGCCAAAATAAAGTCAGCACAAAAACCCAATCACGTTTTGAGATACATAGGCGAATTGTCAGGCGATTTACAAAATGACAAAGGAAACTTGGAAGTAAAATTAGTTTCCGTACCTTCGGATACCGCTTTGGGCGGATTGAAAGGTTCGGATTCTTTCTTCGAAATTTACACCGAATCGTATGGCGATAGACCAATTGTAATACAAGGCGCCGGTGCAGGATCGGCAGTGACAGCAAGAGGCGTTTTTGGAGATATTTTGAGATTGTCGGAGAAAGGATAAAGCCCCCTAACCCCCGAAGGGGGAATTGTTGGAAAGGAATATTGGAATAAAAATAAAAAATAGCAATAAAACAGTAATTTATAAAAAGACTAACCTCCAGTCACGGCTCCCTCCCCATCGGGGAGGGTTGGGGAGGGGCTACTATGAAAATAACATTAACCAGAGTAAACGAAAACTTCCACTTCGAATTAAAAAACGAGCGTGGACACATAGTAAACGTCGATGCCAGACCTGATTTTGGTGGCAATGATATGGGACCAAGTCCAATGGAATTACTCCTAATGGGAGTTGCTGGTTGCAGCGGAATCGATATGATTTCGATTCTAAAGAAGCAACGTCAGGAAATCACTTCTTTCAAAGCCGAAGTTGAAGGCGAACGAGTGCAAGTGGGCGAAGCAAAACCTTTCAAAGATATTTACGTGGTTTTTTATTTGGAAGGAAATATCAAAGAAGATAAAGCCGTAAGAGCGGCACAACTTTCTTTCGAAAAATACTGTTCGGTTTCCAAAACATTGGAACCAACGGCAACCATACATTATAAAGTAGTTTTGAATGGAGTAGAATTAGCCAAAATCTAATTTAAACAACATTAAACTTTAAACAACATTAAACTTTTACAATGAACGAACAAGATTTCGGGTTTGAAACCCAAGCCATACGCACCCAATTAGAACGCACTCAATTTCTAGAACATTCGGTGCCTTTGTACTTAACTTCCAGTTTTGTATTCGAAGATGCCGAAGATATGCGTGCTTCTTTTGCCGAAGAGAAGGAACGAAATATTTATAGCCGTTACAGCAATCCAAACACCAACGAGTTTGTAGAGAAAATTTGTAAGATGGAAGGTGCCGAGTCTGGTTTTGCCTTTGCATCGGGTATGGCTGCGGTCTATTCAACTTTGGCAGCTTTATTAAATAGTGGAGATCATATTGTTTCTGCAAGCAGCGTTTTTGGAGCAACACATTCTTTGTTTATCAATTATTTTCCAAAATGGGGAATAGAAACCTCGTATTTTGACATTGATAAGCCCGAGACCATAGAAAGTTTTATCAAACCAAACACTAAAATTCTTTTTGCCGAATCGCCTACAAATCCAGCCGTTGACATAATTGATTTAGGATTGTTAGGAGCGATTGCCAAAAAACACAATCTGATTTTGATAATTGACAATTGCTTTGCCACACCTTATTTGCAGCAACCTATACAATGGGGAGCACATTTGGTCGTGCATTCGGCCACAAAATTAATGGATGGACAAGGGCGGGTTTTAGGAGGAATAACAGTAGGAAATGCCGAATTGATTCAAAAAATCTATTTGTTTTCTCGACTTACAGGACCTTCTTTATCGCCATTTAATGCTTGGGTTTTGTCAAAAAGTTTAGAGACTTTGGCAGTACGTTTAGACAGACATTGTGAAAATGCTTTAAAAGTAGCGGAGTTTTTAGAAAATCATCCGAAGGTAAATAAAGTGAAATATCCTTTCCTGAAATCGCATCCGCAATATGAAATTGCCAAAAAACAAATGAAATTAGGAGGAAACATTGTTGCCTTCGAAATCAAGGGCGGAATTGAAGCAGGAAGAGCTTTTTTAGATAAAATACAACTTTGTTCGTTGTCGCCAAATCTAGGCGATACCAGAACAATTGTAACACATCCGGCATCAACAACCCACAGTAAGTTAACGGTTGAAGAACGTTTGGCAGTGAGTATTACTGATGGTTTGGTACGTGTTTCAGTAGGATTGGAGACCGTGAAAGATGTAATTGCAGATTTGGAACAGGCTTTGGGGTAAAAATTT
>DZAU01000087.1 GCA_022729635.1 Flavobacterium psychrophilum
TAAGAACTTCACGATTAGACTTGGACGATTATAACAAAGAAGTCGAAGAAGGATGCCATATTACCTCAATGGCGGGAACTTGGATGAGTATCGTGGAAGGTTTTGGCGGAATGCGTGTGAAAAATGATGCGCTTCATTTCTCTCCAAAAATCCCAAAAGAATGGACGGGATATACTTTTAAAATCAATTTTAGACACCAAATCCTGAAAGTTTCTGTCAATCAAAACCAAACCTCATTTTCGTTAGAAGGAGAAGAAAATTTAACCGTTTTTGTAAACGGAGAAGCGGTTTTAGTGGAGCCAAATAATTTAGTCATCGTTTGATTTCTCGCAAAGACACAAAGTCGCAAAAAATGATCTTTGCGGCTTTGTTTTTTATAATATCGAAACAAAAATAAGCCTTTGCACCTCAAAAATTTGCGAGATTTTCTTGAGATAAACTAAAAACACATACAATATTATGATAGAAAATGAACTCTCAAAAATAATAGTTGATGTAAGTTATAAAATTCATACAAGACTTGGCCCAGGTTTATTAGAAAGTGTATATGAATCTATATTGTTTCACGAATTAACAAAAAAAGGTTTAAAAGTTGAAAGACAAAAACCTATTCCTGTAATTTGGGATGATATCCATTTAGATATAGGATTTCGTTCTGACTTGATAGTTGAAGAAAAAGTTATAATTGAAATAAAATCTGTAGAGAAAATTTCAAATGTTCACCTCAAACAATTACTAACATACATCAGAGTAACCGATTTAAAGTTAGGTTTACTCATAAATTTTAATGAAGCCTTAATAAAAAACGGAATTAAAAGAGTAGCAAATGGACTATACTAAAAAATCTTTGTTTCTTTGCGTCTTTGCAAGACTAATAAAACTTCTTGTACTTCCATTATTTTCAATATCAATGTTTGCACAAATCGAAAGAATAGAACCTCCATTTTGGTATGCCGGAATGAACAATCCCGAATTGCAAATTATGTTCTATGGGAAAAATATCGCTCTATTCGATGTTTCTGTTTCCAATCCCATTAAAATTACAACTATTCAAAAAACAGAAAATCCCAACTACCTTTTTGTTACCATTAATACTAAAAATATAAAGGCAACAGACTGTGTTTTTACTTTCAAAGCCAAAAACAAAACAACATTTACCCAAAACTATTCACTAAAACAGAGAAGAGAAAATTCGGCACAACGAAAAAGTTTTGATGCTTCGGATATGATGTATTTAATTATGCCCGATCGATTTTCGAATGGCAAAAAAAATAACGATTCCAATGATTTAACCCAAGAAAAATTCAATCGAGATTTACCCGGCGGAAGACACGGCGGCGATATTCAAGGCATTATCAACCATTTAGATTATTTGCAAAATTTAGGAGTAACAACAATTTGGAACACACCACTTTGCGAGGATAATGAAGAAAAATATTCCTATCATACTTATGCCCAATCCGACGTGTATAAAATAGATCCTCGTTATGGAACCAATGAAGATTACGCTCGATTGGCTTCGGAAATGCACAAAAGAAAAATGAAATTAGTGATGGATTATGTCACGAATCACTGGGGAAAGGAACACTGGATGATGAAAGATTTACCCACTCACGATTGGATTCACCAGTTCGAAAATTTTACCCAAACCAATCACAAAAGAACTACAATTCACGATATAAACGCTTCAAAAATAGACACCAAAATATGTATGGACGGATGGTTTGCACCCACGATGCCTGATTTAAACCAGTCTAATCCTTTGATGCTAAATTACCTCATTCAAAATGCTATTTGGTGGATTGAATATGCCGATTTAGATGGTTTTAGAGTAGATACTTACAACTATTCTGATTCCGAAGGAATTGCAAAATGGACGAAATCCATAACCGATGAGTACCCGAATTTCAATATCGTTGGCGAAGTTTGGATGCAAAACCAAGCACAAATGGCGTATTGGCAAAAAGACAGTAAAATAGCTGCGATTCAAAATTACAATTCGCACTTGCCTTCCGTGATGGATTTTACTTTTCTGGGTGCATTGGGTAGTGTTTTCAACGAAGATGACGGAAGTTGGGACAAAGGAATGATAAAAATCTACGATAATTTTTCGAATGATTTTCTGTATCCAAACATCAACAACTTGCTGATTTTTGCCGAAAATCACGACACGCAACGCTTCAATCACGTTTACAATAACGACATCCTAAAATACAAAATGGCGATGGCTTTATTGGCTACAGTTCGAGGAATTCCGCAAACTTATTATGGTTCCGAAATTGGGATGGCAGGAAACAAAGACCTTGGCGATGCCGATATTCGTCAAGATTTTCCCGGCGGATGGGAAGGCGATGCCAATAATGCGTTTACCAAAGAAGGAAGAACCGAAATGCAAAATGATTATTTCGACTTCACTTCTAAATTATTCAATTGGAGAAAAACCAAAGCGGTAGTTCATTTCGGAAAAATGACACATTATATTCCGGAAAATAATGTTTATGTCTATTTTAGATATGACGCTACGGAAAGCGTGATGGTTTTAATCAACAACAGCAACAAAACCAGAACCATAAACACTACTCGTTTTGCGGAAAATATTGGCAATCATAAAACTGGAATAGAAGTCATAACTGACCAATCCTTTAATATTACCAATGAAATCACTTTAGAGCCAAAATCCGTTTTGATATTGGAATTGAAATAATTACAACAAACCTCAAAGGTTTTTTTCAAACCTTTGAGGTTTAAAACAATAAACAATGAAAAAAATATTTTTCTTACTATTCATAAGCTGCCTTTCCTTTGCTCAAAACACAAATAGAAAATTCGAGAGCTTCAAAAAGGTCGGAGGCACTTTAGAAATCAAAACTTCTGATGGAATCTATCTCATAAAAGCGTATTCTGATAAAATTATAGAAACTTCTTTTATTCCAAAAGGAGAAGTCTTCAATTCAAATTCTCACGCAGTTGTTTTAGCTCCCAAAAAAGGAATTGCAAAAATAATCAACAAACCCGATTTCATAAATTTTCAAACCAAAGGAATTAGTGTTACCATTCAAAAATCACCTTTCCAAATCTCTTATTTCAACCAACAAAATCTTTTGTTGTCCGAAAAAAACGGCTATTTCAAACAAAAACACATTCCGTTAGAAAATGTAAAAGGCAACATAAAAGCAGATTCGACCGAGGTTTTACAATTCAATATTTCTCCTGACGAAAATCTTTATGGCGGTGGTGCAAGAGCTTTAGGAATGAATCGCCGAGGCAATAAATTAGCCTTGTACAATAGAGCAAATTATGGCTACGAAACCCATTCAGAGTTGATGAATTTTACTATTCCAATGGTTTTGTCATCGAAAATGTATGCCGTTCATTTTGACAATCCAGCCATTGGTTATTTAGATTTAGACAGCAAAAAAACGAACACATTAGAATATGAAACCATTTCAGGTAGAAAAACTTATCAAGTAATTGTGGGCGATTCTTGGTCCGATTTGATTTCGAATTATACTGATTTAACCGGAAAACAACCTTTGCCAGCACGATGGACTTTAGGAAATTTCTCCAGCCGTTTTGGCTATCATTCGCAGGAAGAAGTCGAGAAAACCATCAAGAAATTTGAAGAAAATCAAATTCCTGTCGATGCCATAATCCTCGATTTGTATTGGTTTGGCAAAGAAATGAAAGGCACAATGGGGAATTTAGCTTGGGAAAAAGAAACCTTTCCAAATCCTGACAAAATGATTGCCGATTTGAATGCAAAAGGCGTGAAAACCGTACTAATTACGGAACCTTTTGTATTGACAACTTCATCTAAATGGCAGGAAGCGGTCGATAAAAAAATATTGGCAACGGATAAAACCGGAAATCCTTTTACCTATGATTTCTATTTTGGAAACACAGGAATTATAGATATTTTCAAACCCGAAGGAAAAGAATGGTTTTGGAATGTTTACAAAAACCTAATCAATCAAGGCGTTGGCGGACTTTGGGGTGATTTGGGTGAACCCGAAGTTTTTCCATCTGAAGCCATAACTGCTGGAGGAACAGCCGACGAAGTTCATAATGTTTACGGACACAATTGGGCAAAATTAATTGCAGACGGTTACAAAAAAGACTTTTCAAATCAGCGTCCGTTTATCCTGATGCGTGCCGGATATTCAGGTTCGCAGCGTTTGGGAATGATTCCTTGGAGTGGCGATGTTTCTAGAAGTTGGGGTGGATTACAATCGCAAATGGAGATTTCCCTCCAAATGGGAATGCAAGGAATGGCCTATATGCACTCGGATTTAGGCGGATTTGCAGGAGATTATTTTGACAATGAATTATACATTCGTTGGTTGCAATATGGTGTTTTCCAACCTGTTTTTCGTCCGCACGCACACGAAGATGTTGCCGCAGAACCCGTTTATAAAGACATTGTAACAAAAGCAAAGGCAAAAAAACAAGTCGAATTGCGTTATCAATTATTGCCATATAACTATACTTTGGCTTTCGAAAATAACCAAAAAGGAACACCGTTAATGCGCCCGTTGTTTTTTGAAGAACCAGAAAACCCTAAATTATCAACGGTTTGCGAAACCTATCTTTGGGGAAATGACTTTTTGGTAACTCCAATTACGAAAGCTGGAATCACCTCAACTTCTGTTTATTTTCCAATAAATAACAACTGGTTCGATTTTTATTCTGATGAAAAACAATTGGCAGGAACGATTTCGACTATTGCAGTTGTCGAAGATCATATTCCGGTTTTTGTTCGTGGCGGTGCTTTTATCCCGATGATAAAAACCATCCAAAACACCACTAAATATTCGTTGTCAACCTTTGATTTGCATTATTATTTTGATGCGAAAACAACCCAAAGTTCAGGAAAATTATACAATGACGATGGTTTAACGGCAAACGCTTTCGAAAAAGGAGCTTTTGAAATTTTGAATTTCAATAGCAATGGCAATGGTAAAACAGTTGTCATAAAACTCAATTCAGAAATTGGAAAAAACTTTCAATCGTTGGATAAAAATGTAAATTTGATTGTTCACAATATAAAAGCCAAAATCATTTTGGTTAACGGAAATAGTGTGGAATTTAAAACCAATAAAACCTCGATTGAAATTCCGGTTTCTTGGAAAAAAGGAACTGATGTAGAAATTAAAATTCAATTGTAATTTATTTACTAAACCTCAAAGGTTTCAAAAACCTTTGAGGTTTAAAACAAAACAAAAATGAAAAAAATCTTACTCTTATCAATAACTGCATTCGTTTTCGCCAGTTGTTCCTCAACAAAAACAACAAAAACAGCATCTAAAACCCCTTTTGTTTGGGAAAGTGCCAATGTGTATTTTCTTCTCATCGACCGATTCAACAACGGAGACAAAACCAACGACCAAAACTACAACCGAAATAAACCAACGGCAAAATTACGAGGTTTTGAAGGTGGAGATATTCGAGGTGTGATTCAAAAATTGGACGAAGGCTACTTCGAAAAACTAGGAATAAATGCTATTTGGATGACTCCCGTTGTCGAACAAATCCACGATGGAGTCGATGAAGGAACTGGATTTACTTATGGATTTCACGGTTATTGGACAAGAGATTGGTCGGCATTGGATCCGAGTTTTGGAACTAAAAAAGATTTGGCTGAATTGGTCGAAAAAGCACACGCAAAAGGTATTCGAATTCTGTTGGATGCCGTAATCAATCACACCGGACCAGTCACTGCCGAAGATTCTGTTTATCCTGCTGATTGGGTTCGAACTTCGCCAAAATGTACTTATAAATCGTATGACACTTATATCAATTGCACCTTGGTCGAAAATCTTCCAGATGTAAAAACCGAGAGCAATGAAGCCGTAGATTTACCTCCATTCTTGATTGAAAAATGGAAAAAGGAAGGCCGTTACGAACAAGAAGTTGCCGAATTGGATGCGTTTTTTGCCAAAACGGGTTATCCTCGTGTGCCAAAATATTACATTATGAAATGGCTTTCAGATTACATCACCGATTATGGAATTGATGGTTACCGTGTGGACACAGCGAAACACACTTATGAAGATGTTTGGGCTGATTTCAAGAAAGTTTGTGACCAATCCTTTGCCGATTTCAAAAAAAATAATTCCAAAAAAGTATTGGACAGCAATGCCTTTTTTATCGTTGGAGAAGTGTATGGATATAATATTGGCAACAAAAAACTATATGATTTTGGGGATAAAAAAGTGGATTATTTTGCCAATGGATTTACCGGTTTAATCAATTTTGACTTTAGAAATGAAGCCAAAATGAATTATGAAGCATTGTTTTCTAAATACAATTCCATTCTTCAAAATGACCTAAAAGGAAACACGGTAATGAACTATGTTTCTTCTCACGACGACAGTTCTCCTTATGACAAGAAACGCGAAAAAACATTCGAAAGTGGTACAAAATTATTGCTTACTCCTGGAATTTCACAAGTGTATTATGGTGATGAAAGTGCTCGTCCGCTAGACATTGCAGGAACAACAGGCGACGCGACTTTGCGATCGATGATGAATTGGGAGGACATAAAAACCAATCCCGAAACTCAAAAAGTGCTTTTACATTGGCAAAAATTAGGCAATTTCAGAAGAAATCACCCTTCGATTGGAGCTGGAATTCATCAGGAAATTTCGGCGAGTCCTTATGTTTTTAGTCGAACTTTTAGCAAAGATAATTTCACGGACAATGTGGTTATTGGATTAGATTTGCCAAAAGGACAAAAAGAAATTTCGGTTGGAACAATTTTCAAGGACGGAACAAAA
>DZAU01000030.1:0-3877 GCA_022729635.1 Flavobacterium psychrophilum
TTGTTAAATTATTCAAAGATATTCACCAGGAAAGTATTGGTCATCAAGAAAAAATATTGAATTCATAAACCGTATTTTTTATAAAATAAATCTCCACAGTTGTAATAAATTGCGGGGATTTTTTATTTTTGGAATAGTCCTAAAAAACTTTAAACTTTAAACTTTAAACTTTAAACAAAAAATTACCTTTGCAACTATGACAGGAACCGTTTATAAATCTACAGGAAGTTGGTACACCGTAAAATCCGAGCAGGGCGATTTTATCGAATGCCGTATGAAAGGGAAGTTCCGAATCAAAGGAATTAAAAGCACGAACCCAATAGCTGTAGGCGATATCGTAGATTATGAACTCGAAGAAACCTCTGATACGGTTACGGGAACCATTCATAAAATTCACGAAAGAAAGAATTATATCGTCAGGAAATCGGTGAATTTATCACATCAAATGCACATCATTGCGTCGAATATTGATCGAGTTTTCCTTTTGATTACCATCAATAATCCGCCAACAACGCCAAATTTTATCGATCGTTTTCTAGTAACTGCCGAAGCTTACGGAATAGAAACTGTTTTGGTTTTCAATAAAATTGACACCTTTGATAATACAACATTGGACGAACAATTGTATTTGCAGCATATTTACGAAAACATTGGGTACAAATGCCTTCGTGTTTCTGCCAAGGAAAGCAAAGGAATCGACAAATTGAAAGAAATGATGATTGGCAAAGTGAGTATGTTTTCAGGGCATTCCGGAGTGGGAAAATCTACTTTGGTCAACGCTTTGGAACCTTCATTAAATTTGAAAACAAAACACATTTCTGAGCAAAGCAAGCAAGGACAGCACACTACGACTTTTGCCGAAATGTATGATTTGTCTTTTAACGCTCGAATAATTGACACGCCAGGAATAAAAGGTTTTGGTATTGTCGATATGGAAAAGGAAGAAATCAGCGGTTATTTTCCGGAGTTTTTCAAATTGAAAGACCAATGCAAATTCAATAATTGCCTGCACAAAGACGAACCGCATTGCGCCATTAAAAAAGCATTGGAAAAAGATGAAATTGCTTGGTCGCGTTACAATTCCTATTTGAAAATCCTAGAAGGCGACGATGAAAACTATCGAACCGATTCATTCGATGAAGACAGAAAAGCAAGTGATGAAACCAGAAAGTAGTATTCAGTATTCAGTATTGAGTGTTCAGTTCGCTTATTTTGTCATTCCGTAGGAATCTCATAAAAAATAATGCATTGCAAACCAAATAATATGAAAGCAGTTATACAACGTGTATCAAAATCATCTGTTGAAATAAACAACAACATAGTTGCAAATATTAATTCTGGTTTACTAATTCTACTTGGAATTGAAGATGCCGATTCGCAAGAAGATAGTATTTGGCTTTGCCAAAAAATCGCAAATCTTCGCATTTTTGGCGATGAAAATGACGTGATGAATCTCTCAGTAAAAGATATTGATGGCGAAATAATAGTTGTTTCTCAATTTACGCTTCACGCCTTGACCAAAAAAGGCAATCGTCCATCGTATATCAAAGCTGCAAAACCAGAAGTAGCCATTCCGCTTTATGAGAATTTTGTGCAACAATTAGAAAACGAATTGGGTAAGAAAGTACAAACCGGAATTTTTGGCGTCGATATGAAAGTAGCGCTCCTAAATGATGGTCCGGTTACGATAATTATTGACAGTAAAAATAAAGAGTAATTTTCTACTTTTCCAATTCATAATTAACAATTTTCAATTCACAATTTCCTACATTTGTATCAATTAATTCGACTTTAACCCTATCAGGGTTTGAAACCCTGATAGGGTTAAAAATTCAAAAAGATGGAAATAAAACAACCCATACTTCACGGAAATTACTATCACATTTACAACCGTGGTAATAATGGAATTGATGTATTTCTTGAAAATGAAAATTACTATCACTTTCTTCTACTATATGCCAAATATATCGAACCAATAGCCGAAACTTATGCTTGGTGTTTGTTGAAAAATCATTTTCATCTCTTGGTAAGAATCAAAGATAAAACTGAAATTGAACAAAATGAATTGACCTACACAACCACAGAAAAACCCAAAATCATTGACCCATCAAGACAGTTTTCACATTTATTCAATGCCTACACACAAGCTATAAATAAACGCCATAATAGAACTGGGAGTTTGTTTGAAACTACTTTTGAAAGAAAAATGGTTACTTCTGAAAGGTATTTTCAACAATTGATTTTCTACATCCATAATAATCCAGTACATCACGGTTTTGTAAAACAAATGAGCTTGTATCCTTGGTCATCTTATGAAACCATAATTTCAGAAAAACCCACAAAACTAAAAAGGAGTGAAGTAATAGAAATATATGGTGGCGTTGAAAATTTCTTGTTCTATCACAACCAACAACAAAATCTAAATGAGATTAATGATTTTATAATTGAATACTAATTTTTCCAACCAACCCTGTCAGGGTTCCAAACCCTGACAGGGTTAAAAACATAACTATGAACTTAAAAAACTCCCAACTCACCGTTGACAACTGGATCAAAGAACACGGCGTTCGCTACTTCAACGAACTCACAAATATGGCGCAACTTACAGAAGAAGTTGGTGAAGTGGCTCGAATTATTGCCCGTCGATACGGCGAACAATCCGAAAAAGAAAGCGATAAAAACAAGGACCTTGGCGAAGAATTGGCCGATGTGGTTTTCGTAGTTTTATGTCTTGCCAATCAAACCGGAATCGATTTACAAACCGCTTTCGACAAGAAAATGGATTTGAAATCTGTTCGAGACAAAGACAGACATAAAAACAACGAAAAATTGAGATAATTATGAGTTGTGAATTATGAATTGTGAACGAGTAATAGTAAATTGCACCCCTAAATTATTTGAGTAGAAAGTTATAATCATAACTCATAACTCATAACTCATAATTCCAAATATGAATTTACTTCTGCAATCTGCAACCTGCAATCTGCAATCTAATATAAAAATAACAGGTTCAAAATCTGAAACCAATCGGTTGTTGCTATTGCAAGCGTTGTTTCCCAATATTACCATAGAAAATATCTCGAATTCCGATGACAGCGAAGTAATGACAAAAGCACTCGCTACATACCGTCACACTGAGCTTGTCGATGTGCATCACGCAGGGACGGCGATGCGATTTTTGACTGCTTATTTTGCTGTTAACCAAGGTCGAGAAGTTGTTTTGACCGGTTCGCCAAGAATGAAAGAGCGTCCTATCAAAGTTTTGGTCGAAGCCTTACAACAATTGGGAGCGCAAATTACATACGATAATCAAGAGGGTTATCCACCCATTAGAATTGTAGGTCAAAAAATCACAAAAAATAAAGTGAGTATTCCCGCTAATGTAAGTAGCCAATACATTTCGGCATTATTGTTAGTGGCTCCAAAATTAGAAAATGGTATCGAATTGACTTTGGTTGGAGAAATTACTTCCATTCCTTATATCAAAATGACATTGGCCTTGCTGAACGAAATAGGTGTTGAAACATCATTCGTAAATAATGTCATAAGAGTAAATCAAAAATCAAAAATCGTTAATCAGCAATCTACAATCGAAAGTGACTGGTCTTCGGCATCCTATTTTTATTCTATAGTTGCATTGTCAGAAATTGGAACACAAATAATTCTTTCGAGTTACAAAGAAAACAGCCTGCAAGGAGATTCCGCCTTGGTCGAAATTTATAAAAATCTTGGAGTTGAAACTACTTTCGAAAACAATTCAATTTTATTACAAAAATCTGCAAACTGCAACCTGCAAACTGTAACCTGCAACCTGAATTCTTCTCCTGACATCGCCCAAACCATCGTGGTTACTTGCCTTGGTTTAGGAATTGGTTGT
>DZAU01000030.1:3977-22396 GCA_022729635.1 Flavobacterium psychrophilum
TCCTGACATCGCCCAAACCATCGTGGTTACTTGCCTTGGTTTAGGAATTGGTTGTCATTTGTCCGGACTTCACACTTTAAAAATTAAAGAAACCGATAGACTGGAAGCCTTAAAAACCGAGCTTACAAAACTTGGTGCCAATATTTCAGTTACCAATGATAGTTTGACGCTTTTTGCTTCCAATCAAATTAATTCCAATATAGCAATCTCAACTTACAACGACCATAGAATGGCGATGGCATTTGCGCCTTTGGCAATAAAAACACCAATAATTATCGAAAATGCCGAAGTAGTTTCGAAATCCTATCCTGATTTTTGGGAAGATTTAAAAAGTATTGGATTCCAAATTTCATAACATTGCCCTGCTTTATTGGGCTAAATGTGCTTTTCTTCTCCACCTCCTTTAGAGAAGTCTGGGGAGAGGAAAAAATAAACCACAAAACACTTGACAACGCCTGTTTCACAATCGTATATTTGCAGCCGTTGAAAGTTTTGTCATCCTGAGCGTAGTCGAAGGACAAAAACTTTCAATTACCCTGTCGGCAGACAGGTAGCTATTAACTTCCCTGCCTGCCGGCAGGCAGGTAACTTCTAACTTTCTCAAATGAAATTATCCCATTTTCAGTTCAATTTACCAAAAGAGCTTCTTGCCGAATATCCCGCCGAAAATCGTGACGAATCTCGGTTAATGGTTATCGATAGAAAAAAACAAACTATAGAACACAAAACATTCAAGGATATCATTAATTATTTTGATGATGGCGATGTAATGATTTTGAATAATACCAAAGTTTTCCCTGCTAGGATGTTTGGTAACAAAGAGAAAACTGGGGCAAGAATCGAAGTTTTTTTATTAAGAGAGCTAAATGCCGAGCAACGCCTTTGGGATGTTCTAGTAGATCCAGCTCGTAAAATTAGAATTGGTAATAAATTATATTTTGGTGATGACGATTCCCTTGTTGCCGAAGTTATAGACAATACCACTTCACGTGGTAGAACATTGCGCTTCCTTTATGACGGTTCTTACGAAGAATTTAGAAATAAACTGACAGAACTTGGCGAAACACCAATTCCAAAATACATTAATAGAGAAGTAACTTCAGAAGATGCAGAGCGTTATCAAACTATTTATGCCAAAGAAGAAGGAGCAGTAGCTGCACCAACAGCGGGATTGCATTTTTCGAAACATTTATTAAAAAGACTAGAAATAAAAGGAATTAAACTTGCCGAAGTAACTCTTCACGTAGGTTTAGGAACATTCAATCCTGTTGAGGTTGAAGATTTGTCCAAACATAAAATGGATTCAGAAGAATTAAAAATCACACAAGCAGCTTGTGATATAGTTAATAATGCCAAAGAAAATAAAAAACGTATTTGCGCCGTAGGAACTACTTCTATGCGTGCTATCGAAAGTTCAGTTTCCTCGCAAAAAACCTTGAATCCTTATGATGGATGGACTAATAAATTTATTTTTCCTCCACACGATTTTAGTGTGGCAACCTGTATGATTACTAATTTCCATACGCCAAAATCAACTTTATTGATGATGATTTCTGCTTTTTGTGGTCATGATTTAATGCGTAAAGCTTATGATGAAGCCATCAAAGAGGGATACAAATTTTATTCTTACGGAGATGCTATGTTGATTATATAAAGACTTCAAAACATACTAAAAAGGCTGTTTTCTATTGAAAAAACAGCCTTTTTTTATTGTCAAAAAGCAAATGTTATTTCACTAATTGTTCTAGCAAACTTTCTATATTGCCAGGAGTTGACATAATTTTAGAGAATGTTCCCATAGTTAAATCTGGAAATGCGAGCGCAATTCTGTATCGACCGTGAAGAATTTGTACTTTGTTGCCTATTACCAAAACTTCATACGGCAGGAATGCAGTGTGTTTAGGGGTGTTAACATCAATAATTGGTAAAAATTTTCCCTCACCATTTGCCCCAGAAAGAGCGAAACCATATAGGGTTATTTCTTGTCCCGGAATAGAGACTTTGTAAACCATCTTCACATTAGGAATCCCTTTTTTAATTGATGCGTCAATTTTTGCAACCGCAGCAATATGGGTGCTAAATTCTTCTAATTTTACAGTGTCGTCAAAATAAGGCATTCCCATCATATAATGGTATTTTTGCAATTCTTGAGTCGATAGCCCCTTTTTTGAGCCAAATTGTTTTCCAACAAATGTCCCACTGGCTTTCATTGCGCTTTCTAAATGTTTGGTAAGAGTTGTATAATAAGAAGAAACTTTGACAAAATCTTTTCTAAAATAGGCATTTCCCCAATAGTTAGGATTAGTATAAGAAACAATAGTTTTTCCATTTTCATTGGTAATCCCAATTCGAAGCGTTGCAGCAAATCCAGTTAAACCACCTATTTTTTTTACTGCACTTTCAAGTTCTGGCGAGCTAAAAATTATTACATATCTATTTTTATCGTTAGCGGGTTGGTAGTCGCCAACAATTTTTATTCCGTTTTGTTCAAGATTATTCTGTACTTTTTTGTTGACAATAGAAACGGTTTCGGTGCTTTCAAATCCTATTATATAAGGTGATAAATTTTGTGCAGAGACAAAATAAAAGGGTAGCAGTAATAATAAAATAATTTTGAGAGTTTTCATGATGTTTTAATTGGTTTTAGGTTGTTTTTAAATGTATGTTTTTTGAATACTGAATACTGTTTTATCACAATAAAAATCAGCATAATAGATAGGCTGTTTGCGACAGTTGCTACTGCAAATTTATATACTTCAATTGGAGGTTCTTATGATATATATCATATTATAAATTTTTACTAATTAAAATTTTGAACACTAAATAATTCAAAATATCTTTTTTTATTCTAAATTTCCAAAATATTAATTTCAATTAAAAACAGCATTGATTTAATTTACTTTCAAATGAAAAACCTAAAGAAATTTTTTCTCGTTATTCTATCCTTTGTAGTCGTTCTCGCAATGGCATTAATTGGATATAGTTTTTACCTGAAACCCACTTATGAAGGAGAACTAAAACTCAAAAATATTCAAAATGAAACCACGGCGTATTTTGATGATTTCGGGGTTCCGCATATTTATGCCAATTCCCAGAAAGATGCAATGATAGCATTGGGTTATGTTCACGCCCAAGATCGTTTGTGGCAAATGGAATTGATGCGACGCATTGCTCCGGGAAGATTGTCGGAAATGTTTGGTTCGAAATTGTTAAAAACCGATAAATTTTTTGCAGGGTTAGGAATCGATGAAAATTCCGAAAATGCAATCGCCAAACTCGATAAAAACTCCGAAACTTATCAACTCGCTATGGGGTATATTGATGGTGTAAATCAATATATGGATGAAGGAAAAACTCCAATCGAGTTTCAAATTTTAGGACTAAAAAAAGAAAAATTTACCTTGAAAGACGTTTATAATATTTTTGGATATATGTCGTTCAGTTTTGCCATGGCTCAAAAAAACGATCCTTTAATGACTGATATTCGGGATAAATTAGGTGCAGATTATTTAAAAGATTTTGGTTTAGACGGAAGTTTAGGAATGACTCAAATCAAAAATTTTGATGGAAAAACCAATGAATATGCCGAAATTTCAAAAGCAGTTGCCAGCTTGCTCGACAATTCGCAAGTGCCGGCATTCATCGGGAGCAACAGTTGGGCAATTGCACCCGATAAAACTAAAAACGGAAAAGTTATTTTTGCCAATGATCCTCACATTGCTTTTTCGCAGCCTTGCACTTGGTACGAAGCACATATTGTGGTGCCTGATTATGAAATATACGGTTATTATTTAGCGGGAACACCATTTCCGCTTTTGGGTCACAATCATAATTATGCTTACGGATTAACGATGTTCGAAAATGACGATGTCGATTTGTTTCAGGAAGAGGAAAATCCAAATAACAAAAACCAATACAAAACAGCGAACGGATTCCAAAATTATAAAATCCGAAATAAAACTATAAAAGTTAAAGATTCTACAGATGTTGTATTTACAGTGCGTGAAACCCAACACGGACCAGTAATGAATGATTTATTAGACGAAATTAAAGGTTCAAAACCGGTTGCCATGTATTGGATTTACACACAACAACCCAATCAAATGCTAGATGCTGTATATTCGATTTCACATTCCAAGAATCTGAATGATTTTAGAAAAGGGGTTTCCTTGATTGCTGCTCCGGGTTTGAATGTAATGTATGGCGATGCCAAAGGGAATATTGCCTGGAACACTTCTGGAAAGTTATATAAATTGGATAAATCAGTCAATCCAAATTTCATTTTAAATGGCTCGAACGGCATTGATGACAAAAAAGAGTTTTTGGATTTCTCGAAAAACCCTCACGCCATAAATCCGAGTTGGAATTATATCTATTCTGCCAATAATCAACCCGAAGCCGTTGACGGTTATTTATATCCGGGATATTATTTGCCGCAAGACCGAGCCAAAAGAATTTCTGGTTTATTAGAATCAAAGAATAATTGGACAAAAGACGATGTAGGTAAAATGATAAATGATAATACATCATCAGTTGCACCAAGCGTTGCAAAAAACCTGATTTCGGCATTGGATTTAAAATCACTTTCGAGTAGCGAAAAGCAAGCTGTTGAAGTTCTTAAAAAATGGAATGGTTCGAATGATTTAAACGATGTCGCTCCAACTATTTATAACAAATGGATTTACAATTATTTGAAAAACACATTTCAGGATGAGTTGGGCGAATCCGATTTTAAAATGCTTTTAGGTACTCATATTGTCAAGCAACTTGTTGAACCTCAAAGCAAGAATGAAAACTCTATTTGGTGGGATGATGTTACTACAAAAAACAAAAAAGAAACCAGAGCAGAAATCCTCAACAAATCTTTCCACGAAATCATTACAGCACTTGAAAAGCAATTGGGAAAAGATGTCAATACTTGGACTTGGGGCAAAGTTCACACACTAGAACACCAACATCCATTAGGAAAAGTAGCCGCATTGAGAGGTGTTTTTAATGTGGGTCCTTTTAGCGTTCCGGGCTCAGCCGAAGTGATTAATAATTTGTTTTTTGATTTTACCGGCAGTGGGGAATATATCGTAAAAGGCGGACCGTCAACGCGAAGAGTGATTGATTTTTCGGATATAGAAAACAGCGAAAGTATTTTACCAACCGGGCAATCCGGAAATCCTTTCAGCAAACATTACAACGATCAGGCGGAACTATACAATTCAGGAAAGTTCAGAAAAATGAAAATGAACAAGGGAGAAATTATCAAGACTTCGACGAAATTGGTTTTTGTGCCAATGAAATAATTTTTCTTTACCCTGTCAGGGTTTCAAACCCTGACAGGGTTGGAAATTTATTCCTCCCGATGCACTTTCGTAAAATCAAATGCCGGAATACAAATTGCCATATATTCACAAGGTTCTTCAAACGGATTGGAGTATTGAATGCGAGTGTTTTTCTCAATTTTTATAGATTGTCCCGCTTCGAGAATTATAGTTTCGCCTTCGATGATAAATTGTTTTTTACCTGAAATAATGAAAGTGTATTCTTCAAATTCCGGAGTTTGAAACGGTTCTTTCCAATGTGGTGGCGCAATCATGTGAGCAATTGAAATCGCAGGGTTATTTGTAGTTGTAATTCCATGATGTTCTTCAATGAGTTTTCCATCGGTTGTAGGAACTACAAAAGGTGATTTTTGGATAAAGTATTTTTTCATTTTTTCATTGCGAGGAGTTGCGAGGCAGGGCAAAGCAATCTCTTTTAAATTAGTATTGTTGGCTATGGTATAGAATTTATATTTATTTTGTCATAGATTAAAAAAATCAGGAGATTTTTAATCTTCGAAAAACCAAAAAATCTGTGCTAATCTGTGTAATTTGTGGATAAAATTTTGAATATATTATTTTGACTAAAACCTAAAAGGTTAATTAATCCCAAACATATTTCCAAGAACCATCTTTCTGTTTTTTCCAAACAGTATGAAACACACCTTTGAAATCTTTTTTATTTCCTAGAGAATCAGTTACACTCCAAACAAATTTTCCGTAAGTATAAGCTAATGATCCATCAGTAGAAACTTCAACAAAATCTGGTTTCCACGTTACAGAAGCTTTTTTGAATTTTGGATTACTGTAATATTTTTTAATGTTTTCCTTGCCTCGAATTAGGGTGTCGTTTTCTCTTTTTATTACGGCATTATCATCTGCAAAAGTGTAAAAAGCTTCTGCAACTCCTTTGTTTCGCGAAAGGTTTTTGAAGTCATCTTCGACTTTGAGTACTTCCTCTTTTGCATCACCTTGCGATTGAATTTCAGTTTTTTGAACGCAACTCATTAATGACAAGAAGGTGAAAAGTATTAAAAAAGTCTTTTTCATTTGAATCATTTTCTAAATAATTTACTCAAAACCCCAAAAGCACCACGAATAAAAGTGGCACTCGTCAAAACTTTTATAACTGATTTTGTAACTGTTCCGGTTGTGTCTCCGGACTGTTTTTCTTCTTTTTCGGTTGCTTTTTCCTCTTCTTGTTTTGCGACTTCTTGTTCTGCAACTGCAATTTTCTTGTTCAACATTTCATAAGCACTTTCTCTATCAATAAGTTCAGAATATTTCCTGACCAATTTTGATTTGGCGTTGATTTCCTGAATTTCGCTTTCGGTTAAAACGTCCATTCTGCTTGCTGGAGCTCGCATCATTGTAGCTGCAAGTGGTGTTGGGATTCCTTTTTCATTCAAGGCAGTGACCAATGCTTCTCCAATTCCAAGACTGGTCAGCAATTCATCAGTTTTGTAAAAATCAGAAGTTGGATAATTATCGGCAGTTTGCTTGATGGCTTGTCTGTCATTGGCAGTAAATGCTCTCAAAGCATGTTGGATTTTCAACCCTAATTGTGCCAAAACACCACTCGGAACATCCATCGGATTTTGGGTTATAAAGTAAACACCAATGCCTTTGGAACGAATCAGTTTTACGATTGTTTCTATTTGTTCCAATAAGATTTTGCTGGCTTCTTTGAAAATCAAATGTGCTTCGTCAATAAAAATTACCAGTTCGGGCTGGTCTGAATCTCCTTTTTCCGGCATTTGATTGTAAATTTCTGCCAATAAACTCAACATAAAAGTCGAAAACAATTTGGGTTTATCCTGAATATCTGTCAAACGAATAATGTTGACGTAGCCTTTTCCGTTTTCGTCAAAACGCATTAAATCATTGATGTCAAATGACATTTCTCCAAAAAATAAATCAGCACCTTGTTGTTCGAGTTCAATTATTTTTCTAAGAATTGTTCCTGTTGTCGAGGTCGAAATCTTGCCATAACTTTCTTCGATTTCGGCTTTTCCTTCTTCGGTAATGAAATTGATTACTTTTTTAATGTCTTTTAAATCTAAAAGAGGCATTTTGTTGTCATCACAATATTTGAATATTACTGAAACGACTCCAGCCTGTGTATCGTTCAAATCAAGAATTCTTGAAAATAATACGGGTCCAAACTCCGAAACGGTTGAACGAAGGCGAACGCCACTTTGTTCAGACAAAGACATTAATTCTACCGGAAAACTTGCTATTTTGTAGGGAATATTTATTTTGGAATGGCGTTCAGTGATAAAGGTTTTTTCTTCGCCTTCTTTTGCAATACCACTAAAGTCTCCTTTGATATCCATCATTAATACAGGAATTCCAAAAGAGGATAATTGTTCCGAAAGGACTTGAATGGTTTTGGTTTTTCCGGTTCCGGTTGCTCCGGCGATTAAACCGTGGCGATTGAGAGTTTTTAAAGGAACTTTCACGAAAACATCTGCTAATGCTTCGCCGTCAAGCATAGCGCCACCAAGGATTAAGCTCTCTCCTTTTGAGAGATACCCGTTATTTATATTTTGAATAAAGTCTTCTTTTTTGTTCATAATGGAGTTGAATTAAAATGGTATGCAAGATATTGTTTTTTTTACATTTTTTAGCTATAAAATTTTTGATAATATATAATGTTTTCGAATGAGATTAACCAAAATATATAATTGTAAATGTTTTTTCAAAAAAGCGTTTAAATAGTAATCAAATAAGTCAAAAAAATCATTATTTTTATTGAAAAATAGGGGATTTAATGATAGTTTTTAAATTTAATTCAAAGAAAAAAAAACAACTTTTTTGGAGTAAAGTTAAAATAATTGGAATAATAGCAAAAAAAGTTTTTTTATTTGAACTAAAAATATAAATTTGCCCTTCGACAAAGTTTATTATAACAAAAAATAAATTATTAAAACTATTAAAATTAAAGAAAATGGCAAACGTTAAAAAAGAAAGTGGTTCAGGATTAGGAGGAATGATTTCAGGGATTATCATTGTAGCCTGTATTTTTACAGGATGGTTAATCTGGACATTTATTATGGGTGATGGAGTGAATTTTGAAGGTGGTGTAAATACGGGTCATCCGCTACCAGGAAATTATTTGGCAATGGTTTACAAAGGAGGTCCAATTGTACCTGTTTTGATGGGATTGCTTTTGATGGTAATTGTTTTTTCTTTCGAGCGTTATGCTGTAATTTCTAAAGCTGCCGGTAAATCAAGCCTAGACAAATTTATGGCTGATGTTCAAAAAAGCATCAAATCAGGAGATATTGACGGAGCTATTGTGGCTTGTGACAAACAAAAAGGTTCAGTTGCAAATGCTATCCGTTCGGCCTTAGTTAAATACCAAGACGTGAAAAAAGAAGGTATTGACAGCGAAACTGCAGCAGAAACTATCCACAAAGAAATTGAAGAAGCTACTTCACTTGAAATGCCAATGTTAGAAAAACACATGACTATTCTTTCTACATTAGTTTCTTTAGGAACTCTTGCCGGATTATTAGGAACAGTAACCGGTATGATTAAAGCGTTTGGTGCTTTGGCAAGTTCAGGAACTCCAGACCAAGCGATGCTTGCAAACGGTATTTCTGAAGCACTTATCAATACTGCAACAGGTATTTCTACGTCTGCTTTGGCAATTGTTGTTTACAACTTGTTTACTTCAAAAATTGATACATTGACTTATTCTATCGATGAGGCAGGTAATACAATCGTGAATACTTACAGACACTACAGAGGTACACAAAAATAATTAATAATAATTTTTAAGAGTATTGCGTTATACTTAGTATAGGCTTTTCTTATAAATTTAAATAGATATTTAATGGCTGTAAAAACGCAAAAAAAAGCGACGTCTATTGATATGACGGCTATGTGTGATGTGGCATTCCTTTTGCTTACTTTTTTTATTTTGACCGCCACGGCCAAAATACCAGAAGCACTGCCTGTGGATACACCACAATCCACTGTACAAACGAAGTTGCCAGAAACAGATTTGGCTACCTTAACAATAGGTAAAGGAAAAGTGTTTTTTGATTTGAAAGGCAAAGAAGTTCGTAAAAAAACTCTCGAACTGATGGGCCAAAAATATGGGGTTGAATTTACTGAAGATGAAAAATCAAAATTTTCATTGATGGAAGGCATTGGAGTTCCAATTCAAAATTTGAAACAACTAATTGCTATGAAAACTGCCGAAAGAAGCAAAGCAGGTCAGCCAGGAGTTCCTAAAGATTCGCTTGATAATCAATTGGCAGAATGGGTTCAAAATGCCCGAATTGCAAACATCGAATTGAATGATAAAGAATTACAAATAGCCATAAAAGGAGATGCAAAAGAGGAATATCCATCTATTCGAAAAGTAATGGATATTTTACAAGACCAAAAAATCAATAGTTTTAGCTTGGTTACTGGTCTAAGAGGAAAGAATTTTTAATTTAAAAAACACACTAAAATGGCTGAATTAAATACAGGCGACGGTGGTGGCGGTAAAGACAAAAAAGTAAGAAGTAAAAAACAAAACTCCAAAGTAGATTTAACCGCAATGGTAGATTTGGCCTTCTTATTGATTACTTTCTTTATGCTTACTACTACCTTGTCTAAACCACAATCAATGAATTTGGGGTTGCCAGATAAACAAGATGATCCTTCTGAAAAGCCAATCAAAGTAGATGAAAATCGTACAATGACAATATTATTAGGAGCAGATAATAAATTAGTCCGTTATGTTGGGTTGTTAGCAACTCCTGTTGCTGGAGGAGCTCCTAAAGATTTTACTTATGGTAAGGAAGGTATTCGTAAAGAATTAATATCTAGAAAAGCTTCGGTTTTAGAATATTCTACTGCAAAAGGAAAACCGAAAAACGGAATGATTGTAATTATCAAACCCAGCAAAAAATCGAATTATCGCAATTTAGTTGATATCTTAGACGAAATGGCGATTGTTGACGTGCCTACTTATGCGATTGTAAATGAATTTACACCTGAAGAAGCAAAATTGTTAGAAGGAAAATAAGAAGTAATCTTAATAACCCAATAACCTAATAATTAAGAAATATGAAATTAGATTTATTAAAAAATCAATGGCTTGAAATTGTTTTCGAAGGACGTAATAAAAATTACGGTGCTTATGATTTAAGAAAGTCAATTACAAAGAACACTTTCAAAGCATTTGCCATAGGTTCTATACTTTTTGTTGTTTTAGTGAGCATACCCACTATTATGAGGATGATTCCGGACAGACAAGAAGAAACAACCTTAGATCAAAAGATTACTGCGGTAAAGTTGCCTCCTAAAAAGGAGAAACCAAAAGAAAATCTTCCACCACCACCACCACCACCACCAAAAGTGGATCAGGTGAAATTTGTGAAACCGGTAGTTGCAAAGGCTGATGAAGTTGTAGAAGAAATAGCCGTTGTAAAAGACCTTAAAGACAAAAACATTGGTAAAGAAACCATAAAAGGTGATCCGGATGCCGAATTGACTGTTGAGCCTGTGGGAACTGGAGTTGCAGCGGTTGTTGAAGAGGATAATACGGTTTACAACACAGCAGGAATCGAGGTTAAACCTGATTTCCCTGGTGGAATGCAGAAGTTTTATGATTTTATTGGTAAAAACTATCAAACACCTGAAGAAGAAGGTCTTAAAGGAAAAGTATATGTGTCTTTTGTAGTTGAAAAAGACGGTTCACTAACCGACATCAAAGTGCTTAGAGATATTGGATATGGAACTGGAAAAGAAGCTGAACGCGTATTGAGAAAATGTCCAAAATGGACTCCTGGTGAACAAAACGGAAAAAAAGTAAGATGTACTTATAGTTTACCAATAAGTATCGTATCGGAGGAATAATGCTAAAAAAAACATTTAATAGTTACAAAGAGAAATCGCCTAAAGAGCGATTTCTTTTTATTATGGGAATTTTGTTTTTTTCCTTATATTTGTTTATGGGTCTTGCGGTTATTTTTTGGAGCACTATTTTTTCTAAAAAATTTCCAATAGAAATGGCATCAAATTATAGAATTGCACTTGGTGTCGTTCTAATAGTGTATTCATTCTTGAGATTTAACCGGTTTATGAATTCTAATAATGATTAGTCATGCTTAAAATCAGAAATGTTTTCGTTCTTCTTTTTGTAGGATTCTTATTTGTGATGTGTAATCAAAATGAAAAGAAGAGTACAACTAAAGAATCCATTTTGAAAGGCTCAGTAACCATTTTGGTTGATGAAACTCTGACACCCATTATTGAAGATCAAGTGGCTGTGTTTGAAAGCAACTATGAGGCTAAAATTAAAATTGTTTCGAAGTCAGAAGCCGAAACAGTAATTTCTTTGTTTAACGAAAAGTCAGCTATTGCTGTTTTGACAAGAAATTTAACCACAGAGGAAAATAAAATCTTCGAACAAAAAAAAATTACCCCAAAAATCACTAAATTTGCCACAGACGCTATTGCTTTAATTTCAAATAAAAGTACTAAAGACACTTTAATTGAGTTAAGAAGTATAATTGAATTTATGCAAGGAAAGCCAAATCCAAATATTAAGGGCTTGGTTTTTGACAATCCTAATTCTAGTACTGTGCGTTATATGAATGAACTGGCAGGAATAAAATCAATTCCTGAAAAGGGAGTTTATTCCTTTAAAACAAACAATGAAGTAATTCAATTTGTTGCTAAAAACGATGGAATGATAGGCGTCGTAGGAGTAAATTGGTTGTCTCAACCAATGCCTGAAATGCAGGAATATATAGATAAAGTAAACATCTTAAGTGTAAAAAGTCTTACAGATGCTAATTTTTATCCACCAAGTCAAAACAACATAGCCGAAGGTAAATATCCTTTGGCACGTGATTTGTATATCGTCAACGGACAAGGATATTCTGGTTTAGGAATGGGTTTTGCTTCATTTGTGGCTGGAGATATAGGGCAAAGAATAATTTTAAAATCAGGATTATTGCCAGTAAGGATTCCGGGTCGAAAAATAAATGTTAGAAATGAAATAATTAATGAAAAGAAATAAAGTATTATCGATGAACAAATTTAAGATTTTTAGTATATCTTTTTTAGCTTCAGTTACAATTGGCTTTGCCCAAGATCTTAACCAAGCAAAAAAAGCAGTTGATGCAGAACAATATGAAAAAGCAAAATCGACTTTAAAGGCTGTTTTGCAAACTAGTCCAATAAACGGAAGAGCTAATTTTTTATTAGGGAATATCTATCTGATACAGACCGAAACAGATTCTGCAAAAATTGCGTATCAAAAAGGATTGGCAGGAGTTGATGGTGCCAGATTAAATTTCATTGGTTTAGGTACCATAGATTTAGATAATGGAAACAACTCTGCTGCCGAAGCAAATTTTGCATTAGCTTTAAAAGACACCAAAAAGAAAGATGTTGAGGAATTAATAGCCATAGGAAGAGCTTATACATATTCTACAAAACCTAATTATAAGAAAGCGATTGAATATTTAAACAAAGCTAAACTTATAAATCCAAATGATGCCATGGTGCAATTGGCTCTTGGAGATGCTTATTATGGAGATAAAAATCAAAACGAAGCTTATGCCGCTTATAGAAATGCGTTTCAATTTGACCCTTCTTTGTTAAGAGCAAAGATGCAATTAGGAGTTCTGTTAAAAGGAGCAAAATCGTATGATGAGGCTATAAAATCTTTTAATGAAGTAATTGCTTTAAACCCAAATTACGGTCCGGTTTATAGAGAATTAGCCGAGACTTACTACAAATGGGGAAGAAACAAGCCTTCAAAATCAACAGAGTATATGCAAACCGCTCTTAAATATTATGAAAAATATATTAGTCTTACTGACGAATCTCTGCATTCCAGAATGAGAAAAGCAGACTTTCTGGTTCTTGTAAAGGATTACAAAGCCCTTGAAGCCGAAGCCAACAAAATGATTGAAATGGATAAGGTAAACCCTAGAATCTTTCGCTATTTAGGTTATTCAGCTTACGAAAACGGCAATGCTGACCTTGCAATCAAATCATTAGAAAGCTACATAGCAAATCCTGTAAATAAAGTTATTGCTAAAGATTATTTGTATTTAGGAACTGCAAAATTCAAAAAAGGATTGAGTGCCGATGGATTATCAATAGATGCTAATTTATACAATTCAGGTTTGTCTGACATCCAAAAAGCGATAGAAATTGAGCCTTTAATTATTGAAGATTTAAATGAAGTTGGTAAAAAATTATTTGGTCTAAAATTATATAAAGAAGCTATTTCTGTATTCGAATTTGGGACAAGAAACCCTGAAGATAAAAATTATATTGAGGATAATATTTATTACGGCTTGTCTATTTATTATGCTAACAATAAAAAAGACGTAACCCCTGATCCAGTTGCTCTACAAAAAGCCGATGCAGCATTTGGAAATGTAATAGCAGCTTCGCCAACCTACCAAGATGCCTATCTTTATAGAGGAAGAACGAATAGTTTGATGGGGAATGATGAAATGACGATTAAGTACTATGAAGAATATGTTGCAAAAGTATCTGAAAAAGGTGCTGAAGAAATGGCAAAACCTACTACGACCAAAAAAATCATAGAATCTTACAATACCATCGCCGCTAGCTTTGCTAATACAGATAAAGCAAAAGCAATAGAATATTTTAACAAAACCCTTGTTATAGATCCGGCAAATGCTTACGCATTAGATTCAATTAAGAAATTAAAATAATAATTCTATAAAGATTACACCAAGCCGATAGTTTCACAAAACTATCGGCTTTTTTATATGCTTAAGTCATTGCGAGACTGAATTTTTTACAAAAAAGCAATATGAAATGACGTATTATTTTAGAAGCACTCCTAACTCCCCTCTCGAGAGGGGTTGGGGGTGTGTTTTCAAAGCCCTGTTTTTTAGGGATTTATAAAAAAACGTTATTGGCAGGCACATTGTCCTGCGTGGCGGAAGCAATCGTCTCCCTTAATCCAAACGGTCAAACTCATCGCAGTCGAAGTGCAAATTCACTATCTTTGCCATTCAAATAAATAAAATGTTATCAAAAGAAATACAATTAGAAGTAAATAAAGGGACAATGCTTCCTTTAATGGAAGAATTCTACACCATTCAAGGCGAAGGATTTCACACCGGAACAGCCGCTTATTTTATTAGAATTGGTGGTTGCGATGTGGGTTGTCATTGGTGTGATGTCAAAGAAAGTTGGAATGCCGAGTTGCATCCGCCCACAGGCATCGATAGGATTGTTGCCAATGCCAAAAAATATGCCGATACCGTTGTGGTTACCGGAGGCGAACCATTAACTTGGGATATGACTTTGCTTACACAAAAGCTAAAGGAACAAAATCTAAAAATTCATATTGAAACCTCAGGAGCGTTTAAACTCACAGGCGAATGGGATTGGATTTGTCTTTCGCCAAAGAAAAACAAATTGCCAACAAAGACCGTTTACGACAAAGCCAACGAACTGAAAGTAATCATTTACAACAAACACGACTTCATTTTCGCCGAAGAACAAGCCGAAAAAGCAAACAAAAACGCCATTTTATTCCTCCAACCTGAATGGAGCAAAAAAGAAGAAATGACGCCATTAATTGTTGATTACGTAATGAATAATCCAAAATGGCGTGTATCTTTACAAACACATAAATACTTGAATATTCCTTAAATTTATTCTTGTATTCAAAAATTAACTTGATACCAAAACCAAAACAAAATGAAAAAAGTTTTCCTCTCTATTGCATTCGTGTTAATTGCACAAATAACATTAGCTCAAGACACTAATTTTAAAAAAGATGTGTTAAAATTAATTTCCATTAGTGGGGCAGACGCACAAATGAAGGTTGTAAAACCTCAAATTTTGAATATGATTCCGGAAGATAAAAGAGAAAATTTTTCAAAAGAATTTGATCTTTCATTACCAAGTGTGTATGATAAAATCGCTAAAATTTATATGGAACTTTATACAAGCGAAGACATAAAAGGAATGATTGCATTTTATGAAAGTCCAGTTGGGAAAAAGATGAGTGAAAAAGCGGGTGAACTTACTCAAAAATCTATGCAAGCAGGACAAGAATGGGGAAAAGAATTACAAATAATAATGAAGAAATACAAAGATACAGGTTCTGTTCAAGACCCAACAAATGTCTCTGATAACACTGTTTATAATACGGCTGGAATTGATGTAAAACCTGAGTTTCCGGGAGGAATGGATGAGTTTTATAAATATTTTGCAAAAAATTACAAAACTCCAAATGTAGCTGGTTTAAAAGGGAAAGTTTATATGTCTTTTGTGGTAGAAAAAGATGGAAGTTTAACAGATATAAAAGTCTTAAGAGATATTGGTTATGGGACAGGAAAAGAAGCAATTCGAGTTTTGGAATTATGTCCAAAATGGTTGCCTGGTGAACAAGACGGAAAAAAAGTAAGATGTACTTATAGTTTGCCAATCTCGATAGAGTCTAGTCGATAATTTTACAAACATTATTTGGGATTTTTTATATTTACAAAAAATCAATAAATGAAATCACAATTCCTTTTAGATGCAACCATCACTTTTCTAAATCACGGTTCATTTGGCGCTTGTCCAAAAGCCATTTTTGAGGAATATCAAAGATTCCAGTTGGAACTGGAAACAGAACCGGTTTATTTTATCCAAAAAAAAGCATCAGAATATTTAAAAATTGCCAAAGAGAGACTGGCAAAATATATTGGTTGTAATGCATCGGATTTCTTTTTCACGCCAAATCCAACGTTTGCCATCAACACTATTATGCGAAGTTTGCACTTGGAAGCCGGTGATGAAATTCTCAGCACCAATCACGAATATGGTGCAATGGACAGAACTTGGAATTTCTATTGCAAAAAATCGGGAGTCAAATACATTCGCCAAAACATATCGCTTCCGGTGGTTTCGAAAGAGCAAATCTTGGAAGAATTTTGGAGTGGTTATACTTCAAAAACCAAAATAGTTTTCCTAAATCAAATCTCAAGTTGCACGGCTTTGATTTTTCCCATAAAGGAAATTTGCGATAAAGCACGGGAATTAGGATTGATTACCATTATTGACGGTGCTCACGTTCCGGGTCAACTGGATTTGAATTTAACTGAATTAAACCCAGATTTTTATACAGGAACGCTTCATAAATGGATGTTGGCACCTAAAGGAAGTTCTTTTCTGTATGTGAAAAAGAGTTTTCAGGAAATGCTCGATCCGCTCGTTGTGGGTTGGGGTTATGAAAGCGTTTCTCCTGGCGAAAGCCAATTCTTGGATTATCAGGAATACCAAGGAACAAGAGAAATTTCTGCTTTCTTATGTACACCAAAAGTGATTGATTTTCTGAAAGAAAATGATTGGAAAACCAAAGCAAAGGAATGCAGAAAATTAGTTTTCGATAATTACCAACGCTTTTGCGATTTACTCAATACGCAACCGATTTGCCCAATTACCGATGAATTTTTAGGACAAATGGCTAGCATTTCTATTAGAACTTCAAATCCTGTTGAGTTGAAGGAGTTGCTTTTTAATAAATATAAGATCGAAATTCCAGTTATGCCTTTGAATGGGAATTATTTTTTGAGATATTCCATAAATGTCTATAATTCGCAGGAAGATTTGGATATTTTGTATAAAGCTTTGCAAGATATTATGTCAGCAACGGATTTGATTGAAATCTAAAAATTGTTAGAGTTTCCTCTTTTCTATATTTCTATATTCTGTTTTCTATATCGAAAGCATCGCCAAATAATCGTAATGTTCGCCCTCCATAACCAATTCGCATTGTAAACCATTGGCGAAAGCCGCATTTTGTAGAGTGTTATAATCAAGATAAAGCCAAGGGAAAGGTTCTTCAGTTTCATTTTTATAGGAAATAATGAAAGTCAATTCTCCATAATAATTTGAAGAAGGAATCCATTTTCCGCCATCGTTATCATCATCAAACATATAAATAATATCGGAAGAATCGATGAGAATTTGACCGTTTGGGTGGAGTAAACTTTTGAGTTTTTGCAAATAGTTGGCAGTTTGATTTAATGTCTCAAAAATTCCCGTGCCATTCATCAAAAGTAAAATAGTGTCGAATTTTTCGTTTGAATCTAAATTCAGGATGTTTTCAACTTTGGCATTTCTGATTCTGCGTAGTTGGCAAGCTTCAATTGCAGTTGGTGAAATATCTATAGAAGTCACATCAAGATTTCTTTCGTTTTGAAGACACAGTGAATGACTTCCTGCGCCACAACCCACATCGAGAACTTTTCCTTTTGCCAATTGCAAGGCACGTTGTTCCAGTTCTGGCATTTCATTATAGGAACGAAAAAGATAGGAAACACTCATTTCATCGGCTTCAGAAATGGAAGTTTCAGTAATTAAATCTTCGGGAGAATTATTGGTTTGAAAGTCGAGTATGGCTTTTCCGAAAAGGTCTTTCATCTTTTTTTGTTTAAAGTTTCAAGTTTCAGTATTTTAATTTTCCTGTCATTGCGAAGAATGAAGCTATCAAGAGGGGTTAGGGGTGTGTTTTTCAATATTAATTTTCTACTTTTGTGTCACAATTTTAAACATTAAACTTGAAACAAATTCTAGACAATCTTCCTAAAGACGCCAAAGATAAGCATATCGAAAACAAAAAGTATTTTGATAAGCTGAAAAAAAAGCAGCCTAAAAACTTGGATTACATAATGCAGGAATTGCACAACACCGAATTCAAAAAAACGGATTGTTTACAATGTGCCAATTGTTGCAAAACTACAGGACCATTGTTCACTCTGGCCGATATTGAGCGAATTTCGAAACATTTGCGTCAAAAACCACAGCAATTTATTGACCAATATTTGCGCATTGACGAAGACAAAGATTATGTGTTACAAAGTGTTCCTTGTACTTTTCTGGACAGCGACAATACGTGTTTCATTTATGAAGTTCGACCAAAAGCCTGTCGCGAATTCCCGCATACCGACAGAAAGAAGTTCCAACAAATCTCGGATCTGACTTTAAAAAATGTGGCAATTTGTCCAGCGGCTTTTAATATTGTGGAAGAAATGAAGAAGAAAATGCCTTTGTAGTTTAAACACAGATTTCACAGATTCTCACAAATTAAATCTGTGTAAATCTGTG
>DZAU01000030.1:22496-25156 GCA_022729635.1 Flavobacterium psychrophilum
TAAATCTGTGTAAATCTGTGAAATCTGTGAAATCTGTGTCTGAATTCTAATATATCAAATACTTCTCCCTCATTTTTTTAAAGTTAGTCAAACCTTTCTCCCAGCTTTTTCTGATGTCTTCTTCCGAAATTCCAGCTTCAATTTGTTGTTGCAATTTTTTGGTTCCGGCTAGTTTTGAAAAAAATGGATTAAAGAATTTGGTTTTATCGGAAGTTTCGTTGTAGGCTTTTAAAAGCCATTTTAGTTCTAATTTATCAACTTTGGCTACAGCCGATAAGTCTTCGCCATAGCAAATTTCATCTTTGTGCATTGGTTCTTTTGCTCCAAAGTTAGGTTTCGGAACAAAACTAAAATCGCTTTTGGGTAGAAAAGGCGAGCCGTAAATTTGGAATTGTTTTTCGGTGCCGCGACCCATGCTCACATTGGTTCCTTCAAAAAGGCATAAACTGGCGTAAAGATTTATAGCTTGTTCGTTGGGTAAATTTGGCGAAGGTTTTACAGGTAAGTCGTATGCCATATTTCGGTTGTAATCTGTGCAAGGAATAACAGTCAACTCACATTGAACACTATGTCCTGAGCTTGACGAAGGATTCATCCATTTTTCTCCGTTTATCATTTGTCCATATTCGCCAATGGTCATTCCGTACAAAACAGGAACGGGATGCATTCCTACAAAACTAGTGAATTCTTTTTCCAGAATTGGTCCGTCAACTATAAAACCGTTTGGATTGGGTCTGTCTAAAATGATAAGAGGAATTTTATTTTCCGCACAAGATTCCATCACATAATGAAGTGTAGATATGTAAGTGTAAAAGCGTAATCCCACATCTTGCAAATCAAAAACCATGAGGTCAATTCCAGCTAATTGTTTTGGTTTTGGCTTTCGATTGTCGCCATAAAGCGAAATTATGGGCAAGCCAGTTTTGGCATCTTTGCCGTCGATTACGTGTTCACCAGCATCGGCAGTGCCACGAAAACCGTGTTCTGGAGCGAAAATGGTTTGGATGTTGCTGTTTTTGGAAAGCAAAAAATCAACTAAATGAGTTTTATCGGATAGAATTCCGGTTTGATTAGTAACAATCCCGATTTTTTTATCCTTTAATATAGGAAGATACTTTTCATAATTATCTGCTCCGGTTTTAAAAGCAGGGATTTGATGCGGTCTAATAAAAGGCTGAAAGTGAACCGTTGGAATACTATCTTTTATAGTTTTAGAATTGTCGTGTTTTGCAAAACTGCTACAAGAGAAACTTGTAAAAATCACCAAAACGGCAGCACAAACAAGGAGGATATTTTTCATAAGTTGATTTTTAATCTGTTTAATTTGTGGAATAAAACTTTATGTATCTTTGTCGCAAACTATATAATTTGAATTTAGAATATTTCATAGCCAAGCGACTCATAACCGCTAAAGATTATAAAAGTAGTATATCTGCTCCAATTACCAAAATTGCAATTTCGGCAATTGCTATCGGAATGATTATGATGATTGTGTCGGTAGCCACTGGAATTGGGCTTCAGCAGAAAATCCGCGATAAAGTTTCTGCTTTTAACGGTCATATCATTATTTCGAATTACGACAACAATCAATCTGATGTAACGCTGGTTCCCATTTCAAAAAATCAAGATTTTTATCCAAAATTCACTTCGGTTTCAGGAGTTAGTCATATTCAAGCTATTGCCAGTAAAGCTGGGATTATCAGAACGGCAACCGCTTTCGAAGGAATTATTTTCAAAGGAGTAGATAATGATTATCAATGGAATAATATTAAGGAATATATTGTTTCTGGCAAGTTGCCAAATTTCTCAAAAGGCATTAATCAAGAAGTAATTATTTCACAATTCCTCGCTAACAGACTAAATCTAAAAGTGGGCGATTCCTTCAATACCTTTTTTATCAAAGAAGACCAGAATAAATTGCCTAATATCCGAAGATTTAAAATCGTGGGAATTTTCAACTCTGGATTTCAGGATTTTGATGCCACATATATAATAGGAGATATTCGGCATATACAGCACATCAATAAGTGGAAACCTGATCAGGTGGGAGCTTTCGAAGTTTTTGCAAATGATTTTGCCAATATCAAATCCGTTGGCGAAGAAGTTTATAAACAAACATCCTCAACACTAGATACCAAAACCATAATCGAAAAATACAGTTATATATTCGAATGGCTAAAACTCTTCGATTTCAACATCGCCATCATACTAGTGATAATGATTTTAGTTGCCACCATCAATATGGTTGTGGCATTATTGGTGCTCATTCTCGAACGCACCCAAATGATAGGAATACTAAAAGCACTAGGCTCGAACAATTGGTCTGTACGGAAAATATTTCTTTACAATGCCTTTTACCTTATTATAAGAGGACTGTTTTGGGGGAATTTAATCGGGATTTCTCTGCTACTAATTCAGCAATATTTTGGAGTAATAAAACTCAATCCCGAAAATTACTATGTAAATCAAGCACCAGTTTATCTTAATTTAGGCTACATATTATTACTAAATCTACTCACAGTCTCCGTTTGTTTCCTTGTTTTATTAATACCGTCCTACATAATAACAAAAATTTCCCCAGTAAAAGCAATCCGTTTCGATTAAATTTTTTCAGGAGCTTATTCCCGCTATCCGTTACAATCTTTGCGGCCGAACCCCGG
>DZAU01000088.1 GCA_022729635.1 Flavobacterium psychrophilum
AACCCATAACCCATAACCGCTTTTTGTGCTTTTAACGAGTATTGCGGTGCTTCATCGAAAATATTTTTTAGTAGAATAGGATTCATATAGTTTTGACCTCAGATAAGAGAAACAATTGTTCTCTGCAAAAAAAATCCAATATGAATAATTTTTCTAAATACGACAATAACAAAAAAAGCACAATCATTATTATGATGTTGGCTTTTATTTTATTATCCTTTGGGACTGCTTTTGGTCAATCTAAAGCAGAAAATAATACAGATTTGAATTCTACATTAGTAAGTAACACTGTTGAAAATACGATCGAAAATAATGTCGTTAAACAAGAGGCTGCTACTAACTCAAATATGAATTTTGTGCTTTGGTTTATGGGTTCAAAACAAGACCCAAATGCAAAAGTGCAATCAACAGGAGTGAATACAAAAAAACAATTTATGACTTCTGGAACTGCTCCTAATCGTTTGTTAATTAAAGCTTTTTTGAAAAAAGCCGTAAATTTAGAAAGTGCTGTGGTTTAAATTATAATTTTTAATTACCATAAAAAAACGCTAATTCTAATAATTAGCGTTTTTTTTATGAATAAAATAAATCGGTTTTGGAATTAGCTTTAATTAGTTACTCGAATTCCGAAGTGAAAAACAATTTCACTGTCGGGAATTTATTTTGTGTCATTTGAATTGTGAAATCTGAATCAGCAAGAAAGACCAGTTGACCGTACTTGTCGTGAGCCAGAAATTTTTGTTTAATTCTCCTAAATTCCTTAAACTCCTCACTTTTTAGATCATTGGGTTTTACCCAGCAAGCCTTGTGAACTGGGAAGTTTTCATAAGTACATTTAGCACCATATTCGTGTTCCAATCGATATTGGATAACCTCATATTGAAGTGCGCCTACGGTTCCGATGATTTTTCGATTATTCATTTCTAACGTAAATAACTGCGCCACACCTTCATCCATCAATTGGTCAATTCCTTTGTCGAGTTGTTTGGCTTTCATCGGATCGGCATTGTTGATGTATCTGAAATGTTCCGGCGAGAAACTCGGAATTCCTTTGAAACTCATAATCTCGCCTTCGGTCAAAGTATCGCCAATTTTGAAATTACCCGTGTCGTGCAATCCCACAATATCGCCGGGATAAGAAATATCCACGATTTCCTTCTTTTCAGCAAAAAAGGCATTCGGACTCGAGAATTTTAAATTCTTTTTCTGGCGAACATGATAGTAAGGTTTGTTTCTTTCGAAAGTGCCAGAGACAATTTTTATGAATGCCAAACGGTCTCGATGTTTTGGATCCATATTAGCGTGGATTTTAAAGACAAAACCACTCATTTTTTCTTCCTTTGGATCAACCAGTCTTGTTTCGGAATCTTTTGGTCTTGGCGATGGTGCAATTTCAACAAAGCAATCTAAGAGTTCGCGAACCCCAAAATTGTTCAATGCCGAGCCAAAAAATACAGGTTGTAGTTTTCCGTCTAAATAATCCTGACGGTCAAATTTAGGATAGACTTCGTCAATCAATTCGAGCTCTTCCCGCAATTTATAAGCGGGATTTTCGCCAATAATTTTCTCTAATTCCGGATTTTTTACATCTTGAAAAGCAATGGTCTCTTCAATATTCTTGCGGCTGTCGCCACTAAATAAATTGATGTTTTCTTCCCACAAATTATAAATTCCCTGAAAATCATATCCCATCCCAATGGGGAAACTCAAAGGAGTAACAGTTAAACCCAGTTTTTGCTCGACTTCGTCCATCAGGTCAAAAGCATCTTTTCCTTCACGATCCAGTTTGTTGATAAAAACAATAATGGGAATTTTCCGCATTCGGCAAACGGCAACTAATTTCTCGGTTTGTTCCTCGACCCCTTTGGCAACGTCAATTACAACAATTACGCTGTCAACCGCAGTTAAAGTTCTAAAAGTGTCTTCGGCAAAATCCTTATGCCCCGGAGTATCGAGAATATTTATTTTTTTTTCTTTGTAGTTGAATGCCAAAACTGAAGTCGAAACCGAAATTCCTCTTTGGCGCTCAATTTCCATAAAGTCACTAGTTGCTCCTTTTTTGATTTTGTTATTTTTCACCGCACCCGCTTCCTGAATGGCACCTCCAAAAAGGAGCAACTTCTCTGTAAGTGTGGTTTTTCCGGCATCGGGATGCGAAATAATCCCAAAAGTTCTTCTTCGCTGTATTTCTTCTAAAAAGCCCATATTTATTTAAATAGTTTGCAAAAGTACTATTTATAAATGCTAATTCAAAAAATGGGTTTCGATTGTCAGTTTTCTGTTATCTGTAATCTTTTATGCAAAATATCTGGAAGAGCCTTGTTTTTAAATTATTATATCGTTTTCGTTGATAATATTAATCGTTTTTATTAAATCATTAATTTTAGAAATAATATCTTTGTTGTCATCTTGGACTTAGTCAAAGACCATTAAATTATTAGTTCAACATTTAAAATAAGAAAAATGAGTATTATTATCAAAATTCACGCAAGACAAATTTTCGATTCAAGAGGAAATCCTACAATTGAAGTAGATGTGGTTACAGAAAACGGAGTATTAGGAAGAGCGGCAGTTCCATCTGGTGCTTCAACCGGAAAATTCGAAGCCGTAGAGTTACGTGATGGAGGAAAAAACTTTCTTGGAAAAGGCGTTCTAAAAGCGGTAGAAAATGTAAATACGAAAATTGCCGAAGAATTATTGGGAATATCAGTTTTTGAACAAAACTTGATTGACCAGACTATGATTGATTTAGACGGTACACATAACAAATCTGTTCTTGGAGCAAACGCTATTCTTGGTGTTTCTCTTGCAGTTGCAAAAGCGGCAGCTAACGAACTAGGATTGCCTTTATACCGCTATATTGGTGGGGTTTCGGCAAATACATTGCCATTACCAATGATGAATATCATCAACGGAGGATCCCATTCTGATGCGCCAATTGCTTTTCAGGAATTTATGATTATGCCGGTAAAAGCCACCTCATTTACGCACTCATTGCAAATGGGAACTGAAATTTTTCACAATCTGAAAAAAGTATTGCACGACAGAGGATTGAGTACAGCTGTGGGTGACGAAGGAGGATTTGCTCCAAACTTAGCCGGAGGTACTGAAGATGCTTTGGATACTATCAAAAAAGCGGTGGAAGCTGCAGGCTATACTTTTGGTGATGAGGTTATGGTAGCTTTAGACTGTGCTTCTTCTGAATTTTATGAAAACGGTAAATACGATTATTCAAAATTTGAAGGCGAAACAGGAAAAATTAGAACTTCTGCAGAGCAAGTTGACTATTTAGTTGGATTAGCGACTAAATATCCAATTATTTCTATCGAAGACGGAATGGACGAAAATGACTGGGACGGATGGAAATTACTAACCGAAAAAATTGGAGACAAAGTGCAATTAGTAGGCGACGATTTATTCGTAACCAATGTATCACGTCTATCAACCGGAATCGAAAAAGGAATTGCTAATTCTATTTTGGTAAAAGTAAACCAAATTGGAACTTTGACCGAAACGATTGCAGCGGTAAATATGGCAAAAAATGCGGGTTATACTTCAGTAATGTCACACCGTTCAGGCGAAACCGAAGACAACACCATTGCTGACTTGGCAGTAGCTTTGAATTGTGGTCAGATAAAAACAGGTTCAGCTTCACGTTCTGATCGTATGGCAAAATACAATCAGTTGATTAGAATCGAGGAAGAGTTAGGAAACACAGCCTATTTCCCTGGAAAAAATGCTTTCAAAGTAAAATAAAAAACCACAGTTATAATTCAAAAAGCCTTTCACTAATATGAAGGGCTTTTTTTTTGAAATTTTATTGATTTTGTAACAAATGTAACTTACAATTAATATATAATTACTTAAATTTGAAAGATAAACTAATTTAAAAAATATTATGTCAAAAGTAGCCACCTTAGAAATTGAAGGTAAAAAATATGAGCTTCCAATAATCATTGGATCAGAAAACGAAGTAGGAATTGATATCAATAAATTACGTGATTTGTCTGGAGCAATCACATTAGATCCTGGATATAAAAATTCAGGTGCGTGTACCAGTGCAATCACTTTTTTAGATGGGGAAGAAGGAATTTTGCGCTATCGTGGGTATTCAATCGAAGAATTAGCAGACAAAGCAGATTTTCTTGAAGTATCTTATTTGTTAATCTTTGGCGAATTGCCTACATCGGTACAATTGCAACAATTTGAAACCGATATTCGAAAATATACCTTGGTCAATGAGGAAATGAAGGGCATTATTGATGGTTTTCCAAAGACGGCTCACCCAATGGGAGTTTTGTCGGCCTTGACAAGTGCTTTAACAGCCTTTAATCCTAAAGCCGTAAATCCAGATAATAAAAGTGATTTGTATGAAGCGGTTTGTAAAACACTGGGAAAATTTCTTGTTATCGCTACCTGGACGTACAGAAAAAGCATGGGATATCCTTTGAACTATTATGATAATACAAAAGGTTACGTCGAAAACTTCATGCGTTTAATGTTTGAATTACCAACAGAGCCTTATAAAACAAATCCTGTTATAGTTGAAGCTTTAGATAAATTGTTTATTCTTCACGCAGACCACGAACAAAATTGTTCCACATCAACAGTGAGAATGGTGGGTTCTTCTCACGCAGGATTATTTGCTTCGGTTTCTTCAGGAGTTTCTGCACTTTGGGGACCATTACACGGAGGAGCAAATCAGGCAGTTCTCGAAATGTTAGAAGAAATTCATGCCAATGGTGGTGATGCCGAAAAATATATGGAAAAAGCCAAAGACAAAAATGATTCTTTTAGATTAATGGGTTTTGGACATAGAGTGTATAAAAATTTTGATCCAAGAGCCAAAATTATAAAAAAAGCCGCTGACGAAGTGTTAAAAACTTTGGGTGTTGAAGACCCAATTTTGGAGATTGCAAAAAAATTAGAAGAAGCAGCTTTAAAAGATGAGTACTTTGTATCCAGAAAATTATATCCAAACGTCGATTTCTATTCCGGAATTATTTACCGTGCATTAGGAATTCCTACCGATATGTTTACCGTAATGTTCGCCATAGGACGATTGCCAGGATGGATTGCTCAATGGAAAGAAATGAGAGAAAACAAAGAACCAATAGGAAGACCAAGACAGATTTATACAGGTTATGGATTAAGAGCTTTTGTGCCAACGGACAAACGTTAAAAAATAGTTAGAAAGCCTCGCGAAAATGTGGGGCTTTTTTATCTTTGGTTTGTAATGTACACAAAACCCTAAAAAAATGAATCAAACTACAAATTCCATCCTGATGATTCGCCCGGTGGCGTTCCGGTTAAACGAGCAAACTGCCGTAAACAATTACTATCAAAAAATCCTGGACGGATTATCACCAGCAACTGTGAATGCCAAAGCACAGCAAGAATTTGATGCTTTTGTACACAAACTAAAAAGGGTTGGCGTAAATGTAATCGTGGTCGATGACACCACAAATCCTGACACGCCAGACAGTATTTTTCCGAATAACTGGATTTCATTTCACGAAAATGGTGATGTAGTTTTGTATCCAATGTTTGCCAAAAACCGTAGAGAAGAACGCAGGGAAGATATTTTGGACATTCTCGAAAACAACGGTTTCATTATCAGCGAAATCATGGATTACACTTCGGCCGAAGAAGACGGCTTTTATCTCGAAGGTACAGGAAGTATTGTTTTAGATAGGGAAAACGATAAGGGGTATTGTGCTTTATCTCCTCGTTCAGACGAAGAACTTTTTATTGAATTTTGTGAGGATTTTGAATTTTTCCCAGTGATTTTTGAAGCTTTTCAGACGGTAAATGGGAAACGGGAACCCATTTATCACACCAATGTAATGATGTGTATTGGCGAAACTTTTGCAGTGATTTGTGCCGATTGTATCGATGACAAAAAAGAAAAAAAAATGGTTTTGGACAGTCTGAGAAACGACGAAAAAGAAATTATTCTTATAACCGAAGCCCAACTCAATAATTTTGCAGGAAATATGTTAGAGTTAGAAGGAGCAGATGACAGAAGATATTTGGTAATGAGTAGTGCAGCACATAAAAGTTTAACCAAAAAACAAATCAACCAAATCGAAGAGCATGTGACTATTTTGAGCGTAAATATCGACACTATCGAAGCCTGCGGAGGAGGAAGCGCACGATGTATGATGGCTGAAATTTTCTTGTCACGAGCAGAATAACAAACAACCCATTCCTTTTTTATACTTTTGCCTAATGAAAAATAAAAAAACTCTGGTTCTTGGTGCCAGCACAAAACCAGAAAGATACGCTTTTAAAGCGATTACAAAATTAGTCGAAAAAGGACATTCTGTTCTAGCTATTGGTCAAAATGCGGGCGAAGTAGCGGGAGTAAAAATCCAGACCAAAGCCATTCCTTTAAAAAACATAGACACTGTTACTTTATATTTAAACCCAACTCGCCAACGAGATTATTACAATTATATCGTAGAATCAAAACCAAAACGAGTGATTTTCAACCCCGGAACAGAGAATCCGGAGTTTTACCAATTATTGCAATTGAACGATATAGAAGTCGAAGTCGCCTGTACCTTAGTTTTGTTGGCTACGAATCAGTATTGAATTTGTTCTAAACCTCAAAGGTTTTTAAAACCTTTGAGGTTTGTTTTTTAGGCAAAATTCTATTATAAACAGCAAAAGTAATATTTGGGCGTGCCCCTTCGTAAACTACGGGTCGGGCTATTCGTTTCAATCTTTTTTGCCAAAAAAAAATTGG
>DZAU01000165.1 GCA_022729635.1 Flavobacterium psychrophilum
ATAAACCAAATAATCGATTTGTGCATCAGGATAAGCTTTGCGCAAATTATTGCAAATAATGCTACTTACTAGCACATCGCCAATCATTTTTTGTTGTATAACTAGTATTTTCATTTTAGATAAGGAATCGATTTTTGACATTACAAATTGAAGCAAAAAAAATCAATATTCAGGAATAAGTTTTAAAATAAAAATTCCAAATCTCAATCGATTCGACAATAGGAATTTGGAATTTAAAATATTGTATTTTGAAATTTAAACTACTACATCATATTCACGGGTAATTGCGGATAATCAAAAAATAATTAATCAAATATTAGGTTAGTAGCTGTCTGATATTTATTATATTTGAAAAGCAAAATAATTAATTTAATTTCAAGAAATAAAATCCATTCCAATGAAAATAGCACTTTTTTCCAATGAATTTCCACCCAATATTTATGGTGGCGCAGGCGTTCACATCGATTTTTTAAGCCAAGAATTAGCCAAATTGGGTCAGGTTGAAGTACGTTGCTTTGGCGACCAAAATGTGGATAACGGTTCGATGAATGTTCGTGGAATTAATTCTTCGCTTACCAAAATGGTCGATGACAATAATCCACACATCAAGATGTTTCACAATATGAGTCGAAATGTCGAAATGTCGCAAGCCACACCCGAAGCCGATGTCATTCATTGCCACACTTGGTACACACATCTTGCCGGAATTATGACTCGCGAATTGCTGCAATCGCCTTTGATTTTAACCACTCACAGTCTGGAAACGCATCGCCCTTGGAAAGTAGAACAACTAGGAAACGGATATTTTCTTTCTCGCTGGATAGAAAATAGTGCTTACAACACCGCCGATGGAATTATTGCCGTGAGCAAACAAATGAAAGAAGATGTTATCGAAGCCTATGGCGTAAATCCCGAAAAAGTGACGGTAATTCACAACGGAATTGACCCTGAATTCTACAAACCAACGTTTGACAAAAATTTACTATTGGAATATGGCATCAATCCCAACATTCCTTTTGTGCTTTTTGTGGGACGAATTACACGTCAAAAAGGGATTTCGCAATTGATTGCCGCTGCCAAACATTTCAATAAAAACTGCCAAATCGTACTTTGTGCTGGAGCGCCAGACACCAAGGAAATTGCCGAAGAAACCGAACTTTTAATCGCTAATTTAAAAAAAGAAAGAGACGGTGTGATTCTAATTTCGGAAATGCTACCACGCGAAAAAATAAAAATATTGTACAGCCACGCCCGAGTGTTTGCCTGTCCTTCCTTATACGAACCTTTTGGCATCATCAACCTCGAAGCGATGGCTTGCGAAACGCCAGTTGTGGGAAGCCACGTGGGCGGAATTCCAGAAATTATTGTCGAAGGAGAATCGGGTTATTTAATACCTCTCGAAAGTGTTTCCAGAACCGATTTTAATCCTGCAAATCCGGAAGCTTTCCAAAAAGCTTTTGCAGCCAAAATTAATATTTTGTTAGAAAACGAAGCCTTGGCAACCCAAATGGGAAAAGCCGGTCGAGAACGCGTTTTGAAAATTTTTAGTTGGGAATCCATCGCCAAAACTACTTACTATTATTACCAAAAAGTGATTGATGGATTTGTGAAGGAGAAGGC
>DZAU01000089.1:0-3883 GCA_022729635.1 Flavobacterium psychrophilum
AAATAATGCTAAAACTCAAATTATACCAATTGTTATCATAAAATATTCCAAAACCTTTTTATAATTTATCCCGCAATATTGCGGGATTAATGCCGCTACTACTTCAAAATAGTATTAAGGGAACCTCTAAAAACCCCTATTTATTGCGAAATGGTCTTTTAAAAAATTACTGCGTTATTTTAAAAAATGCTGCCTCAATGTAGCTATGGCTACATTTTCGTTGAATTTTTGAAAATGCCTTGTCCTTTTTCAAAATACCTATTTCTCATAACAAAACGAGTTTTTAGAGGTTCCCTTAAAGACAAAGCGGTATTAAACTATTTTTATCAGTAAAAATAGCAATGATAGATTAGCTCAATTTTTTACATGGACAAACGAAGTATATTATAAACTTCGAAGGTTTTAGAACCTTGTTGGTTTGAAATAGGCACATTATTCTCACTTCCTAGAACTAATATTGTATCTTTGTCTTCAGATCTTGATTTAATAAAAGGCTCTGCAAAGGAAACTCCTAAAATTTAAGACATTTCATAAACCCAAACTCATGGAAACCAACAGACAAAAGAAAATAGCCGGTATCATTCAAAAAGACATTGCCGAAATCATTCAAGAAGCTTTGCGAAATACACATAAAGGGGTCATTGTATCGGTAACCGAAGTTAAAGTTACACCCGACATGATGGAAGCAAAAGTGTATTTGAGCGTTTTTCCATCGGAACATCGCGATGCGTTGATGATAGAGATAGAAAAACACAAAACTTTAATTAGACACCAATTGGCTATCCGTATAAAAAACCAAATGCGTCGGGTTCCCGAATTGAGGTTTGAGGTAGATGATGCCCTCGATATCATAGATGGAATAGACAAAGCATTGAAAGGGGACGAAATCAATCCCATCACACATCCCGATATTTTACCGCATAGAAAGAAAATGTAATTTTTTAATTTAGGAAAGTATAATTGTAAAAATCGCTTTTAACGTATTTTTTTATAATCAACCCTTTCAGTCATTTAAACGTAAAAACTCACCCAAAAGTATGGGCTTCATTAAAAGTGAAACCCATACTTTTTGGTTGGTAAATGTCGGTGAGAAGTTTGCCAAAGTTTTAAACTTTGGCAAACTTAAAAAATGACGTTAATTCTTTCTATCTTTGTTATTCCTTTTCGGCACCCTAGCCGGCGGTCTAGGAGCAGAACTCTCTGGTGGTAACTTCTGGCAAGGCGCCGCCACAGGGTTGATGGTTAGTGGGTTGAATCACGCGATGCATTTGGCTCAGTCATTGTTTAAGAAATATGTTGTCGCAGGAATTTATGGTGCAGGTGGTAAAACTACGGGTGATAATCCATTACTTGAACAAATTGTTGAGGAACAAGGTGGCACAATGTTCACAAGTTTAGTTGGGGAGGGTGATTCTGAAGTAATAGAATATATGTATGTCCGTGTAATTACCCATAATTTTGTGTATTTGTACAAAATACAAGACCAATAAATCTAATCAATTTTTTAACCGAATTTCCAACTAAGGAATCATGCAAATTAAAATTTCGTCAGATACGAGAAAAAGAAGGTGTTACCTGCAAAAAATGTGGATGCAAAAATCATTATTGGAAAAAAAACAAACATTCAACTTATTCTTCGCATATTTGGGTAGAATATTCAAAATATTTACTGTAAAAGTTACATTATCAATATTTTCACCTGTTTAGTGAGATAAAAATTACAACACTTCAATATGCTCACTGCAAGGAATTGTCTAATTTCCAAATTAACAATTATCTCACAGTTGCACCATTGTCCACATCGCCCATAGGTGCTATAAATTTTAATTTTTCTTCTTTGGTTTCGGTCATCAAAATCATACCGTGACTGTCAATGCCCCGCAGATTTCGCGGTGCTAAATTCACCAAAACTTGCACTTTTTGTCCTACCACTTCTTCGGGAGTAAAATGCTCGGCAATGCCGGAAACGATAGTTCGTACATCTACTCCTGTATCCACGGTGAGTTTTAATAATTTGTTCGCTTTGGCAACTTTTTCAGCTTCCAAAATGGTTCCTATTCTGATGTCCATTGCCGAAAATTGTTCGAATGTGATGAGTTCTTTTTGGGGTTCTACGGTTTTATTGTCTATTTCGTTTTGCATTTTGGTGGCTTCTAATTTGTCTAATTGTTTTTGTATGGCTTCGTCTTCTATTTTTTCAAATAATAAATGGGCAGTTCCGATTTGGTGACCGCTTGGTATCAAAAAATTTCCTTCTAATACACTTATTTCGTCCCAATTTTTATCCGTAATTTGCAACATATTTTTCAATTGGGTTGCCATAAAGGGTAAAAAAGGTTCGGATAAATGCGATAATGCAGCCGTAATCTGCAAAGCAGTAAACATGATATTTTGCACTTCTTCGGGTTGCTCATTGACTTTTTTCCAAGGTTCGTTTTCTTGTAAAAATCCATTGCCTAAACGTGCCAAATTCATCAATTCTTGTAAGGCTTCACGGAATTTGTAATTTTCTATGGACTGACCAATTTTATCGGCAAAATCTTTAATTTGTGATAATTCGGAATAAAATTTATTGGAATTGGGCACCACACCATTATAATATTTATGGGTCAAAACCATCACGCGATTGACAAAATTTCCTAAAATGGCAACCAACTCATTGTTGTTGCGGGCTTGAAAATCTTTCCATGTAAAGTCGTTGTCTTTGCTTTCCGGAGCATTTGCGGTCAATACATAGCGTAAAACATCTTGTTTGTTCGGAAAATCCAATAAATATTCGTGCAACCAAACCGCCCAATTTTTGGAAGTGGAAATTTTATTGCTTTCCAAATTTAAAAATTCATTGGCAGGCACATTTTCCGGAACTATAAAACTCCCTTCTGCTTTCAACATCGCGGGAAATATGATACAGTGAAACACGATGTTGTCTTTACCAATAAAGTGAACCAATTTAGTATCAGTGTTTTGCCAATACGGTTTCCAATCTTTACCCTCGCGTTCTGCCCATTCTTTGGTGGACGAAATATAGCCAATCGGTGCATCAAACCACACATAGAGCACTTTGCCATCTGCACCATCAACAGGAACGGGGATTCCCCAATCCAAATCTCGGGTTACAGCGCGCGGTTTCAAACCATCGTCCAACCACGATTTTACTTGACCCAACACGTTGGGTTTCCAATCGTTTTTATGTTGGACAAGGATCCATTCTTTCAACCAATCTTGGTATTGATCGAGTGGCAAATACCAATGTTTTGTTTCTTTAAGCGTAGGAACATTGCCTGTAATGGCAGATTTTGGGTTGATTAAATCGGTGGCATTGTGACTGGTGCCACATTTTTCGCATTGGTCGCCATAAGATTGGTCATTGCCACATTTGGGACATGTTCCTACAACAAATCTATCGGCTAAAAATTGACCGGCTTTTTCATCATACAATTGAAAAGCGGACTCTTCTATAAATTGACCGGCATCGTATAATTTTTTAAAAAATTCTGATGCGGTTTTATGATGAATCTTTGCCGAAGTTCGAGAATAATTATCAAAGGAGATTCCAAAATCAGCAAAAGATTTTTTGATGATTTCGTGGTATTTGTCCACTACTTGTTGGGGTGTTACCCCTTCTTTTTGGGCACGGATAGTTATAGGAACCCCGTGTTCGTCAGAACCACAGATGTAAATGACATCTTGTTTTTTGGCACGCAAATAGCGTACATAAATATCGGCGGGAATATAAACACCGGCAAGATGTCCTATGTGAACAGGACCATTGGTGTAGGGTAATGCCGCAGTAACAGTATAGCGTTGAGGATGTTGGTTGGTCATGGTGGTCGTTGGTCTTTAAAAGTCATCGGATGACTTGGAGTCATCCGACGACTAATGT
>DZAU01000089.1:3983-6714 GCA_022729635.1 Flavobacterium psychrophilum
TAAAAGTCATCGGATGACTTGGAGTCATCCGACGACTAATGTTTGGCAAAAGTAAGGAAAATTACCGTGTTTTTATACGGTTACAATTAGTTGCAATAATTTCATTAATTTTGAACCATGAATAACAAAATAAGTATCAATGATTTTTCCCCACACCTTTTTTGGGATGTGGACAAAAGCGCTTTTGATTTGGATAACCATAGAATTCAAATGATTGCCAAAGTGATGGAATATGGAATATGGGAAGATTGGACGTTATTAAAAACCTATTATGGAAGAGAAACCATCAAAGAAGTAGCTTTACAATTGAGAAGTTTGGACAAAGTTACCTTATCATTTTTAGCCACAATTTTTGATCTTGATAAATCAGTATTCAGATGTTACAAACACAAGCAGTTAGTTCAGAACTATTGGAACTCATAACTTCAATTTATAAATTTTCAATTATGAAAATCCTATCATACTCACTTTTAGCATCTTTTCTTTTCTTACAATCCTGTAAAACCCAAGTTCAAACTCAAACCAATATGACCGAAAATCCTTTGTTAATGGAATGGAAAACCCCCTACGGCGTTCCACCATTTGATAAAATTAAAAACAAGCATTTTATTCCGGCTTTTGACAAAGCGATAGAAGAACACGATAGAGAATTAGAAAAAATTGTCCTTCAAGCAGCGTCAGCAACTTTTGAAAATACCGTTGAAGCTGTAGAAAAAAGTGGACAATCTCTCAAAAAAATTCAAAGCGTTTTTTTTGCCGTCAATGCGGCGAATACCAATGATAGTTTACAACAAATAGCCAAAGAAATAGCACCAAAATTAGCAGCTCACCGAGACAATATATATCTCAACGAAGATCTCTTTCAACGGGTTCAAAGTATTTATTTGAGACAATTAAAATTGGATGATGAGTCTTTTAAATTATTGGACGAAATGTACAAAGATTTTGTTCGTTCCGGAGCCAATGTAAAACCTGAAAACAAACCCCGTTTACGTGAAATAAATGCTAGATTAGCAACACTTTCACAAGAATTTGGCGACCATGAATTAAAAGAAACCAATGCCTTTGAGCTCTATGTTTCTGAGGAAAAAGATTTAGGAAATTTACCTGCAGGCACCAAAGCCAATGCCGAAAAATTGGCTTTAAAAAATGGACATAAAAACGGTTGGTCTTTTAATGCTCAACGTACGATGGCAGAACCTTTTTTGGAAAGTTCGCCCAATAAAATTTTACGAAAAAAAATGCTCGACGGATATAGCTTACGTGGAAATAATGACAATTCTCAAGACAATAAAACACTAATTCAAGAAATAGTTTCTCTTAGAGTGGAAAAAGCTCAACTCTTGGGTTTTGACAATTGGGCTGCATTTGTGTTGGAAAATTCAATGGCAAAAACACCCGAAACCGTTATGAAATTTCTTGATGAACTATGGATTCCGGCTTTAAAAATGGCAAAAACAGAACGCAATGCCCTCGTCGAAAAAATGAAAAGTGAAGGAATTTTAGAACCGTTTGAAGCTTCGGATTGGCGTTATTTTGTAGAAAAAGTACGCAAAGAAAAATATGATTTCAACGAGGACGAAACCCGACCCTATTTTGAGTTGAGAAACGTGGTCAATGGGGCTTTTACATTGGCAAACAAACTATTTGGATTGAAGTTTGTTGAAAAACACAATTTACCAAAATGGCATGATGACCAACAAGTTTTTGAAGTAACCGAAGCCGATGGAACACACGTTGGTATCATTTATATGGATTATTATGCACGAGCCAGTAAACGCGGAGGAGCTTGGATGAACGAATTGCGAGAGCAACATTACGAAAACGGAAAACCGGTGTCGCCCATTGTTACAAACAATTTTAATTTTCCTGCCCCTTCCGCCGGGCAACCCACTTTATTGTCTATATCGGAAGTGGAAACCGTATTTCACGAATTTGGACACGGTTTGCATGGTTTACTTTCTGATGTAAAATATGCTTCGCTTTCGGGAACTAATGTGCCACGCGATTTTGTTGAATTTCCATCGCAGGTGATGGAAAATTGGGTTACCGAACCCGAATTTTTAAAGTTATTTGCCACACATTATCAAACAGGAGAAGTAATTCCCCAAAGTTTGATTGACAAAATGAATAAAGCAGGAAAATTTAACCAAGGTTTTTCTACGGTAGAATACATGGCAGCGGCTTATTTAGATATGTATTGGCATACACTCAACACTGTTGAAAAACAAGATGTTAATCAATTTGAAACCAAAATGATGCAAAAAATCGGATTGATTGAAGAGATTATTCCGAGATACAGAAGTACTTATTTCCAACACATTTTCTCCGGAGGCTATTCTGCCGGATATTATGCCTACCAATGGGCAGAAGTGATCGATGCCGATGCTTTTGCAGCCTTTAAAGAATCAGGGGATTTGTTCAATCAAGAATTAGCCAAAAAATACCGATATGTCATCAGCAAAGGGGGAAGCATAGAGGGTATGGAATTGTACAAATCATTTAGAGGAAGAGCACCAAAAATAGATGCCTTGTTGATTAAAAAGGGGTTTGTTGAGATTCCTTAGCGTAAGAAAATTATTTTATTAATCAACATCAGGTTCAAACTAAAACCACGAATGCTATCTCGCATGTAATACCGCTTTGACTTTAAGGTAAGTCCAATATCGGCATTGTCTTTAAAACTATTTCAAAGTAGTAGAGGGATTAATCCCGCAATATTGCGGGATAA
>DZAU01000090.1 GCA_022729635.1 Flavobacterium psychrophilum
TCCAAAAACGAACACGGTGTGCATTCGCCTTATGTGTTTAATCTGGTTACCAAATGTTTTTATGACAAAAAAAATTATTCTGAATATTCTATTCTAAAAAGCTACCGAAAATCACTTTTAGAAAACAATAATTTCATAGAAGTAACTGATTTTGGTGCGGGTTCAAAAGTTTTCAAATCGAATAAAAGACAAATTTCAAAAATTGCCAAAACCGCCGGAATTACCAGAAAACGCGCGGAATTATTGTTTCGAATTGTGAATTATTTGCAGCCAAATTCAATTTTAGAAATCGGAACTTCATTAGGATTAGCAACTTCTGCTCTTGCTTTGGGAAACCCAAAAGCAAAAATAATCACGCTCGAAGGTTGCCCAAATACATTGGTAATACCAAAAGAAATGTTTCAAGTTTCAAGTTTCAAGTTGTCTTCAAACAACATTTCTTTTGTTACAACAGAATTTTCGACTTTCTTCAAAACCCAAAACCCAAAACCCAAAACCCAAAACCTCATCTACTTCGACGGCAATCATTCTAAAAAAGCCACTTTAAATTATTTCGAACTTTTATTGCCTACAATTTGCAACGATTCTGTTTGGATTTTCGATGATATCCATTGGTCGAATGAAATGGAAGAAGCTTGGGAAACCATAAAAAAACATCCTAAAGTTACTGTTACCATTGACACTTTTCAATGGGGATTAGTATTTTTTAGAAAAGAACAAGAGAAAGAGCATTTTGTGATTCGGACTTAACCACAGATTTCACAGATTATCGCAGATTAATAAACTCTGCATACTCTTCAATAATTTATGATTGAAAAATGTAACAATTTATCAAAATCAAACACATATATTTGAAATTACATTTTGTACTTTTATCCAAAAGCTATTTGAGACTCAAAATCTAATGTCACGCTGAGCTTGTCGAAGCGCTAACTCTTATATATAAATGTCAAAGCCACTAATAAAAATAACCAATATCAAACGAGATTTTGCGCTTGGAAACGAAATCGTCTATGTGCTGAAAGGAATTGATTTAGAAATAAATAAAGGCGAATATGTCGCACTTATGGGACCTTCAGGCTCGGGAAAATCAACTTTGATGAATCTTTTGGGTTGTTTAGACACGCCAACATCTGGAACTTATATTCTCAACGGAAAAGATGTAAGCCAGATGCACGACGATGAATTAGCTGAAATTCGCAACAAAGAAATTGGCTTTGTTTTTCAAACTTTCAACCTTTTGCCACGAACAACAGCACTTGACAATGTGGCTTTGCCAATGATTTATGCCGGATATTCTAAAACAGAAAGAAGAGCAAGAGCCACAAAAGTATTGGAACAAGTGAATTTGAGCGACAGAATGGATCACCAACCCAACCAACTTTCGGGCGGACAAAGACAAAGAGTGGCTATTGCCAGAGCTTTGGTCAACAAACCTTCGATAATTCTTGCCGATGAACCCACAGGAAATCTAGACAGTAAAACTTCTGAAGAAATTATGGTTCTTTTAGAAGAAATTCACAAAAACGGCAACACCATAATTGTGGTAACCCACGAAGAAGAAATTGCAGCTCACGCTCACAGAATCATCCGTTTAAGAGATGGAATGGTGGAAAGCGATACTACGAAGTAATTTTAGATTGAAGACCTGCCTGTCGGCAGATAGGTTTCAGAATTTAGATTGCAGATTGTGAATCTAAAAAACTAAGTTTTATGCCAAACAATATTTATGTTTTAAATGAAAATAATTTCAAATTATACATTCAATTTAAGGACAATATTATTTTTGAAAATGAATTAATTAATAGAGGCATCCATTATTATAGGGATGGAAAAAGTATTACTGATTTCAGATACTTTTTTCTGTCTAAAGACTCCGAATCAATTGATTTGATTTTAAAAAGAAATAATATTATAGCAAATATTGAATCCCTTCCAATTCAAGAATTTAACCAAGCAAAAAAAGTCCAATTAATTTATTTAAAAGTGGCAATTATTGTAATTATCCTTTTATTTTTAATTGATTTTATTTTAAAAGAATCCAAATGAAAATCTACACCAAAACCGGCGATAAAGGAACCACAGCACTTTTTGGAGGAAAACGAGTTCCGAAAGACCACATTCGCATAGAAAGTTACGGAACGGTTGACGAATTGAATTCCTATATTGGGTTAATTCGTGACCAAGAAATAAATCCGCATTATAAAAAAATCCTGATTGAAATCCAGGATCGATTGTTTACTATTGGTGCCATTCTCGCAACACCACCAGAAAAGGAAGTCTTGAAAAGCGGGGAAAATCGCTTGCGAAATTTAGGAATTACAGAAAGCGACATCGAATTGCTCGAAAACGAAATCGACGAAATGGAAAATTCGCTTCCGCCAATGACTCATTTTGTTTTGCCTGGCGGACATACAACTGTGTCATATTGTCATATTGCAAGATGTGTTTGTCGCCGTGCAGAACGACTGGCAGTACATTTAAGCCAAAATGAACCCATTGAAGAAATCGTGATTAAATACTTAAACCGACTTTCTGACTACTTATTTGTATTGGCACGAAAGTTGTCTTACGACCTCCAAGCGGAAGAAATAAAATGGATTCCTAGAAAGTAAAAACTTTCTAAAAATTCCAATTATAAAATCCCAAATTCCAAACAATGCTGTTGAAAAATTCGTATTTGGCTCTTTTTTGGAATTTGTTTTTTGCTTTTTGGAATTTAAAAAAAATACGTTCTTAAATTTAATAAAAAATAAACAGCTTTTTACTTGTCTTTTTCAGTAAAAAAATTATTTTTGCACAAAACTAAACAGACAAAAGATGTATTGGACATTAGAATTAGCATCCTATCTTAGTGATGCACCGTGGCCTGCTAACAAAGATGAACTTATCGACTACGCTATTAGAGCCGGAGCTCCATTAGAAGTAGTAGAAAATCTTCAGTCTATAGAAGACGAAGGCGAGATATATGAATCAATGGAAGAAATTTGGCCGGATTATCCTACTGACGAAGATTATCTTTGGAATGAGGATGAATATTAAAAAAATATCCCAAGAAAAAAGTCTCTAAAGAGGCTTTTTTTTTGGTTAAATTTGCATACTCTGAAATCGAGAATTTTAAATTAAATCAATTAAAAATAATAATTACAAATTAATTTTTGAAATAGTTTCAATCGTAATTCGTAATTCGTAATTCGTAAATAAAAATGAGTTTCATAAACAGCATACTTAAAGCCTTTGTAGGTGATAAATCGCAAAAAGATGTTAAAGCTTTACAACCTTATTTAGCAAAAATTAAGACTTTTGAAAGTACTCTGGCTGCATTATCGAATGATGAACTGCGAGCCAGAACCACATTTTTTAAAGAAAAAATAAAACAAGATCGCGCCGAGAAAGATTCTAAAATTGTTTCTCTTAAACTGGAAGCAGAAAGCATTGAAGACATTGACAAACGCGAAGATATATATCTGGCAATAGATGCTTTAGAAAAAGAAGCTTATGAAATTTCAGAAAAAACCTTGCTGGAAATCCTTCCGGAAGCTTTTGCAGTGGTCAAAGAAACCGCAAGAAGATTCAAGGAAAACACTCAAATTAGCGTAAAAGCAACGGCCAAAGACCGAGAACTTTCGGCCACAAAAACCTATATCACTTTAGACGGAGACAACGCCTTATGGTCAAATTCCTGGAATGCTGCCGGAAAGCAAATTACTTGGGATATGATTCATTATGATGTCCAATTAATTGGTGGAATGGTATTGCACGAGGGTAAAATTTCCGAAATGCAAACAGGTGAAGGAAAAACATTGGTAGCTACTTTGCCAATATATTTGAATGCTTTGACCGGAAACGGAGTGCATTTGGTAACTGTAAATGACTACTTGGCCAAACGTGATAGCACTTGGAAAGCTCCTCTTTTCGAATTTCATGGTTTGACCGTGGACTGTATTGACAATCATCAACCCAATTCCGAAGGCAGAAAAAAAGCTTATAATGCTGATATTACATATGGCACCAACAACGAGTTTGGTTTTGATTATTTGAGAGATAATATGGCACATTCGCCAGAAGATTTGGTTCAGAGAAAACACAATTATGCCATTGTCGATGAGGTCGATTCGGTTTTGATTGATGATGCCCGAACTCCGTTGATTATTTCTGGTCCTGTTCCACAAGGTGATCGCCACGAATTTAATGAACTGAGACCAAAAATTGAAAATTTGGTGGCACTTCAACGTCAATTGGCGAATGGATTTTTGGCAGAAGCCAAAAAATTAATCAAAGAAGGAAATACAAAAGACGGTGGTTTTTTATTGTTGAGAGCTCATAGAAGTTTGCCAAAAAACAAGGCATTAATCAAGTTTTTGAGTGAAGAAGGAATCAAACAATTGCTTCAAAAAACAGAAAACCAATATATGCAGGACAACAACCGCGAAATGCCAAAAGTGGATGAAGCCTTGTATTTTGTGATTGAAGAGAAAAACAATCAGGTTGAATTGACTGATAACGGAATCAAGTTTCTTTCGGGAGACACCGAAAGTGATTTCTTTGTTTTACCAGATATTGGAACTGAAATAGCCGCTATCGAAAAGAAAAAATTAGCCAAAGATGCCGAAGCCGAAGAAAAAGAAAAATTATTTCAGGATTTTGGCGTAAAAAGCGAACGCATTCACACCTTAACACAACTTTTGAAAGCTTATACACTTTTCGAAAAAGATGTCGAATACGTGATTATGGACAATAAAATTTTGATTGTCGATGAGCAAACCGGTCGTATTATGGATGGTCGCCGCTACTCTGACGGTTTACATCAAGCGATTGAAGCCAAGGAAAATGTAAAAATTGAAGACGCAACTCAAACATTCGCCACTGTCACACTTCAGAATTATTTCAGAATGTACAGCAAACTTGCTGGTATGACCGGAACTGCTGTTACTGAAGCTGGGGAGTTATGGCAAATCTATAAATTGGATGTCGTAGAAATTCCTACTAACAGACCAATGGTGAGAAAAGACAAAGAAGATTTAATTTACAAAACCACTCGCGAAAAATTCAATGCCGTAATCGAAGATGTGACTGAATTATCACAAGCCGGAAGACCCGTTTTAATTGGAACAACATCTGTCGAAATTTCGGAATTATTGAGCCGAATGTTAAAAATGCGTGGAATTACTCACAACGTTTTGAATGCCAAAATGCACAAGCAAGAAGCACAAATCGTGGAAGAAGCAGGGAAACCCGGAGTGGTAACCATCGCTACCAATATGGCGGGTCGTGGAACCGATATAAAACTGACTCCAGAAGTAAAAGCTGCCGGAGGTTTAGCAATCGTGGGCACAGAACGTCACGATTCTCGTCGTGTTGACCGTCAGTTGCGTGGTCGTGCCGGTCGACAAGGTGACCCTGGAAGTTCCCAATTTTATGTTTCGCTTGAAGATAATTTGATGCGTTTATTTGGTTCCGAAAGAGTGGCCAAAGTAATGGACAGAATGGGACTCAAAGAAGGCGAAGTTATCCAACATTCGATGATGACAAAATCGATCGAAAGAGCTCAGAAAAAAGTCGAAGAGAACAACTTTGGTGTTCGTAAACGTTTGTTGGAATATGATGACGTTATGAATGCGCAACGTGAGGTGGTTTACAAACGCCGTCGTCATGCTTTGCACGGAGAACGTTTAAAACTGGACATTGCCAATATGATGTACGACACTTGCGAGTTAATCGCAACAGATAATAAAGCAACCAATGATTTTAAAAGTTTCGAATTCGAATTAATTCGTTATTTCTCTATCACTTCTCCAGTTTCTGAAAGTGATTTCAATAAATTGACAGAAATCGAATTGACTGGCAAAGTATATAAAGCAGCTTTGGCATTTTATACCGAAAAAACCGAGCGCAGCGCCAGAGAAGCTTTCCCAATCATAAGCAATGTTTACCTTGACAAAAGCAACCAATACGAACGTATCATAGTTCCTTTTACCGATGGAATAAAATCTTTGAATGTAGTTACTGATTTGAAAAAAGCCTACGAAACCAATGGAAATCAATTAGTTGCCGATTTCGAAAAAAACATCACTTTGGCCATTGTAGATGAAGCCTGGAAGAAACATTTGCGCAAAATGGACGAGTTGAAACAATCCGTTCAATTAGCGGTTCACGAGCAAAAAGACCCATTGCTTATCTATAAATTTGAAGCATACAATTTGTTTAGTTCTATGTTGAATGGTGTAAATAAAGAGGTGATTTCGTTCTTATTCAAAGGCGATTTACCACAACAACAAGCTCCAACAATTCAAGAAGCAAAACAAGTTCGCCAAAAAGAAAAATACACCGAAAGCAAAGACGAAATAGTGAGCAGCGAAAGCGCCAATCGTGAGGCTGGACAAACACAACAACGCCAAGTTACCGAAACCATTGTTCGTGACCAACCGAAAATTAATCGCAACGATACAGTAACAATTCAAAACGTAGCTAATGGACAAACTCAAGAAATGAAGTACAAGAAAGCCGAAATTTTGATAGCCAACGGAACTTGGGTTTTAGTTCATTAATATAATTTCAGAGTTCAGAGTTCAGACCTGCCTGTCGGCAGACAGGTTTTAGATTGTAAACTCAATAATTCAATCCTCAATTACGAAAGTAGTTGGGGATTTTTTTA
>DZAU01000091.1 GCA_022729635.1 Flavobacterium psychrophilum
AGCAGGAAACAGCTCCTCATTTCGACAAGCTCAGTGTGACATAAATCGCACTATCAATTAATTTAATAAAACTATAACGAAATAGAATTTCCAATTCCAAAGTTAATTGTTTAATTTTGAATAAAATATTTATAAATCATTTAAACAACAATATTATGGCTTTTGAATTACCACAATTACCTTATGCGTATGACGCACTAGAACCTCATATTGATGCGCGCACGATGGAAATCCATCACACAAAACATCATAATGCTTATATCACGAACGTTAATGCTGCTATTGCAGGAACGGAGTTGGAAGGTAAAAACATCGAAGATATTTTGACAAATCTTGATATGAAAAATATGGCTGTTCGTAACAACGGCGGTGGGCATTTCAATCACAGTTTGTTTTGGACAATTATGTCGCCAAACGGTGGCGGACTTCCAACAGGAGAATTAGCCTCGGCTATTGATAGTGCTTTTGGTACTTTTGATGCTTTTAAAGCTGCTTTTGCCAAAGCTGGAGCTACACAATTTGGTTCAGGTTGGGCTTGGTTGTGTGTAAAAGACGGAAAACTAGAAGTTTGTGGAACGCCAAATCAAGACAACACTCTAATGCCTGGAGTAGGTTGTGGCGGAAGACCAATCCTAGGAATGGATGTATGGGAACACGCATATTATTTGCATTATCAAAACAGAAGACCAGATTATATCGAAGCTTTTTTTAATGTAATTAATTGGACTGAAGTGGCTAGAAGATTTGCTTTAGAAAAATAAGCCCCCTAACCCCGCCACGGCGGGGGAATTAACACAACAGGCAAGAAAAAGATTTATTTAGTCTTTTTTTCTTGCCTCTTTTTTTACTGGTTCAACAAATTTATTCTTGCTCGCTTGTTTTTTATTCCCCCGCCGTGGCGGGGTTAGAGAGCTTTGACTTTATCACACGAAAAAGGTGAAATTGCTTTCACCTCTTTGCCCCAAATCTACCATAAACTTAATCTACTAAATTACGGTAATGCAAAGTTAATAACCTTGTGGTTTTAAACGTTTTTTTATTTTAAATATATTGGAATGAGTATCAAATCGGGGTAAAAGCACCTGTTTTAAGATTCTTTGAGTTTATTCCAATAAAAAAGGTGAAATTGCTTTCACCCTTTTTGCCCCAAATCTACCATAAACTTAACCTACTAATATTATGGTTCTCCAAAGATATATTCATAATATATTTTAAACAACTTTTATAGATAAACTACCAAAATATTCGATGAAATACTTGTTTTTTAATAATTTAATACGCTCTGGCGTTTTTCCCTTCGTAAAAATTCATAAATGCCTTATTTACAACGCGATTGCCTCCAGGAGTTGGATACTCTCCGGTGAAATACCAATCGCCTAAATTCTTTGGACAAGCGATGTGTAAATTCTCGACTGTTTGGAAAATAATTTTTACTTCGGCATTAATTTCTGGAGAACTTAAAAGCTCTGCGATTTTATCTGAAATTTCTTTAGGTTTGAATGGTGCATAAATTTCGGTAACAAAATTCACAACATCATTGTCGTGTAAATCTTCTTGTTTTTTGCATTTGACATAAACTTCATCAACAAGATGGTACAAGTTTCTTTCTTTCAAAAGCTCTAATGCAGCACGAAATGCTACCAGTCCTTCGAGTTTTGCCATATCGATTCCGTAACAATCCGGGTAACGAATTTGAGGCGCTGAGGAAACCACAACAATGCTTTTTGGTTTCAACCGATCCATCATTTTGATGATGCTCATTTTAAGAGTTGTGCCTCGAACAATACTGTCGTCTATAATTACCAAATTATCCGTTGGTTTTATCACGCCATAGGTAACATCATAAACGTGGGCGACTAAATCATCGCGACTGCTATCTTCGGTGATGAAAGTTCGTAGTTTTGCGTCTTTGATGGCTACTTTTTCGGTTCTGATTTTTACAGAAAGAATTTCTTCGAGTTTTTCTCTTGTCAGTTTTTTTCTGTTCTCGAGAATGTAATTATTTTTCCTTTGATTTAGAAAATCCTGAGCCGCTTCGACCATTCCGTAGAAAGAAGTTTCGGCAGTATTTGGAATATAAGAAAAAACGGTGTTGTCTGTGTCGTTATCTATTGCCTCTAAAACAGCGGGAAGAATTAATTTTCCGAGTTTTTTTCTTTCTTGGTATATTTCGGCATCGCTACCACGAGAGAAATAAATTCTTTCGAATGAACAGGCTTTTTTTATAGTTGGCGGAAGAATTTCTTCTTCGGTTACTTTTCCGTTTTTCTTGATAATTAAAGCATTTCCAGGTTGTAGTTCCTGTACCTTTTCGAAATCTATATTGAAAACCGTTTGAATAACCGGACGTTCCGAAGCCACTACCACAATTTCGTCGTCCTCATAAAAATAAGCCGGACGAATTCCTGCTGGATCCCTGAAAACAAAAGCGTCTCCGTGACCTAAAAGTCCTGCCATTGCATAACCTCCATCTAAATTTTTGGAAGCTCTAGTCAAAATTTTTGCTATGTCTAATTTTTCGGCAATTACAGGCGAAGCTTCTCTTTTTGTTAGACCATTAACTTTGCATTCTTGGTATAAATCGGTAACAGCATTGTCTAAAAAGTGTCCAATTTTTTCCATTACGGTAACAGTATCTGTCATTTCCTTTGGATGCTGACCTAATTCAACAAGACTTTGAAAAAGTTCTTTTACATTAGTCATGTTGAAATTTCCGGCCAAAATCAGATTTCTATGCATCCAATTATTTTGACGTAAAAATGGATGAACACTTTCGATGCTATTTTTTCCAAAGGTTCCGTAACGAACGTGTCCTAAAAACAATTCGCCTAAATAAGGGATTTTACTTTTTTGCAATTCTACGTCATCCAAATATTCTGGATGCAACTTCATTTCCTCATTTATTCTGTCATTTATTTGAGTAAAAACGTCTTTAATAGGTTGCGCATCATTCGAACGCACTCGGCTGATGTATCTTTCGCCTGCTTCAACATCGAGTTTAATGCTTGCAAAACCGGCTCCGTCTTGTCCTCGATTGTGCTGCTTTTCCATCAGGAGATACATTTTTTTTATCCCATAAAAAGCGGTTCCGTATTTTTCTTTGTAGAATTCTAACGGTTTTTTTAATCTTAAAAGGGCAATACCACATTCGTGTTTAATTGCGTCGCTCATTGTGTTGTTGTAATTTGTAGTTATTTGTTTCTTAACTAGTTTGCAAATTAAAATCTGTAAATCTGCGGTTATTCTTAATAAAAATGCCCCGAAATCTCGAGGCACATTTTATTATATTTCTATATCAAATTGAGTAAGGGATTTGAATTGTTGCAATCTCGCAATCACTTCGTCTTTCTCAAGGTCAACCATTCTTTCGGTTCCAAATTTTTCTACACAAAAGGAAGCTAAATTAGACCCATAAATTATAGCGCTTTTCATATTTTCGAAAGATACGTTTTCGCTTTGTGTAATATATCCGGCAAATCCTCCTGCAAATGTGTCTCCAGCTCCAGTCGGATCAAAAACTTCTTCTAATGGCAAGGCCGGGGCAAAGAAAATTTTGTGGTCGTGAAACAACAAAGCGCCATGTTCTCCTTTTTTGATAACCACATATTCTGGTCCCATTGTGTGAATTTTTGCCGCCGCTTTTACCAATGAATATTCGCCTGAAAGTTGTCTTGCTTCTTCATCGTTTATGGTAATAACGTCAATGCGTTTAATCACGTCCAATAATTCTGGCAAAGCACAATCCATCCAAAAATTCATGGTGTCAAGAACCACTAATTTTGGTTTAACATCCATTTGGTCTAAAACGCTGCTTTGCACTAATGGATGAAGATTTCCAAGCATTACTACATCGGCAGTTTTGAAGTTTTGGGGAACTTTTGGCTGAAAATCGGCCAATACATTTAATTCTGTTGCTAATGTATCTCTTGAATTCAAATCATTATGGTAAAGACCGCTCCAAAAGAAGGTTTTCCCTCCTTTGACCACTTCAATACCTGAAATATCTATGTTCTTAGAAGCTAATAAATCTAAATATGCTGAAGGAAAATCATCGCCAACAACTGAGACAATTGCGGATTGAAGATTGAAATTAGAAGCTGAAAGTCCTATGTAAGTTCCCGCACCTCCTAAAATTTTGTCTGTTTTGCCAAAAGGCGTTTCAATAGCGTCGAAAGCAACTGTTCCAACAATCAATAATTTATTCATTTGATGAGTTTCGAATTAAGCGGCAAAGATAGTTTATAAGTTTGAAGTTTGAAAATGAAAAATGTTTAGAAGTTTATATAAAAGTATCTTCTGTTCTTTCTCTTCAATAAAGCCAAAGGTAAATTTGCTGGGAGAAGTTGATTGTTTTTGCAAATAAAGTTTAACCAGTTTTTTCGACACCTTTAAACAATGGGAAAGTAAAACACCAACATTAAATCCCAATTCTTCCTATCATAAAAAATAACGGAGATACTTTTTAGACCATCACATTTTGTCTAAGCTCATTCCTACTATTGCACAAAAAAAGAAGTACATTTGAACCAATTAAAAAAACAACAAAATGGGAAATTACATTCAAGAAAACCTGATTAAAGACGAACAAATTGAATTTGAAACGACATATCATTGGATAATATTCTGCAATTTGAGAGCTATTTTTACTTTATTCATTGCCCCTATGCTAGACCGTTATTCCGATGAATTTGCCATAACAAACAAGCGTATCATTGTTAAGACAGGCTTAATAAGCAGAAAAACACTCGAAATGAACCTAAGCAAAATTGAAAGCGTCAATGTGGACCAAAGTATTTTAGGAAGAATGCTGGGTTATGGAACCATTAGAATCATTGGAACTGGGGGAACTAGAGAAGAATTTCCAAATATCTCAAATCCTTTAGAATTTAGAAAGAAATTTCAAGAATTATCATAAATCAACTAAGCTCCATTTCGGAGCTTTTTTTAACCCTTATAATTTTTGTATAGAAATCAAAATAAATAAATAGTTGAAAAATTTTATTTTAATACGTCACACTTTGGCGTTATCTACAATTAGTTTTGACAAGAAAATTAAAAACTAATATAATGAACACTCCAAAAAATGACTCTCACAATCCATTAATTTAAGCCAAAAACAGTTGCTTTTTCCTTTATACAATCTCCACAAAACAGGAATCACAGAAAATTACAGACACGGAATTTATGTCGAACAAAAAGCCATTGGGTTTATTGCCAGCTATGAAATAAAACTGGATGATTTTGCTATTGATGATTTACAATTCCATTTATTGCAATTCAACGACAAACAACTCTTGCAAAAACCAAGCTATCAAAACAATAAAGTGGTTTTTAGAAGAAAGGAAACATTGCTTATTTACCAAAATAGTTTTGAGGTCTTGTAGAAGTCCGTTTTAGATTCCAAAAAAGAAGATGTAGAAGTATTGGAAAAACAAATACTTGAAGTTGCTGGAAAACATATTAAGTTGTTGATAATGAAGGAGTAGCAGCGTTGGTTTTATTCAATTGCGTAAAAAAACATCATTTAATTTTTCTAAACTTTGAAGGCTTCCTTTTTCCGCTCAAAACACCCAAAATCGTAACTTGATTATCTTTAAGTTTGAAGATAATTTGCCAAGTTTTATAAACTGCTTCTCTGTAAATTTTGGATTTTGTTGGAATATTTTCGCATTCGGCGTAAATGGTTGGATTCAAAATGATTTTGTTCATTGCCGCATTAATACCAATAGATACTTTAATGGCATTTAATGGTTGCTTTTGTTTGATGGCAATATAATCAAGAATTTCTCTTAAATCCGTGAAGTATTTGTCGTTAACAATTAAACTATAAGTTTCTTGATTCTCTGAATTTCTAATTCCCATTTTTCATTGAAAGTTTCTAAAGACATTGTTGGCGATTTTTCGGCATCGTCAATCCATTGCAAAAATTCTTCTTGAGTCATTTGTTGTTCGTCTTCTTCTTTTTCGAAATCAATAAAAACTTTTAAGGGTTTGCCAACAAGATTTTTTGGAATCTCAAAAGAAAGATTCACAATTTTGTTTTTCGGAGTTAAAGTTTTCTCTATCATAATCAGGAATTTAAACAAATTTACAAATTAATTTATTGCTACAACAACTTCTCCTCTTCCTTCTCATAAAAAACATCGACAGAAAGATTTTTTTGCATCGAAGCCATTACGGCAAGTTCATCGCAACGCTCGTTTTGGGGATGATTGTTGTGTCCCTTTATCCATTTGAAATCGACTTGGTGTTTCCGGTAAACAACTAGGAATCGTTTCCATAAATCGGGGTTTTTCTTGCCTGCAAAACCTTTTTTCTCCCAACCAAAAACCCATTTCTTCAAAACGGAATCCACCACATATTTAGAATCTGAAATGATCAAAACTTTCATGTTCGGATTTTTCAGCTTTTCGAGACCCACAATTACGGCCAGTAATTCCATTCTGTTATTAGTAGTATGACGGAAACCCTCGTAAAATTCCTTTTTATGTGGCGTTCCCACGAGTTCCATAACCACGCCGTAACCACCAGGACCAGGATTTCCTTTGGCAGCACCATCTGTAAATATGTGAACTTCGTGTTTCAAAGTTAGAAGTTAGAAGTTAGAAGTTA
>DZAU01000166.1 GCA_022729635.1 Flavobacterium psychrophilum
TTGTCAAAGTTATTATCTTTGCTGCAAATTTATAAATAATATGACACAAAATGTAAGAGTTCGTTTTGCACCGAGTCCGACGGGACCATTGCATATAGGTGGTGTGAGAACAGCATTGTATAACTACTTGTTTGCGAAAAAACATGGCGGTCAATTTTTACTTCGAATTGAAGATACGGATCAGGGAAGATATGTAGCCAATGCAGAAAAATATATAATAGATTCGCTTAATTGGGCGGGTATTCCTTATGATGAGGGATTAGGTAAAGAAGGAAAACACGCTCCCTATCGTCAAAGTGAGCGAAAAGAAATTTATCAAAAATATATGGAACAACTCATAGAAAATGGGACGGCTTATTATGCTTTTGATAGCAATGAAAAATTGGATGAATTGCGTAAAATCTATGAAAAAGAGGGGAAAATTTTTAGTTATGGCATAGAAAATCGTGAAAAATTAGAAAATTCTTTGGTTTTAAATAGAGAAGAAATTCAAAAAAAATTAAATTCAAACGAGCCTTTTGTAATTCGTTTTAAAATACCAAAGGATGAAACTTTGCAGTTGAATGATATTATAAGAGGGGAAATAAAAATAGATACGAATACGCTGGATGACAAGGTTTTATTTAAAAGTGATGGCATGCCTACTTATCATTTGGCAAATATTGTAGATGATCATTTGATGGAAATAACTCATGTAATCCGTGGGGAGGAATGGTTACCATCAATGGCGTTGCACCAACTGTTGTATCGTGCTTTTGGTTGGGAAGCTCCGCTTTTTGCACATTTACCCTTGTTACTTAAACCTGAAGGACAGGGAAAATTGAGTAAACGCGACGGCGACAAATTTGGTTTTCCGGTTTTCCCTTTGGAATACACCGATGAGAAAACAGGAGAAATTTCACGTGGTTACCGAGAAGATGGCTACTTTCCGGAAGCGTTTATCAATATGTTGGCTTTATTAGGTTGGCATCCGGAGCAAGACCAAGAAATATTTTCATTAGTGGAATTGGTACAAGAATTTTCATTGGAACGTGTAAGTAAAAGCGGAGCCAAATTTGATGTTGCCAAAACACAATGGTTTCAACAACAATATTTGCAAAAAAAATCGGATGAGGAATTAACACAATTATTTGATAATTATTTGGTTGAAAATAATATAAAGATTCCAGACTTTGTAGAAAACAAATCAGATTTTACCGCAACATTGGTAAAATTATTGAGAGAAAGAGCGGTATTTATAGCAGACTTTTATAAAATTGGAAGCTATTTCTTTACTACACTGACCCAATATGATGAAACGGCATTAAAAAAAGTAATGCAACCGGAAACCAAAGAAATTTTAACCGGTTTAAAAGAATTGTTGGCTTCCACTACCCTATTTGAGGCAACACATTTGGAAGAAACTATTAAAAATTGGATTGCTGAAAAAGGGTATGGTATGGGAAAAGTATTTCAACCTTTCAGATTGGCACTTGTTGGAAACATGAGTGGACCGCATGTGTTTGATATAGCGGTAGTTTTAGGTAAAGAAGAGACTATGAAGCGGTTGAGCTTGTTATTAGAAAAATAGAAAAAAGTAGAATATTAAAA
>DZAU01000167.1 GCA_022729635.1 Flavobacterium psychrophilum
TTTTAGTTTTTAGTTTTTAGTTTTTTTATAACCCAGAATCAGATTGTTTTCTAATGCAAATTCAATGAATTCTTCCGTTTGTTTACTTATTTTTTCTGAGTCGGATTCATATTTTTTTAGAATTTGATATAAGTCAATAAAGGTCGTTTCTTGCTCGTTTAACAGCATGAGCATTTCTACAAAAGGAAAACTCAACTCGTTGAATTTTACTTGTTTGTCATGATAATCACGGTGTAAACTCACAAAGTATTGTCCTTTGTCTTTTTCAGTGATTTTTTTGGTGGGTTTGTTGTGAATAGGAAATAGCAAAGGTAAAATCTTGATTTCGGGATTCGGAATCAACACATCGGTTTTCGGATTTCCTTTTTCAGAAAATGGTAAAAATTCAAGGTCTTCCATCATAAACACTTCAATTTCCAACCATTCAAAATACATCAATTCGTTGAGAAATGGGATATTCTTTTTCGTTGGGAATGGATTTTCAAGGTAAAATTCGTAAAATTCAAAGGGCAATTTCCAAATTTGTTCCGTTTGACTCTTGTGATTTTCAAAAAAATACTGCACTGCATTTTCCCATTCTTTTGCATTTAAAAAGTTTTTCAAAATAGGATACGCATTGGACATAGTGTCCATTATCACACTGTAAACCAATTCTCTATAATGATGTGTGTTGTCTGAAACAGTAGTTTTAGGCGGGTTTTTCCCACTGCGAATGTATTGCCCAAAATGAATTTGGCTTTTTTCGGTTGGATTTAAAATTGCGTTCATACTATCATCGGATTTAAAACTTTGTTTTGAATGTTTCGCAATTGGGTCATTTCCGATTCTAATACTTCCAATTCAGGAATATTGAAATCTCTTTCCAATAAAATAGGCACTTCGCGTTGTAGTTTTTGCAGTGTAAAATCTAACAAATCATACACCGGATCTATAATATCAGCTCCGTGCGTATCGATAATCAAATGTTCATTTACCTTGAAATGTCCTGCTATATGGATATATTTCACCCTTTCCAAGGGCATTTTCGAAATAAATTCTTTGGCATCGTAGTGATGATTGAAACTATTGACATACACATTGTTTACGTCTAATAGCATTTCACAATCAGAACGACGGACGATTTCATTGATAAATTCCGGTTCTGAAATTTCTTGTTTGAGCAAGGTGTAATAACTCGCATTTTCCAAAATCAAACGTCTTCCCAAAAGATCTTGCACTATCAAAATATTTTCAACTACTCTGTCAATGGCATCTTGTGTAAAGGGAATGGGCAACAAATCGTACAAATGGGCATTATCGACTTTTGAAAAACTCAAATGCTCGGAATACAAAACCGCTCCTGTTTCCTCAATAAAAGCTTTTATTTTTTTTACAAAGTCTATATCAACCCCTTCCGGACTTCCGATAGAAAGTGACAAACCGTGCAAAAAAAGTGGATATTTTTCCCGTACTTTTTTAAATTCTTGTTTCCAATAACCGCCTACACCCAACCAATTTTCGGGTGCCACTTCCACAAAATCAGGATGTATTTTGTGGTCGTATAAAAATTCATTTGAAAATTCTTTTCTGTAACCGATGCCTACCATT
>DZAU01000168.1 GCA_022729635.1 Flavobacterium psychrophilum
CGATATTTATATTTATAGACTAAATTTGCCCATCCAAATACTTTTTCTGTGTATTTTGTCGTTAAAGTTAGATAATTATTCAATTTTTATAAAATATTTAGTATCTTGTAATGCTAAAAATCAGGCGGTTAGGTTGATGAAGTCGGAGTTTAAATAAGGGTTTATGAGGAGTTTTAGTTTTTTGTGTTTTTTGTTTCTTTTTATCAGTATGAATGTTTTTTCGCAAGAAAAGCCCATAAAACATACTGTGAAAAAAGGCGAAACAATTAGCAAAATTGCCGAAAAATATGATGTTCAACCCAAAGCAATTTACGAATTAAATCCAAAAGCCAAGAAAGGAATACAATATAACACCGTTTTATTAATCCCAACAAAATCTAAAAAAACTAAGGTTTCAATTCCCGAAATTGTATCTAATAATGCTGAAATCACCCACGAAGTTTTGTCTAAAGAAACGTTATGGGGAATAGCAAAACAGTACAATCTGAGTGTTCAAGATTTGTATAAAATCAATCCCGACATAGAAAAAGAAGGTTTGAAAAAAGGACAAATTATTAAAATTCCTCAAAAAGATTTAAAAAATTTGGCTTCTACAGAAGAATTTGAAAAACCAACTGAACCTCAAAAACCAACTTCTTTGGAGAAAAATACTTCAAAAGAGGAAATAATAGTTGCTGCAAAAACGGATGATAAAATTGAAATTTCAACGGAAGGAATTGTTCGCGAAGTTTTGCCAAAAGAGACTTTATATTCAATCGCAAAACAATACGGAATCACTATTAAAGATTTGCAAAAGGCTAATCCCACAATTGAAAGCAGAGCATTAAAAGCAGGTCAGAAAATTATAATTCCTGTAAAAGGAGAAAATAATTCCGGTTTGGCAGAGGCAAAAGAAATGACGAAATCCGAAAATAAAAGTGATGTTTCTGCACAAACTGCTATTGAAAACAATTTGGTCGAAACCGAAATCACACATAAAGTTTTACCAAAAGAAACCAAATACGGAATCGCAAAGCAATACGGTATCACGGTTGCCGAGTTAGAAAAACAAAATCCAAAAATTGTAAAAAAACTTTCTACGGGAAGCGTTTTGAAGATTCAAACTTCAAAATTGATTGAAACTGAAGTGGCTGTTGATCAAGTTGTTGTTACTGAAAAAGCTGTAATTGAAGAATCAAATGTAATTCCAAATGGGATTCGTGATGAAGCTTTTGTAGATCAATTAATATCGAAAGCTTCCGAAAATATCGGAACACGTTACCGCTCAGGAGGAACCACAAAAGAAGGTTTCGATTGTTCCGGATTGATGTTTTCTACTTTTAGCACGTTCGACATAAAACTGCCAAGGTCGTCAATAGAAATGGCTTCTTACGGTTCGAAAATTAATACCGAAAACGCCCAAAAAGGAGACCTTATTTTCTTTAAAACCAGAGGAAGTGGACGAATCAATCACGTAGGAATGGTGGTTGAGGTTTGCGAAGGCGAGATCAAATTCATTCATTCTGCAACTCACGGCGGCGTGATTATTTCTTCTACCAAAGAATCTTATTACGAGAGGAATTTGGCTCAGATAAATCGTGTATT
>DZAU01000031.1 GCA_022729635.1 Flavobacterium psychrophilum
GGATGTTCGGTTCCGCCTTTTGAAAGCACATTTTCCTTGAATTTTGTCGCCACTTCTTTGTTGAAAATTCCCTTTTCCTGAAAATATTCAAAAGCATCGGCATCGAGAACTTCCGCCCATTTGTAGCTGTAATATCCAGACGAATATCCACCTTGAAAAATATGTGAAAAAGCCGTACTCATAGCATTTTCTTTTACGTCAGGATACAATTGCGTACTGGCAAATTGCTCGATTTCAAAAGATTTAATGCCTGTAATATTCGTAGGATCTTGTCCGTGCCAACCCATATCCAATAATCCAAAACTCAACTGGCGCATCGTTGCCATTCCTTCCTGAAAACTAGCACTTTCCTTGATTTTGTTGACTAATTCCATCGGAATCATTTCGCCGGTTTCATAGTGATAAGCGAACAAAGCCAAGGCTTCCGGTTCGTAACACCAGTTTTCCATAATCTGGCTTGGCAACTCCACAAAATCCCAATAAACCGAAGTTCCAGACAAACTTGAATATACCGTGTTTGCCAAAATCCCGTGCAAAGCGTGACCAAATTCGTGAAACAAAGTCGTTACTTCGTTGAATGTTAAAAGAGATGGTTTGGCTTCTGATTTCTCTGAAGTGACAATTGGTGGCGTAAAATTGCACACAATTGAAATATGAGGTCTTTCATTTACATTCTTTTTTATATATTGTGATTTGAAAGACGTCATCCAAGCGCCGTTTCGTTTGCCTTTTCTCGGGAAGAAATCCGCATAGAAAACCGCCACTAATTGGTCGTTTTCGTCTTTTACTTCGTAGGTTTTTACGTCTTCGTGGTATTTGTCAATTTCGAAAATTTCTTCGAACGTGATGCCGTATAATTTTTGTGCGACCGTGAAAGCACCGTCCAAAACTTTCTCCAATTGGAAATACGGTTTCAATATTTCATCATCTAAATTGAATAATTGTTGTTTCAATTTTTCTGAATAATAAGCGCCGTCCCATTTTTCGAGTTGTTCTATTCCGTCCAATTCCTTGGCGAAAGCCGTTAATTGTGCAAATTCCTTTTCGGCTGCCGGTTTGGCTTTTGCCAATAAATCATTCGAAAATGAAATTACTTTTTCTGGAGTTTCCGCCATTCGTTCCTCGAGAACAAAATGAGAATGGGTTTTGTAACCTAAAATTTGCGCTCTGTCGAAACGCAATTTGGCTATTTTCAAAACAATTTCCTGATTGTCGAATTCATTGTTCTGGAATGCTCTTGCTCCAAAGGCAATTGCCATTTTCTTGCGCAATTCGCGGTTGTCGGAGTATGTCACAAACGGAATATAACTGGGATAATCCAAAGTAAAAATCCAGCCTGCTGCATCTTTGCTTTTAGCCAATGAACGAGCGGCTTCACGAGTTCCTTCGGGTAAACCGGCCAAATCATTTTCGTCTGTAATATGCAATTCGAAAGCGTGGGTTTCGGCCAAAACATTTTCGCCAAACTGCAAACTCAACTTTGATAATTCTTTGTCGATTTCTCTTAATTGCGTCTTTTTATCATCCGACAAATTAGCTCCGTTTCTGGAAAAACTTTTGTATTTTTTGTCTAAAAGCGTGGTTTGTTCCGGGTTGAGTTTCAAGTGTTCTCGTTGCTCGTAAACTGCTTTTACTCTCGCGAATAATTCTGGATTAAGTCGAATATCGTTTCCAAATTCGGACAACAAAGGCGAAACTTCCTGTGCTATTTTCTGGATTTCGTCGCTGGTTTCTGCCGAATTCAGGTTAAAAAAGATACTTGAAATTCGGTCTAAAATAGTACCGCTAAATGCCAAAGCTTCAATCGTATTTTCGAAAGTGGGTTGTATTGGATTATTTACAATTTCGTTAATTTCAGCTTTCGCCAGTTCGATTCCTTTTTTGAAAGCTGGCAAAAAGTCTTCGTTCTTTATTTTCGAAAAAGGCGCAGTGTTGTATTTTGTATTGAAATGGTGAGTTAAGATGCTCATTATTTTTTAGATTTTAAATCTATACCGTTTTTAAAACGGTGTAGGTTTGTTTAGTTTATTGAGTTTAGCCCCGATAGCAGTGGAAAGCCTTTTGAAGAGGAAAACCAATTTTTGTTTTTATAAAAAAGCGACTGAAAGAAGCTCTTTTTATAAAATTACAAAAATGGTTTGAAACGAAAAAGCTTGGAACGAATAGCGGGATTAAGCTTCTGAAAAAATTATTTTTTTAAATTTTCGGAAGATTTATTGACAGTATCTTTTAGACCTTCTTTATAAAGAATGATTTTGTCTAAAACACATTTGTCAGAAGTTCCTATGATTTGAGCGGCTAGAATTCCGGCGTTTTTGGCTCCGTTTAGCGCAACTGTTGCCACAGGAACACCGCCAGGCATTTGCAAAATCGACAAAACGCTGTCCCAGCCATCGATAGAATTGCTGGATTTTATGGGAACTCCAATTACTGGAAGTGGAGACATTGAGGCGACCATTCCCGGCAAATGTGCCGCCCCACCAGCACCGGCAATAATAACCGAAATGCCTCGAGTGTGGGCTTTTTTGCCAAAATCGAACAATTTTTCGGGCGTTCTGTGTGCCGAAACAATATCGACTTCGATTTCTATGTCGAAACCTTTCAGGATGTCTATGGCTTCTTGCATTACGGGCATATCGCTCATGCTTCCCATTATTACGGCTACTTTCATTGGATTTTATATTTGGAAATCTAAAACAAATTTGATGTTTTCTTGAATTTTTAGCTTCATTTCTTTGGTTACAAAACCAATTTTTTTGATAAATCTTGAATTATCAATGGCTCGAATTTGATCAATCATAATATCACTATTTTCGTTCAAACCACAGTTGCCTTTGTTAATTCGGATTCTTAAAATTTCAGATTCATTATTGAGTTTAGTTGTTATTGGACAAATTATGGTCGAAGGATGTGTGATTTCATTCAAAAAATTGGTTTGAACAATTATTACAGGGCGAATTTTTCCAGCTTCTGTTCCGATTTGTGGGTTTAAATCGGCTAACCAAATTTCATATTGATTCATGTAAAGTATCTATTTGTTCAAATTCTTTTAAAACCTCCATAGAACTTTCTGAAACTAATTTTGATTCAAAATGTAATTTTTTTTGTAAAATCAATCTACTTTGCATCTTGTTATAATATTCTAATGCGTCGTTAATATATCTATTTCTAGGTTTTTTTATTGATTTGACAATGTTCTCTGTCTCACCATAAATGGAATCATCTATTTTTAGGGAAATTGTTTTCATAATGTAAAAATTAATATCACAAAGGTATATCTTTTTAGTATATACTTTTTGAATTTTATGATTTTTATTTAAAGTTGTGTAACTGTTATTGACTACTTATCACCCTTATCGTATTCTTTACATCCTCGGCAATCCGTCTTGCTTCATTGATGTCTTCATTCACAATGGTTACGTGTCCCATTTTTCGGAAAGGACGGGTTTGCTTTTTTCCGTAAATATGAGGTGTAACACCATCCCAAGACAGTATTTTTTCGATATTTTCATAAATTACATCACCCGAAAATCCTTCTTCACCAACCAAATTTACCATAATTCCGGCAACTTTACTATCTGTATTTCCTAAAGGTAAATCAAGAATGGCTCGCAAATGGTTCTCAAATTGCGAAGTGTAGCTCGCTTCTATAGAATAATGACCCGAATTGTGTGGTCTTGGCGCAACTTCGTTTATCAGGATTTCATCATTAAAAGTTTGAAACATTTCGACAGCCAAAAGTCCCACGTGATTGAATTTTTCGGAAACATCGAGTGCTATTTCTCTTGCTTTTGCCGCCACTTTATCGTCAATCCGAGCCGGACAAATTACATATTCCACTTGGTTGGCCTCGGGATGAAATTCCATTTCCACAACTGGATAGGTTTTGATTTCGCCAGAAGGACTGCGACAAACGATTACAGCCAGTTCGTTTTTGAAATCAATTATTTCTTCGGCAATGCATTCTACATCAGGCAAATTATTTAAATCTTCAATGGTTCGAATGATTTTCACGCCGTTTCCGTCATAACCAAATTGCGTGCATTTCCAGACAAAAGGCAATTGGATTTTAGATTTTAGATTGCTGATTGCTGATTTGCTTCGCCAGTTCGCTGATGCTCGGGTCAGATCGTCTAAATTGGAAAACTTTTTAAAAGGAGAAGTTGGGATTTTATTTTCAGAATAAAATTCTTTCTGGATTCCTTTGTTTTGGATAAGTTTCAGGGTTTTTGGTGAAGGATATACTTTTTTTCCTTCGTTTTCCAGTTTTTCTAAAGCTTCGAGGTTGACCAATTCTATTTCAAAAGTCAAAACATCAACTTGTTTTCCAAAATTATACACGGTTTCGAAATCCATTAGATCGCCTTGAAAAAATTTATTGCAGGCAATTTTGCAAGGTGCTTTCTCGCTCGGATCTAAAACGTATGTTTGAATATCGAATTTTCGGGTGTCAAATAACAGCATTTTACCAAGTTGTCCGCCGCCAAGAATTCCCAACTTAAAATTGGAAGAAAAATAGTTCATTTGTATTTATTATTGTTTTTTAACGGTCAAATGCAGTCGCTTCGCTCGTGTCATCGTGTTGTTGTTTGTTGTGAGCAAAGATACTTTATAATGATTGAATTGGGAAATGCTATTGTATTTTCTTCATAATTTACCTGATATATAAACGGGAAAAATGTAAGGGCATTATTTTTTTTACAATTATTTTTTTTTACACAAAAATTCAGTTTTTTTAAAAGTTTAGAATTCAGTATCTTTGCAAATTATTTTAAAATCGAAAAAGTGATACAATTACACGATAAACAATTTGTTCCGTTTGTTTCTGCACAGGAAATAGACTTTGCCATTGCAAAAATAGCCGCATTGGTTGAAGATGATTTTACCGATGAAGTGCCCGTATTTATTGGGGTTTTGAATGGTGCTTTTATGGTGGTTTCTGACTTTATGAAGCATTATAAATCCCCTTGCGAAGTGAGTTTTATTAAAATGGCTTCTTATGAGGGAACAACTTCAACAAATGAAGTGAAGCAATTGATAGGTTTAGATCAGGATTTGACTGGTAGAACCGTTATTGTTATCGAAGATATTGTTGATACAGGAAATACTTTGGTAGTTTTAAAAGACTTATTCAAGAAACAAAATGTGAAACATTTTAAGATTGCCACACTATTTTTTAAACCGGAAGCATACAAAAAAGACATCAAAATAGACTATATAGGAATCAGAATTCCAAATAAATTTATTGTAGGTTACGGATTAGACTATAACGGATTAGGCAGAAATTTACCAGAAGTATATCAACTAAACGAATAACAAGGGAATACGATTATGATTAATATTGTTTTATTTGGGAAACCTGGTGCAGGAAAAGGAACTCAAGCCGAATTTTTAAAAGAAAAATACAATTTAAAACATCTTTCCACAGGAGATATTTTTAGATTTAATATAAAGAATGAAACAGATTTAGGGATGTTAGCCAAAGAATATATGGATAAAGGCGATTTAGTTCCTGATGAATTGACTATCAAAATGCTCGAAGATTCGGTAGATAATAATCTTGACGCAAACGGATTTTTATATGACGGTTTTCCAAGAACTTTAGCGCAAGCAGAGGAATTAGATAAGTTTCTGGCATCAAAAAAATGGAAAGTTGCAGCCACGATTGCCCTCGAAGCTAATGACGAAATTCTAATTCATCGTGTACTCGAAAGAGGAAAAACCTCTGGTAGATCTGACGATCAGGATGAAGCAAAAATCAGACACAGGTATCAGGAATACAACGAAAAAACTGCACCTTTAATTGAATATTATAAGGAACAAAATAAATTTTATCCAGTAAACGGTATTGGTTCCATAGCCGAAATCACGGAGCGATTAAGCAATATTATAGATAATTTATAGAAGCAATTTCCAGCTGAACGCTACAAGTCCTCGATTCAAAAACAATTTTTCCAAACCATAAAAGGAGCTTCCTCTGGTCGCTCTTTTCTGTTAGGAAAAATAAGTTTTTGAAACTCCGGGCTTTTCGCTTACATCTGGGCTAGAAAGTAGTTCAAACAAAATAAATCACCTTGGAAATTTTAATAATCCTTTTTTTAATCATCCTCAACGGCGTTTTTTCAATGTCAGAAATCGCATTGATTTCGGCACGGAAAAACCGATTGGAAACTGCTGCAAAAAAAGGCAATAAAAATGCCCAAACGGCTTTAAATTTAGCAAACTCACCCAATAAATTTTTATCGACAGTTCAAATCGGAATCACACTTATAGGAATACTAACCGGGATTTACAGTGGCGATAAAATAACAAAGGATGTGGAGATTTTTGTATCGGGATTTGAAATTCTAAAACCTTTTGCACATTCACTTGCAGTTGGAATTGTTGTTGTGATTTTGACCTTTTTTTCTTTGGTTTTGGGCGAATTATTACCAAAAAGAATTGGATTGAATCACCCGGAATCAATTGCCAAAGCGGTTGCTTTGCCAATGAAAATTATTTCAATAATTACCGCTCCATTCATTTGGTTGTTGACACATTCGACTGAATTTTTGTTGAAAGTTTTACAAATAAAACCCACTGCCGACGGCAAAGTAACCGAAGAAGAAATCAAAGCCATCATCAAAGAAGGAACCGAAGTGGGCGAAGTTCAGGAAATTGAACAAGACATTGTGGAGCGTGTTTTTCATATTGGCGACAGAAAAATAAATTCATTGATGACTCACAGAAAATCGGTGGTAATGTTGCCACTGCATTCGAGTAAAAGTCAGGTTAAGGAATTTATGCTCAAAGAATTACATTCTATTTATCCGGTTTACGAAGAAAATCACGATGACATTGTTGGAGTTGTAAATTTGAAAAGCATTTTTGCAAATATTGATGCAGCCAATTTCAATTTGCCCGATATAATAACCGAAGCACCATTTATGATGGAACAAACCACTGCCTACAAAGCATTGGAAAATTTCAAAAAAACCGGCATTCATTATGCTTTTGTTTCTGATGAATATGGCGTTTTTCAAGGAATAATTACCCTAAACGACATTCTGGAAGCCTTAGTTGGCAATGCTTCTGATTTTTATAAAGAAGATTTTAAATTAATAGAAAGAGAAGACGAAACCTGGATGGTTGACGGACACTATTCCTTACACGATTTCTTGACCTATTTTGAATTAGACGAATTAATCAATGACTACGAAGTGACCACCGTGAGTGGGTTAATAATGACCGAACTTTCACATATTCCAAAAGAGGGCGAGAAGTTGATTTGGCAAAAATTTGAGTTGGAAGTCATTGATATGGATGGCGTGAAGATTGATAAAGTGATGGTGAAAGCCTTGAAATAATAGTGTTCAGTATTCAGCAAACACACTGACCACTAAATACTGATCACTGACCACTTAATACTAAATACTAAAAAATGACTGAAGATTTGAAATTAAAAGGAGGACGGCCAGTGGCTGTCAGGTATTTTTTTTAGATTTTTTTGTAAAACAAAAGAGATTATGACTGAGGGGAACTTTGTAGATTACGTAAAAATATATGTTTCTTCCGGAAAAGGAGGGAAAGGATCTACTCATTTACATAGAGAAAAATTTATCGAAAAAGGCGGGCCTGATGGTGGTGATGGTGGTCGTGGCGGACACGTTTATTTGGTGGGTAACAAAGGACTTTGGACTTTATTTCATCTAAAATTTGCCCGACACATCAAAGCCGGTCACGGTGGCGATGGCGGAGGCGACAGAAGTACCGGTGCCGATGGCGAAGACAAATACATCGAAGTTCCTTTGGGAACAGTTGTAAAAGACAAAGAAACCGGCGAGGTTTTATTCGAAATTACTGAAGATGGCGAGAAACAAATTCTTTCTCGAGGAGGAAAAGGAGGTTTGGGAAACTGGCATTTCAGAAGTTCGACTAACCAGACGCCAAGATATTCACAGCCAGGATTACTGGGAGCAGAAATGGACGTGGTTTTAGAACTAAAAGTCCTTGCAGATGTTGGCTTGGTGGGTTTTCCAAATGCTGGAAAATCAACTTTATTATCGGTTTTGACTTCGGCCAAACCAAAAATTGCCGATTACCCGTTTACGACTTTAAAACCCAATCTTGGAATCGTGGCTTACCGCGATTTTCAATCCTTTGTAATTGCCGATATTCCGGGAATTATCGAAGGTGCAGCCGAAGGAAAAGGCTTGGGGCATTATTTCTTGCGTCACATTGAAAGAAATTCAACCTTACTTTTTTTAGTTCCTGTTGACACACCAGACATCAAAGCGGAATACGAAATTCTGGTAAACGAATTGACAAAATACAATCCCGAAATGCTGGACAAAGAGCGTCTTTTGGTCATCTCAAAATGCGATATGCTCGACGATGAACTCAAAGCCGAGTTGAAAGTACAATTAGACAAGGAATTTAAAGACATTCCGTATATGTTCATTTCATCCGTTGCCCAGCAAGGTTTACAGGAGTTGAAAGACAAATTATGGAAAATGTTGAATGATTAAATTGCTTTCTTCAAATTTATTAAAACCGTTTCAAGCAAATGAAACGGTTTTTTTTATGAAAAAAACTAAACCTTTTTTAGCGTTTCAGGATTACATTTATAAAATTCCCTATTTTTGAAAAATGAAACAAATTATAGTATTCTTTGCATTAGTTCCTTTTTTTGCATTTTCACAATCCAATTTTGAAAAGGGAGAGAAACTTTTTAGAGAGAAAAAATTCGTTCAAGCTCAGCCTTTTTTCGAAAAGGTTTTAAAAGAAAATCCTAATAATTTGAAAACGATTGAATATCTGGGAGATATTGCAGGGTATAATGAATCTTGGGACAAAGCCATATACTATTATAAAAAATTAAAAGAATTAAGACCAACCGAAGCCAATTATTATTATAAATACGGCGGCGCTCTTGGGATGAAAGCTTCCAGTGGAAATAAAATCATGGCAATTGGTTTGATAAATCCAATAAAAGATTCATTCGAAAAAGCCATTCAACTGGAATCAAATCATATAGATGCTCATTGGGCATTGATTATTTATTATCTTGAGTTGCCAAGAATTTTTGGCGGAAGCGAAAAAAAAGCAGTTTTATTTTCTAATAAATTGCAAAAAATATCTCCTGTTGATGGCTATCTTTCAAAAGGATATATCGAAGAATATTATAAACGATATACAAATGCTGAAATCCTATATAAAAAAGCAATTGCCCTTGGAAGTTCAAAAGCGGGACCTGAAATGCTAGCCAATTTGTATAAAAAAAAAGTCACCTAACCCCAGGAAGGGGAACTTCAAAGAGTTTGAAAATATTTGATAAAAAATAAATTTGAAAATAGTATGAATACTAATAGTAAAAAAGATAATGTTTCAATTCCCCCTTCGGGGGTTAGGGGGCTTCATTTTATCGCCATTGGCGGAAGCGCAATGCACAATTTGGCTTTAGCCTTACACAACAAAGGGTACAAAGTTACAGGAAGCGACGACGCTATTTTTGAACCTTCGAAAACACGTTTGGCCAATAAGGGAATTTTACCCGCAGAATTAGGTTGGTTTCCCGAAAAAATCACCCAGGATATTGAGGCTGTAATTCTCGGAATGCATGCCAAAGCGGATAATCCGGAATTGTTGAAAGCCCAAGAATTAGGGTTGAAGATTTATTCCTATCCCGAGTTTTTATACGAACAATCTAAAAATAAAACCCGTGTGGTTATTGGTGGTTCGCACGGAAAAACCACAATTACTTCAATGATTTTGCACGTGATGCACTATCACAATATTGAAGTCGATTATATGGTTGGCGCACAACTCGAAGGCTTCGACACAATGGTACATCTCACCGAAGAAAACGATTTTATAGTTCTCGAAGGTGATGAATATTTGTCTTCGCCAATAGACAGAAGACCAAAATTCCATTTGTATCAGCCGAATATCGCCTTGATTTCAGGAATTGCTTGGGATCATATCAATGTTTTTCCAACATACAATTTCTATGTAGAACAGTTCGAAATATTTATCGAAAAAATCACTAATGGCGGAATATTGGTGTATAATGAAGAAGATCCAGAAGTGAAACGTGTTGCAGAAGCTGCTACAAATCCAATTCGAAAAATACCTTATTTAACTCCAAAATATGAAGTGAAAGACGGAGTTACTTTATTAGAGACCCCGGAAGGAGCAATGCCAATCGAGGTTTTTGGAGCACATAACCTGAATAATCTGGCTGGAGCCAAATGGATTTGCCAGAATATGGGCGTTGATGAAGCCGATTTTTATGAAGCGATTGCCAGTTTCAAAGGAGCATCAAAACGATTGGAAAAAATAGCTGAAGGAAAAGGCAAAGTGGCTTATAAAGATTTCGCCCATTCGCCAAGCAAAGTCGCCGCCACCACAAAAGCGGTGAAAGAACAATATCCAAATCGAACTTTAATTGCTTGTTTGGAATTGCATACTTACAGTAGTTTGAATGCCGAATTCTTGAAAGAATACGAAGGCGCATTAGAGTATGCCGATGTTGCCGTGGTTTTTTATTCGCCCGATGCAGTAAAAATTAAGCAACTCGAAGAAGTAACTTACGAGCAAATTGCTAAAGCATTCAACCGTGAAGATTTGATTATTTATACCAATCCAAAGGATTTTAAAGACTATCTTTTCAATCTCAATTTCGAAAATTCTGCTTTGTTGTTGATGAGTTCCGGAAATTATGGAGGATTGAATTTTGATGAGGTAAAGAGCTTGATTGAATAATATAATAGAATACACTATTTGTCATTCCGTAGGAATCTCTTTTTTATTTTGTTAGAAGAACCAAAAAATGTTAGTGCAAAAGCTAAAAAATAAAATGCTTTCATTACTTTTAATTTTTTAATTCTAACGATGATTATACTTTTTTCGTACAATAATGGAACAAAATAACTTCCCGATAACAAATTGGCACGAAGACGATAAACCCCGTGAAAAACTAATGCTGAAAGGCAAAAGTGTTTTGAGCGATGCCGAATTGATTGCCATTTTGATTGGTTCTGGAAGTCGCAATGAGTCGGCGGTGGGATTGAGCCAACGCATTTTGGCAAGTGTCGATAACAACTTGAATGCCTTAGGGAAATTGACCATTCAACAATTGATGAATTTCAAAGGAATAGGCGAGGCCAAAGCTATTTCGATTATGGCCGCAATGGAATTGGGAAGACGAAGAAGGGCAGAAGATGCGGTCGAATTGAAGAAAATCACGTCCAGCAAAATGATTTTCGAATTGATGCAACCCATCATTGGCGAATTGCCCCACGAAGAATTTTGGGTTTTGTACTTGAATAATTCGAATAAAGTGCTTACAAAATCGCAGTTGGGCAAAGGCGGAATTACAGGAACTTTGGTCGATGTGCGATTGGTGTTTAAACCAGCACTCGAAATGGGTGCAACAGCACTGATTCTCTGTCATAATCATCCATCGGGAACTTTGATTCCCAGTGATGCCGACAAGCAAATCACGAAAAAATTAAAAGCAGCAGGTCAAAATTTAGACATTAACGTCCTTGACCATATCATTATTACCGAAAATGGGTTTTATAGTTTTAACGATGATGGAATTTTTTAAAAAATGAAAACCACAAAAATAAATATAACCGACGTATTCTTTGACTTAGACCACACGCTTTGGGATTTTGAAAAAAACTCGGCATTGGCATTCGAAACGATTTTTAAAATTCAGGAAATACCTGTGGATATGGGAAGTTTCCTTTCTTTTTACATACCAATAAACAGAGAATATTGGGAAAGGTATCGCAAAGATGAAGTGACTCAAAAACAGTTGCGTTACGGAAGACTGAAAGATACTTTTGACTTGTTAGAGTATTCAATTTCAGATAGTTTAATCGATTTATTATCTGTAGAATACATTCATTATTTGCCAAAATTTAATCATTTATTTGATGGAACAATTGAAATTTTGGACTATTTGAAACCCAAATATAATTTGCATATTATTACCAATGGTTTTGCCGAAATTCAAGGAAACAAATTAGATAATTCGTATATTTCGCATTATTTCAAAACCATTACTAATTCAGAAATGGCAGGAGTGAAAAAACCCAATTCAATGATTTTTGAATACGCATTGGATTTGGCCGAAGCCAAAAAAGAAAACAGTATTATGATTGGCGATTGCATTGAGGCTGATGTTCAAGGAGCGCTAGACGCAGGATTAGACGCTATTTTATTCAATGAAAATAATGCCCAAGTTGCAGAAAACATTAAACAAATACACCATTTATCAGAACTAAAAAAATATTTATAAATTATGAAAACACGATTCCTATTCTTAATGTTATTTGTAGCTGGTTATGGCTTTTCTCAAACGATTAATGATTATAAAGGAGCAATTATCCCAATGAAATATGAATTTCTTAAAACAGAAAATCAATATCGCCTTCAAACAATTACTAAATTGAATTTACAAAAAGCGGGTTTTAATGCTTTTTATGCCAACGAAACAATTCCGGTAGAGTTTTCTGATCGATGTGCTTTGTTGTATGTTGATGTAAAGAAAGAGAATTCCTTTTTGGTGACCAAACTTTACATCACTTTTAAAGATTGTTATGGAGTTGTAGTTTATCAGTCGGTTACAGGAAAAAGCAGGGAAAAAGATTGGGAAAAATCTTATGCCGAAGCATTGAATGAAGCTTTTAAATCGGTTTACGCTTTGAATTATAAATACAACGGAAACACAAATTTTAGTTCAAAACCGGCAGCAGCTTCGCAATCAGTTTCTGAAACTTCAGTCCCAACTCCAGTGATTCCGGTGGCTGTTCCTGTTGTTGCAGCCTCAGTTCCTGTGGTGGCAGTTCCTGCTGTGGCTGCTAAAAATGAGGAAAAAGCGACAAATATTTCAGAAAATAAAAAGGCTGATTTACTTTATGCTCAACCAACATCTTACGGATATCAATTGATTGACAGTGAACCAAAAGTGGTTATGAAAGTATATAAAACTTCTAATCCTGCCAGTTTTATGGCAACAAAAGGAAACGTTCAAGGAGTTTTAGTCTCAAAAGACAATCAATGGTTTTTTGAATATTATCAAGGAGACAAATTAATTTCTGAGAAAGTGGATGTTAAATTTTAGGGTTTTAAAAAATAAATTTTATTAAAAAATAAAGTTATGAAACTAACCACGCAGTGCAACAATATTGTTCATAGAATTTTGGATATATCGGATTTTAAATTATTAAATCAGATAGAAGAATTGCTAGATAAAGATGTTTTTACATACACAACTTCTGGAAAATCACTTTCTGTAAAAGAATATAAAAATCATTTAGACGAAATAATGATTGCTTCAGATTCTGGAGCTATTGGTTATCAACAAAGGAGGCTAAAGGCAAATTGAAACGCAAATGAAATCAGTTGAATGGTCAGAAGATTCTATATCTTCTATGCAGTCAATTTATGATTATATTTTTGCAGAAAGCCCGCAAAATGCTGATTTAGTCATTGATACTTTGTTTGATTTAGGAGAAAAATTAAATATTTTCCCCGAAAAAAATCCAAAAGAACCATTATTTAATTCTGAAAAAATTAGATTTTTCCCAAAATAGAATTACAAAATAGTATATAGAATTGAAGAAAATAGAATTTATATATTGGATATTTTTTCAACTTTGCAAGATTATAGAAAAGTAAAAATATAAGGTTTTATGAATAGTACCAAGGTGATAAATTTATTTTCGAGAAAGTGGAGGTTACGTTTTAGAATTTAATTTTGTTGGAGTTTTATAAATTACTATTCAGGTATTCATTAATTTTTAGAAAAGTTGATATGAATTTTAAATCAACCAATATATGGTTTGTGATTTTTTTGTCACTATTTGTCTTTTTGTTTTATAGTTGTAATTCATACAGATATTTTGATACATTTATAGATGCACAAGATACTTATTTATTGATAAATGGTAATAAAGAAAATTTTGGTGACAAAAGGCTTTTGTACAATAAAACCGTTTATCGATGTTCACTTAAAAAAGGTTTCTTCTGTAATAATGACAATGGAAGAAAAGATCCAGATTTCATCTATGAATATATTTCAAGGGAAAGTAAGCATGGTTTGGATTTGTATTATATAGAGCTTGATTCTGTTTATGTTTTTGAAGAAACAAAAAGAAGAAGTTATGATTTAAAATTAAAAGAAACAAGAAAATTAAGTGAATTTGAGAAACAAATTTATCAAAATTTGATAGAACACTCGAAAAAGTAAAATAGTCTTTTAACTTCTAACTTCCAACTTCTAACTTCCAACTAATACCCATATTTATCTTTCCAACGATTTTTCAAAAATTCTCTGCTAGCATTTTCTCTGGAATTATTTCCTGGATTGTAAAGTAAAGTTTCAGAAATGGCATCGGGCAAATATTCTTGTTCCGCAAAATTATTGGCATACTCGTGTGAATATTTATACTCTTCGCCATAACCCAATTCCTTCATTAGTTTTGTTGGAGCATTGCGCAAATGTATTGGAACAGGCAAATCACCAGTTTGTTTGACCAATTGCTGCGCATTGGCAATTGCCATATATGAAGCGTTACTTTTAGGCGATGTTGCCAGATAAACCGCACATTGACTCAAAATAATTCTACTTTCGGGATAACCAATGGTGGCAACGGCCTGAAAAGTATTATTGGCCATTATAAACGCCGTTGGATTGGCATTTCCAATATCTTCACTGGATAAAATCAGCATTCTTCTGGCAATAAATTTCACGTCTTCACCGCCTTCAATCATTCTTGCGAGCCAATAAACGGCACCATTTGGATCACTGCCACGAATGGATTTTATAAATGCCGAAACGATGTCATAATGTTGTTCTCCACTTTTGTCATATAAAACTGTGTTTTGCTGAACGAGTTCAAAAACTCGGTCATTCGTGATTTCAATATCTTCTTCATTAGAAGCGTTTACGACCAATTCAAAAATATTTAATAGTTTGCGTCCATCGCCACCAGAAAGGCGAATCAAAGCTTCGGTTTCGGTCAGTTTAATGTTTTTTGTTACCAAAAAAGCATCCGTTTTCAAGGCACGATGCAACAAAGTTTCTAAATCATCTTTGGTAAAAGCATTCAAAATATACACTTGGCATCGCGATAATAAAGCAGGAATAACTTCAAAACTAGGATTTTCTGTCGTGGCACCAATGAGCGTTATCCATCCTTTTTCTACAGCCGCCAATAAAGAATCCTGTTGTGATTTACTAAAACGGTGAATTTCGTCAATAAATAGAATTGGATTTTTAGCGGTAAAAAGTCCGCCACTTTGCTTGGCTTTTTCAATCACATCGCGAATGTCTTTCACACCCGAATTGATGGCACTCAAAATATAAAAAGGACGCTTTGATTCTTGGGCAATTATCTGTGCCAAAGTCGTTTTCCCGGTTCCTGGCGGTCCCCAAAAAATCAATGACGGAATAATTCCTTTTGAAATTTGCTGGGTCAGCGAGCCACTTGGCCCAACCAAATGGGATTGACTAATGTAATCTTCCAGTTTTTGTGGGCGAATGCGTTCTGCCAATGGTGCTTCCAAGTTGCTTTAGATTTTAGATTTGATGAATCACAAATTTATGATATTACAACTACCAAATCTAAAGATATTATAATAAACTTATTCCGTTTATTTTCTATTTTCTATTCTCTTTTTACTAAATATGACAAAATAGCACTATATTAGTTTTGGATTCATTTTTGAACAATCTAAAACCCGCCTGCCGGCAGGTCTAAACTCTAAAATTTCTCAATGAACGACAACCATTTCAAATATTCCAATTCTGTAATTGCTCTCCCGCTTTTTTTTGTGTGGTTTTTGTGGTTTTTGTATTGGTTAGAGATAAAATTTGATTTTGACTTTAATGAAAATGGTATTTTCCCGAGAACATTTTCGGGTTTGCAGGGTATTGTTTTTAGTCCTTTTATCCATTCAGACATAAATCATTTGTATAACAATTCCATTCCGTTATTGATTTTGTTGGCTGCTTTGCGCTTTTTTTATTCCAAACAGTCTTTTGCGGTTATTGGTTATGGAATTTTACTTTCGGGATTAATAACTTGGGTAATTGGCAGAAATAGTTATCATATTGGTGCCAGCGGATTAATCTACGTCTTAGTCAGTTTTATTTTTTTCAAAGGAATTCAAACTAAATATTACAGATTAGTTGCCTTGTCATTGGCCGTTGTTGTGGTTTATGGAGGCATGGTTTGGTATGTTTTTCCAAAGGTGGATGATAAAATTTCTTGGGAAGGACATTTGGCAGGATTGATTGCAGGCTTCGTCCTTTCGATAATTTACAAGACGCCAGAATTTAAGAAGATAATCAAATACGATTGGGAACATCCGGATTTTAACCCAATGGATGATAAGTTTATGCAACGTTTTGATGAAAACGGAAACTTTGTAAATATCCCGATAGTTGAACTTGACGACGAATTTCCTCCCTATTTTTCTTCAAGTTCCCCAGTAGATTACACTATCGTTGAAAACGAAAAAAATGAATCAAAACCGGAATCTTAATTCATTTTTTTATTCTAAATCTGAAATAAAAAATCGTTAATCTTCATTCAGAAATCTTTAACTTCTCTGTCTTACCGCTTCATATAAAAAAGCACCGCAAGCTACCGATACATTTAGGGAACCTATCGTTCCGAACATTGGAAGTTTGGCTTTTTCATCCACAATTTTAAGCACCGAAGGATTAATTCCCCTATCTTCTGAACCCATAATGATGGCAACAGCTTCGTTTAGCGAAATGTCATAAATAGTTTGTTCAGTTTTTTCAGTGGCTGCAACGGTTTTTATGCCAGAACCTTGCAGGTAAAAAATAGCATCTTTGATGTGTTCTACTTTGCAAATAGGCACATTAAACACTGCACCAGCCGAAGTTTTTACGGTATCGCCATTTACCGGAGCCGAACCTGCTTTTTGGACTATAATTCCATTAACAGCTGTACATTCGGCAGTTCTAATGATGGCACCAAAATTACGAGCATCGGATATTTGATCCAGAATCAGAAACAAAGGCACTTTTCCTGATTCAACAGTAGCTTCAACTAAATGCTCCAAGTCTATAAAACCGATTGGTGAAATAGAGGCTACTGCGCCTTGATGATTATTGGGTGTTAATCGATTCAGTTTTTCTACAGGAACATAAGAGAAATTTATATTGGCACGTTTCATCACTTTCATCAAATCTTTCATCAAATCGCCGGAAATTTCCTTTTGAATGAAAACTTTATCGACTTCCTTGCCTGCTTGGATTGCCTCAATTATGGCTCTTATCCCGAATATTAGATGTTCTTTTTCCATGGTGTAAAGATAGTTTTTTTGTTTTAGGTTTAGGGTAGGCTAAAGTGAAAATCTTTGGGTGTAATTGTAGGGGTTAAACGATAATTTACATCTTGATTTTGATTTTTTATATAATCTAAAGAGTTCTGGAAAAATGCTGCCGATTTCTCGGTATTATATAAAAATAGTACAATAGAATTGGACTATATTGAATATACAATCGGTATCTTATTTGCAGATGCACATGTAACAGATTTAGAAAGATTAGAAAAGCTATTCTCACTAACAATGATTGCATTTGTATGTACTATAAAATTGGGGACTTTCAGTATGAAAACATTCAAAAAACAGAAATAAAAAACATAGAAAAAGATCAGTAAGTGTTTTCAACTATGGGCTAGATTACTTATCAAAATTTCTTTTGACAGGTTTTAAATCACTAGAATATACTGTTCGCTTTTTGTAATGTGCTTAAGAACGTCTTAATTTTTTAATTTTTGTTGAAATACACTTGTGTTATTCACTACTTCGCCATCATATTTCAACTTCCAACCCATAGTATTGGTCACTATCAAAATTTTAGATAATTCGCTTATCAATCTGTTTTTAGCATTGGATTTCAAGGAAGATTTTTCGATTTTCTTGGCTAGATTTGCCTTTACAATTTTATTTATTTTGTTATAATCGTCGCCGGTAAATTCATTAAATGTTGATGATTCGGTGTCGTAATATTTAATATCCGGACTTATTTTTATTTCTTCTTTGGGGATATTGGTTATCGTAACTGTTTGATTTTTTGCGTCAATATCATATTTTACTTTACTCAAATCGAAACTTACCGCTACTTCGGCATTAATGACAACCAACGCTTTTTTATCAAAAGTTAAACCCGGAATATAGGTCTCTTTCTTGTCTTTATATGTCATTACTTGCGAAAAATGTCCTTCGGTAACCACTAATTTACCCACGTTTTTGATTTGCTCTTGAATTAAAGCCGTGTCGTATTCCACCGTAGAGGTTTCGCTTTTGGTAGTGAAAAATTTGTATCCAAAGAAAAACACTAGAGTTATAAGAATTAGCATTACCCATTTTCTGATTTCTTCTATTTTTCCAAAGAGACTTGGATTTGTCGGAATATATTTTGCCATTTTAAAATTTTATACTTGGGAATTTCAATGCTAAAGTATTGATTTTTTGATTCAAATTACCAAGAAATTTTTTGTGTTCTTCTGAATTTGGATTAAAAGGTCGGTGAGCCAATCCTTTTTGAATCGTCTCGACCTCATCCATAATCGAATGACTTTCTTGAGAAATAGTGGATTCAGAAAATCGCTGCCAGATATAATCTATCGCCACTTGGCTTGGATGCAGCATATCTTCGGCATAAAAACGATAGTCCCGAAGTTCGTCCATCATAATTTCGTAGGAAGGGAAAAGCCCCCTAACCCCCGAAGGGGGAACTCTCATTGGAATATTCAAAATTTGATGAATTGCAGTAATTAAGTTTGATTTACTTACTTGATTTTCTACAAAACCGTCTTTGAGGTGTCGCACCGGCGAAACTGTGAATATGAAATTCACTTTTGGATTTATTTTTTGGATTAAATCCAAAGTATTTTGAATCGATTTTTCGATAGTTTCAACTGATAAAATTTCTTTTTTAAATTGCTTTTGAGGCACTTTATGACAATTCGCCACAATGTTGTTGGTTTTTAAACTTCTATAAACCCACGAAGTTCCATAAGTGATGATGATGTGAGTTGCTTCCTGCAATTGCTGCTTTGTAGATTGAAGCAATTGATTTAAATTATTCAAAAAATCTTCTTTATTAACATTGCTCAAATCGGAATGCACGTCAAAACAATGCCAGCGTTCGTTGAGAAAGAAGATGTCTTTTTCTGTAAACAATTCTAAGTTTATGGATTTAGAAATAATTTTTTCGATAGAAATGGGATTAAAAATTATCCCAAAAGGATTTGTTGTGTTCTGAAATTTATAAAAGTTGAATTTATCGCCGATATTTTCAGCAAAACAAGAGCCTAAAGACACAATTTTAGAATTGTAATCTATTGGAGCATTACTTTTTGGAATGGATATTTGGGTTCTGAATTGCATTATAAAACATCTAATCCAGAAATACTGATTTCAGTTAAAAACTCCTGAACTTGGGTTTCAGTGGGTGGATTTGGGGTTAAAAAAGTAACTTCTTCATCGTAATTTATTCCTTTGAAATAGCCGAGTTGAGCAATAAATTGTTTTTCAATAAATTGATCTTTAAAAATTAATGCAGCTTTTGCGGAAATTTCTTGAACAGAATAATGAAATTTTATGATAAAATATAAATCAACATAATCTTTATATTTTGCACGTCTGCCAAGAGCAAATGCTTTCATTGCAGCAAGTGTCAATAAATCGGGCATTTTGACAATACCTTTTAATTCAGAGCTAACTGGGACTTTATAAGGAAATGAAAAAAAAGTAATTTTCACTCCTTTGGCTAACATATTCAACTGATTATAATCGGCAAACGAAACCTTATAATCAATATTTTTAAGTTTAGAAAAAACATCTTTCTTCCGAATATCTTTTTCTTTAAATAAATCAAAATCAATAGATTCACGATGGCCAATATGCAAAGCTATCGCAGTTCCTCCAACTAAATAATATTCTCTTTTGAATTGAGATAATACTGGAAGAAGTTCTAATTGTTCTTTATTTAGAATTTCAAGATGCATATTTGTGTGTAATTCTACCCATTAAATCTAACATTTCAGGAATATAATTTCCAATTTTCCTGTCGGTAATACCGTCGTAAACTCGTTTTAATTCCTGAAAACCAATAATTTTAATTAATTCTTTGACATCTTCCCAAGTGCCATAATTAAAGATAAATTCTACCAAAACATCATTGCTGATTTTTGGGATTGCCTCTTTCTTAATGTACCAAAAAAGATGTGCGTTTTTAGTTATGAATTCTTCTCGTCTCATTTTTATTTTGCTTAAAAACCTCAAAGGATTTTTTCAAACCTCTGAGGTTTAGAAATATAAATATACAACTTTTATTTCACAAACTCTATTGCTTTTACCAAAGCTTCCTGTATTCCAGCCAAATTTTTCCCACCGGCTGTGGCGAAAAACGGTTGCCCGCCACCACCACCTTGAATGTATTTCCCCAATTCACGAACCACTTGACCTGCATTCAGGTTTTTTTCGGCAACTAATTCTTTCGAAATATAACAGCTCAACATTGGTTTTTCATTTTCGGCTGTAGCAAGAACCAAGAAGATATTTTTCCCTAAAGTTCCCAATTCATAAGCCAAATCTTTTGCGCCTTCTGGACTCAAATCAACTTGTTTGGCAAGGAATAAAACTCCATTTATTTCTTTCAATTCTTGAGCTAATTCTCCTTTCAAATTTTTGGCTTTATCTTTCAATAAAACCTCCAACTGTTTTTTAAGTTTTAGATTTTCATTTTGCAAAGAATAGACGGCTTTCATCACATCTTGCGGGTTTTTCAGTGCATTTTTAACCTCGGTCAAAGTGTTTTCCTGCTCTTCAAAGTAATCTTTTACCGCATCGTTGGTAATCGCTTCAATACGACGAATTCCGGCTGCCACTGCACCTTCAGACACAATTTTAAAACGCCAAATCTCGGCCGTATTTTTCACATGAATTCCTCCACAAAGTTCCATACTTTTACCAAACTTTATGGCGCGAACGGTGTCTCCATATTTTTCGCCAAATAATGCCATTGCTCCTTCTTCAACCGCTTCCTGAAACGGAATATTTCTTCTTTCTATCAATGGCAATTGCTCCTGAATTCGGGCATTTACAAAGTTTTCCACTTCTTGAATTTCGCTATCGGTCATTTTAGCAAAATGCGAAAAATCAAATCGCAAATGACTATGATTTACCAAAGACCCTTTTTGTTCCACATGTTTTCCCAAGATACTTCTCAAAGCTTGATGCATTAAATGTGTGGCAGAATGATTTGCCGCAGCTTTTCTTCGGCGGTCTGGGGCAACAATTACTTTAAAAATTTCGGTGAGGTTCGTGGGCAATTCTTTTGTAAAATGAATAATCTGATTGTTTTCTTTTTTGGTATCAATAATATAAATTACATCACCATTTGCTTCTTCAATTCCTCCTGTATCTCCAACTTGCCCTCCGCCTTCCGGATAAAAAGGGGTCATATTGAAAACCAATTGGTAAATTTCTCCGTCTTTTACACTTTCCACTTTTCTATAACGAGTGATTTTTACTCTCGCTTCAGTATAATCATAACCTATGAATTCCTGCTCTTCATCATCAACTAATATCTGCCAATCTCCAGCCTTCACCTTAGAAGCTGCACGGGAACGTTCTTTTTGTTTTTGTAATTCTATTTCGAAAGTCGTTTCGTCTAAATGCAATCCTTTTTCCGAAAGAATTAAAGCGGTTAAGTCGATTGGAAACCCATAAGTATCAAATAATTCGAACGCTTTTTTCCCTGAAATAGTAGTCTCTTTTGAATTAGAAATGATGTTATCCAATAAAACTAAGCCTTGATCTAATGTTCTTAAAAAAGAAGTTTCTTCTTCTCGAATCACATTAGCGCAAAGTGTTTTTTGTGATTTTATTTCTGGGAAAGAATCTCCCATTTGATTACTCAAAGTCTCAACCAATTTAAAAATAAAAGGTTCTTTGGTATTCAAAAAGGTGAAACCGTAACGGATAGCACGACGCAAAATCCTTCGAATTACATAACCTGCGCCGGTATTTGAAGGCAATTGACCATCGGCAATGGAGAAAGCCACGGCACGAACGTGATCTGCAATAACCCGAATCGCAATATTTACTTTATCTTCTTCTTCGTTTGAAGCTTTTATGGTGTATTTTGCTCCAGTAATTAATTCGACTTCTCTGATAAGTGGTGTGAAAACATCGGTATCATAATTAGATTGAACTCCTTGCAAAACCATACAAAGTCTTTCGAATCCCATTCCGGTATCGACGTGTTGCGCCGGCAATTTTTCGAGCGAACCATCAGCTTTACGGTTGAATTCCATAAATACGTTGTTCCAAATTTCCACCACGTGAGGATGGTCATTGTTTACCAAAGATTTCCCTGAAACCAAAGATTTTTCTTCGGCGGAACGGATATCAACATGTATTTCGGAACACGGCCCACACGGGCCTTGGTCTCCCATTTCCCAGAAATTATCTTTTTTGTTGCCAAAAATAATTCGGTCTTCAGCAATTAATGTTTTCCAAATATCGAATGCTTCCTGATCGAATGGAACGTTTTCTGCCGGGTTTCCTTCAAAAACTGAAACGTAAAGAATATCTTTTGGGATTTTATAGACTTCGGTCAATAATTCCCAAGCCCAAGTGATGGCTTCTTTTTTGAAATAATCGCCAAAAGACCAGTTGCCCAACATTTCGAACATCGTGTGGTGATAGGTATCAATTCCCACTTCTTCTAAATCGTTGTGTTTCCCCGAAACCCGAAGGCATTTTTGGGTGTCGGCGATTCTTTTGCTTTTTGGAGTTCCGTTGCCAAGAAAACAGTCCTTAAACTGCGCCATTCCTGAGTTGTTGAACATCAGGGTTGGATCATCTTTTAGAACTATTGGAGCTGAGGGAACAATTAAATGTCCTTTGCTTTCGAAAAAATCTAGGAATTGCTGGCGAATTTCTTTTGATGTCATTTTATTGTTTATTTGCCACTAAGGCTCTAAGGCACAAAGTTTTTTTTAATTATCTTGCTATTTTTTGCCCCAGATAGCAGTGGAAATCCTGTAACTGCAAGCAATTAGGCAAACTTTGATGAGATTGCTTCGTTCCTCACAATGACAAATCCCAACGAATAGCTGGAAAAGGCACATTATTTTATTTATTATTGAAAAAAGGGTGTAACAAATGAAACATTTATTAAATTTGTTCGACTAACCTTTTTGCAAAGTGCAAAAATAGGGTATTTTAAAATATGGCGAAAGTAAAATATTATTACGATTCCGAAAATCTGGCCTATCGAAAAATAATCACAAAAACGAGAAAGAAAATTGGAGTTGTTTTGTTGTTTTTAGTGGCTTCGGGATTGTTTGGTTTTTTAAGTTTCGTTGTTTTATTGAACACTCCGTATTTTGAAACTCCAAAAAATCGTTTACAAAAAAGAGAAATCGAGAATTTGAAATTGCGTTATGCCATTTTGAACAAAAAAATGGATCAGGTTGAGGATGTAATTGATTTTATTGAAGATCGAGACAATAATTTATATAGAGTGTATTTTAACGCATCGGCGATTCCGAAAGAGGAAAGAAAAGCAGGTTTCAAAGGAGTTCAAAGATATAAGGAGTTAGAAGGATATGACAATTCTCAATTAGTAATAAACACTACAAAACGTATTGATGTACTCCGAAAAGAATTGGTCATTCAGTCGAAATCATTGGATGATATTTTGAAAATGGCGAAAGCCAAAGACAAATTACTAGCTGCAATTCCAGCAATTCAACCCGTGAGAAACGAAAATTTAAAACGTATGGTTTCTGGTTTTGGTTATCGCACGGATCCTTTTACCAAGGCAAGAAAAATGCACGAAGGAATGGATTTTACGGCAAAAACCGGAACTCCAATTTATGCAACAGGAGATGGAGTTGTAGCGAGAGCCGATAATACGGCTTCTGGTTTTGGAAATCATATTGTGATTCGACACGGTTTTGGGTATGAAACATTGTATGCCCATTTAAGTAAATATAAATGTAGAGCCGGACAGCGCATTAATAGAGGTGATATTATAGGTTATGTAGGAAACACAGGAAGATCGGAAGGGCCACATTTGCATTACGAAGTGCATAAAAACGGGAAAGTTGTGAATCCGCTTAATTTTTATTACGGAAATATTTCGGCGGTAGAATATGTTGCCATTGCACAATTAGCCAATCAAGAAAATCAATCATTTGACTAGTTTTTAGGTTGGAAGTTGGAAGTTGGAAGTTGGAAGAATTTAAAGAAATTTGTTTAAACAAAAAGAATATGCATATAGAATTATCGCCAGACAAAAGATATTACAGCATTGGCGAATTAGCCAAAGCTTTTGATGTAAATGCTTCGCTTATTCGTTTTTGGGACAATGAATTTGACATTCTAAAACCAAAAAAAAATGCCAAAGGCAATCGAATGTTTACGCCCGAAGATGTAAAAAACCTGCAATTGATTTATCATTTGGTTAAGGAAAGAGGTTTTACGCTCGAAGGTGCCAGAACACATTTGAAAGAAGGACAAAAGAAAACGTTGGATAAATTTGAAATTATCAGCAAACTGGAAACCATAAAA